>CAWDPB010000047.1:0-19678 GCA_963804075.1 uncultured Acidobacteriaceae bacterium | reverse complement strand
CCGAGGTAGCCGGACGACCCATAAACCTCAAACTTCTGCCGGATGCCATCCGAAAAAACCTCAACCTTAGTTCCAATTGCCGACTTGTTATCGTTCAATCCCTTCAGCGCCAACCGCAAAGAATTATTCTTGTTCCCGCCGACATTGCGCAGCAGCACAGCCGGCCCATGATTCTGCGTGATCAGCAGATCGACCGCGCCGTCATTGTCATAATCCCCGGCGATAATCGCGCGCGGATTCTTAAGTTGAATTTTGTCGAGTCCAACGTCGGCCGTAACATCCTTCCACCCGTCTGGCCCCAGATTGCGAAACAGCCGAACCTCGCCGCGCCCATCCTTAGTCTCGCCAACCGCAGCCAGATCAACCCAGCCGTCGTTGTCGTAATCAAAGGCGACGATTCCATAAGCGCGAACCCAATCGACATTCGGAAGCGGCACCTGCTCGAAACCTTTGCCCAGGTTGTTTCGCCACAGAGTGATGTTGGACACTTTCGATTTCGTAATCGCCAAATCCATCCACCCGTCGTGATCGAAATCGAGGACCGCCACCCCCTTGGTATGCGCAGAGATTACGGGCGTCCACGAACGTTGCAGAAATCTACCCTCTCTGGGATTGACAAAAAGAACCGGTGAGTAACCTCCACTGACAACGACATCTACGGCACGATCATTGTTAATATCGGTACCGACCACGCTCAAACTTATATCATCCGTAGTCAATCCCACCTTATCGGTGACATCCGTAAAAGTTCCATTGCCGTTGTTTCTCAACATCAGATTTGGGCTGGGCGCCGCCTTAGAACGCCTGAGGTCGGAATAGTAGCGGCTGACGTAGAGATCAACGTCGCCATCGTGGTCATAGTCAATGAAGGTGAGGCCAGCATTTTCGCCGTCGGCCTTAATCACTGACTCTCGGCCGATCCCGGACGCCTCAGTCATATCCTTAAAGGTTCCGTTTTTTTCGTTGTGGAAAAGCGCAAGGCCATCCCGCTCCCGGCTCACCGCAAGATCTTCGGCGCCGTCATTGTCGTAGTCCCCCGCCGTACAGCCCACTCCGCGAACCGTGGGATCGAGCCCAGCAGTCGCCGTGACATCCTCGAACTTGCCACCAACATTGTGGTAAAGAGCCATCCCACCACGCGGGCCATTATCCGCAACGAACAAGTCAATCCGGCCGTCCCTATCAAATCCAGAAAACATGCGCCCGGGCCAAATTCAATCCAGACCTCGCTGCGCGATGAAAGTCGTGACCTCGAGGATTCGAAATAATCCCTGCCTCCGCCGTCACATCCACAAACCTCACGTCAATCTGCGCCGGCACTTTCTGCGCCGCCATCGGAGATTCTTCCAGCGCGAATACTTCCCTTGCTCCCCGTACGCCAGGCTGATTGGCGCGACCCAGCTTGCTCTGCGTCACGTACTGAAATCTCTTCATCGCCTCGTGGGCCAGATCGGTCTGGCCGGACTGCTGATATGCCCGCGCCAACCCGAACTGCGCTGAGGCATGCAGCGGATCGATCTTCAGCGCCCGCTCGAAAGCGGCAATCGCTTCGGGAAATTTCTTTAGCTGCGAATAAGTTGATCCCAGGAAATACCAGCTGTCCGCATCGTTGGCATCGATTTCCGTGACCCGCCGGAAGGCGTCGAGCGCGGCTTCGGGGCTGGAGGAATTCTTGTAGTACAGGCCGAGGTTGAACCAGGCGTGCGCGTCGTGGGATCGTCTTTGGTGGCTTTTTCGAGAACCGCCTTCGCATCGTCAAGCTTTTGCAAATTCAGCAGGGCCACGCCGCGATTCAGCGTTGCGATCTTCAGAGCTGGGTCTTTGGCCGCGGCTTGGTCGAACATCTTCAGCGCTTTTTCAAATGCCTGCTGATTCATGTAGGCGACGCCGAGATTGTTGAGGCGCGCGGCTTCGGCGGGATCGGGCGCGGGAGATTGCGCCGAGGAATACGAAAACGGCAATCGTTATAAGGGCGGAAAGCGCGAGCATGCATTTTGAGGTTGTCGTCATGGTCAAACGTCGCGGCCGGAATTCCCTGCTGCCACGTTATTTAGTATGGCGAGTAGGGTCCTTCGACTCCGCCAGGAACACACTTCGTGATGTTCCTGCTGCGCTCAGGATGACACAAGTTGAGGGCTTGCGAGAGCGAGAGACTCCTCAGCACATGCCCGATTGCTATTTTCTTGAGTAGGGCACCGAATTGACTATGCCCTTGCCTTCCTGAATCGTAATTGTCTGCCCGGCGGCGATGTTGGGGAGTTTGTCTATCTGGCCGCTTGGCCAATCGATTTCGACGGCATCTGCTTTCGTCTTTGCGCCCAAGCCGAAGGTCAGGACCAGTTCGCTCGACGACAAATAGCTGGAGCCGGAGCGCAACAGCTGCCACTGCTTCTCTCCACCGGTGGTTATGCGCACGACTGCGCCAATGCCGTCGCGATTCGACTTTGTTCCCACCAGCTTCACGCGCAGACTTTGATTCGTGCCGCCTTCGTTGCGATAAAGATGCGGCGAGCCGCCGTTCGTGGTTATCAGAAGATCGAGCGCGCCGTCGTTGTTGATGTCGGCATTAGCTGCGCCCCGCGCTACTTTTGGCTCGGCAAAGGCGGTCCCCACTTTCGCGGTGACCTCTTCAAACTTCCCATTGCCGAGATTGCGAAACAAATGCGGCGGCTCGGCGTAGCTCACGCGCTTCTGCACACGCTCGATATCGTTTTCGATGTGGCCGTCGGCGACGAAAATATCGGGCCAGCCGTCGTTGTCATAATCGAAGAAAAAACAACCGAAACCAAGTGTGAGCAGCGTGGCATGGCCGACTTCGGAACTGGGCGCGACATCCACAAAAAGGCCGTTGCCCTCGTTGTGATAGAGCGAAAGCATCTGGTTGGAAAAGTTCGTGATGATCACGCTCGACCGGCCGGAGCGGTCGTAATCCGCGGCATCGACGCCCATGCCGGCGCGCGCCACTCCCTCTTCGCTGAACGCTATGCCCGCAGGCACGGCGCGCTCTTCGAAGGTGCCGTTCTTCTTGTTCACGTACAGCTTGTTCGGCTGCGTGTCATTGGAGACGAGGATGTCGGGCCAGCCATCGTTGTTGGCGTCGAGAATCGCGATGCCGAGGCTTTTGGAACTTGAGTCGTACAACCCGGCTTTCTGCGTGGCGTCTTCGAAGTGGCCGTTGCCGAGGTTGTGCCATAAGCGGATGGAAACGCCCTTGTACGATTCTGGCGTGCAGTAAGACTTGTGCACGCCGTCGAGCGTGCAGTAGAGATCGGATTGCGCGGACCACTGTACATAGTTGGCGACCACGAGATCGAGTTTGCCGTCGCGGTCGTAGTCAACCCAAGCGGCGCTGGTTGAGAACTCGCTCGGCCCCCACAGGCCCGCCGCTTTGGTTACATCGGTGAAAGTTCCGTTGCCGTTGTTGTGGAAGAGATGGCTTTGGCCAACGGCAGTAATAAAGATGTCGTCGAAACCGTCGTTGTCGTAGTCGCCGACCGCGACTCCCATGCCGAAGAAGGAGACGGCCAGTCCAGCTTTGCGCGTCACGTCCGCAAAAGTACCGTCGCGATTGTTGTGGTAAAGCTTCAGGGTTGTCGCGCCGGTTTTTTGGAAACGCGTTGGCTGGCCGGGCCAGTCCGCGCCGTTGACTAGAAGAATGTCGGGCCAACCATCGTTGTCGTAGTCAATAAACGCGCAGCCCGGACCCATGGTTTCCGGCAGCCACTTTTTGCCGACGGCTCCGTTGTTGTGGGTGAAGCGGATGCCCGCCTGCGCGGCGATGTCGCGGAACGCAATTTGAGCGGGGGCGGCGATTGTTGCAGCCAATAGAAAGACCACAATCCACCACGGAGACACGGAGGCACGGAGAAGTCTTTTATAAAACAAGTCCTCTCTGTATCTTGGGTGCCCGGTGGTGAGTTGGGAATCCTGGCTAGCAGTCACTTGGATGCTCCGACTGATGCAGCGGCGATCTTTGTAGCGGGGCTGCGCCCAGCATGGACGGGCGTCCCTCCATTCGCACCGAAAATCGGCAGCGGCACCGACACGTGCTCGTGGATGTTCTGGCGCTCGTTGTTGTCCCCGGGATGAAGTTGGCGGTAGGGGCCTGTGATCGCTTGCGACGACTCATCGGCTTTGAAACGCAGATAGCGCACCTGATGCGCCTTGGCCATTTTGTCGTCGCCCAGGCCGTTGTAGCAGAGCATGAGATTGTAGTGAGCCTGCAAATCCTCGGGATCGACGGCGAGAGCCCGCTGCAAGACCTTCACGGCATCGGCGTATTTTCTTTGCAGGAAGAGGACTCGGCCGAGATTATTGAGCGCGACACGGTCTCGCGGATATTGCGCAAGCACGATCCGTAGATGCGCAGCAGCCTGATCGTAATCGCCGGCGGTCTTCATCAGCGATGCATAGAAGAAGTTGGCTCGCGCTAGCTGGGGGTCGATGGCCAGCGCTTTTTCAAGGACGGTGCGGGCGCGGGACACATCGCCTTCCTGTAGCGCGGCACGTCCGATGTTGACCCAGCCGTCGGGATTCTGAGGATCAACCTCCGTCACTTTCTCGAACGCCGATTGGGCCGCTTTTAGGTTGCCTTGCAGCAGCAGGCCGATGCCGTAGTCGTTCCAGCGCTGCCAGTCCTCCTTTGTGAGTTCCGTGGCTGGCTTTGGTGCTGGCGCGTTCGCGGACAGCACATCGAGCGTGACCTGATTTTCGGCGAGCGCGACAATTGGAACGTCGGGAATCTTTCCTTCTTTGGCGGAGACGCCATTCAGCGGCGCGTTCAGGAAAAACCTTCTGTCGTCGTAGCCGGGAGCGACGGCTGACGCGTGCGCGGCGGGATCGGGCTGGCCGGCAAATGCAAACTGAGTCCCCCACCACGAGAACTTGCGATAGCAGAGGCGGGCGGTCAGCGTGATCTTATTCCCTGTCTTCGGCGGAATCTTCATACGGAAGTGAACTGTATCGGCCCCCCCCGGCGGAATCAGACGTACATATACAACCGAGCGCGTGGCCCAGGCATTGCGCTTATTGATGGGATTGCCATGGGCATCGATCTGAAGCGAGCGATAGAAGTGTGCGCCTTTTTCAACTGGTCCCTTGCCGTTGTCCTCGACCATGCCACTCCAGAAGACTGTCTGCCCCCGATCGTCGACGGCCTTTAGTTCGAGCCAGGTGTCGTAGGCATCCACCGTGCCTCCGGGGAAAAAGTGGCCGACACGTTCTGTACGTACGACAACGTCCACACGGACAGAATCTCCGCGTCGAACCATGGGATGCACGCGATCCAGCGGCGCGGTCACGGGAGTTGCTTCGGCGTTGCTTGCTGGCGTTGACTTGGCTTCCGCTTCTTCTCCCACGGCAAAGGTTGTCGCGATCTCATGCTGCGTTGAGACCTCAGACTTCTTCACGGGAGCAGCAGGCGAGAGCGCAAAGATATCGACGGTCAACGCTCCGCTAGACAGAAAATCTTCGGTTTTCTTTAACTGCACGGCATCTTCATTCGCGGTGGGCAAAGCCGTGTTGGCCGCCAGGAAACGATGCGAATGGACTTTGCCGGCAACATTTCCCCGATCGTTCGAAGGCTCAAGCGGCATGTGGCAATCGGCGCATTGCTGCGGCTTCGGCGGGTAGTAGAAGGAGCGCGCGCCCTGCCCGGAAACTCCGCTGGCCTGCCAGTTGTCATATTCGTTGAAGCCGCGGATCCAGCGATAGCCATTGACCGGCACGTCGAGGTGCACTTTGTGACACGAAGAACAAAACTCGGCTGTCTGGTCGCGCATGAACGGCTTGAGAAACACCCGCCGGTGCGGCTCGGGATTCAATTTCGTGATCGTGTCGTGCAGATAGCGAATGACGGGATTCTTGCTCGCCGCAAGTTCGTGGAGTTTCGGATACTCCAGGTGAAAATCACCCTGGCCCATCGTGCTCTTCACGTCGGCGATAGAGTGACACATCATGCAGCCGAGGCCGGCTTGCGCTTCGGGCGTGTGCACGATCTCGCGGATCGGCCTGTCCATCATGCCGCTGTAGAGCAGCGCCGGGTCGTGGCACCCGCCACACCATTTCGAAGGCTTGGTGCCGATCGTATCCTGCATGTACTCGATTGACTTGCGGTACCACTGATTATTGAAGGATGAAAAATGGTGGGCAGAACTGTTCCATTGGTTGTAAACATCTTCGTGGCAACGCTTGCACGACTCCGACTCCATGAAGAACTTGCTGGGGATTTTCTGTTCGCCATAAACCTGCGCCGAACTCGGGAAGAAAGGACCTGAGGTCCGTCCCCCTCGCCGTTCATCGACTCGGGAGGCATTGGTGGATTTTTGATGACGGAACTCGCCAGCCAGCGATTCTCGCGCTGATAATGAGCGGCCCAGCCCAACGCACCGAGCACAGTCAGAGTCACGATCAGGCGCAGGGCCGCGTTTGCGCCCAGCCATCCACGCCGTCCAAGCAACTCCGAGAGCAGGCAGCCAATGCCGAGAACGCAGAAGATAATGTGCGCGTAGAGCCATTTGAATTCGCTGTGCACTGTTCCGGTGTAGATGAGCAGGAGCCCCAGCGCAGTGCCTAGAGCCAGCAGAAGCCATCCGGCTTTTCGCACGATGCTTCCCTGTATCAGCAAACGCGGCAGGACAATTACTCCCGCAATCACCGCCACAATACCGGCAAGCACGTGGATCACAACCACGGCGGGATAGATCAAATTGGCTTGAGGGAATGGATATAGATAAACGGCGGACGCGACCAGAACGTAGATCAGCCCTTTCAGCATCTTCGGAGTCGCGGTCGAGGTCGATACCGATGAATACATAAATTACGTTAACGATTACTCGTTGCACCCCACTCCTGCACACACAAGGAGACAGTTTATTCGGCGATTGAAAGTCTGTTAATAGTATGTAATTATTACCGTCTGTGGCTACCTTAACACTTAGTGCATTGGGCGGTGAAAAGCGCCGCGACACACCTTTCATCGAGTGATCTTCACATCTGCGACAACGGATAAGGGCCGCGAGCTTCCTCGAGCATATGCCGCGATTGCGAGCACCATTTCCTCTTCCCACGGACGTCCGACGATCTGCACGCCGATCGGAAGGCCCTCGCTGGAAATGTCCATCGGAATTACAGCGGCGGGAAAACCGAGCAAGTTGAACCACTCGCAGTAGCACCAGGCATCGAGATATTTCACCGTTTTCCCTTTGCACCTGCCATTCGCGCTCACCGTGGTGGAACGCGGGAATTGCGGCGACTGGGCAAATCAGCACGGAGTGCTTTTCATCTGCCGCAGAATTTTCTCACGCAATTCGTCCCGCGCCAGCCACGCATGGAGCAGCGACTCGCCGCTATGCACGGGCGCGGCTGTGGTCCAAAGGAAAAACTCGCGCAAGATCGGGCTCAATTCCTTCTCATGGCCACGGAGCATCGGCGCAAGCATCATGCCGCCCGCGGTTCCGAAGAATTGCCACCAAAGCTGGCGCGCTTCCTCGAGTCCTTCGGGACGGAATTCATCGACGCGAAAACCTCCCTCGTCGAGCAGAACAGCTGCGCGGCGGACTGCGGCCTGCGTCTCCGTCGTCACCGGGGTTCGATCATCATCATGGAAAAAACCGATGCCGACCTGCTTGAGTTCCAGCTCGTGGATCTCGCGCATGGGCACCGGCGCGGAGCAAGGATCGCCATCGTCTGCGCCGGCCATTGCAGCGAACAGGATTTGCAAATCGACGGCCGTGCGAGCCATGGGACCGACCACTCCCAGCACACTAAAAGGGCCACCGGATCTTGGGAAATGTCCCGTCGATGGAATTCGTCCCGGAGTCGGCTTCAGCCCGCAGATTCCGCAGAAGTGCGCGGGCACACGAATCGAACCTCCGCCATCGCTGCCCACTCCACCTGCCGATAGACCTGCCGCAATGGCAGCGGCTTCTCCGCCGCTCGATCCACCGGCCGTGCGGCTTGGATCCCAGGGATTGTTTGTGCGCCCATAAAGAAGATTGTCGGTCTCCCACGCCATGAGCAATTCGGGCGTGTTGGTCATACCGAGGATCACAGCTCCGGCTGCTCGCAAACGCGCGACCAGCGGAGCGTCTTGCGCGGCAACGTAGCCGGCGCGCAGGCGAGTGCCGGCTTCCGAGCGATGCCCCGCGACGTCAATCGAAGACTTGATGGAAACTGGCACGCCGTGTAGTGAGCCCAGATTATCACCGCGCAGAACGGCCTGTTCCGCTTTCTGTGCCTGCGCCAGCACGTCGTCCGGTTGCCAATCGACAAAGGCATTCAGTGTGGGATTAAGACGTTCGATGCGATCCAGATGAACCTTCGCCACTTCAACCGGCGAGACCGACTTCGCGCGGATATCGGCGGCCAACTCGCCCGCCGACGGCAGAACCGCAGGCATCAACTTTGGAGAATTCATCGGCATTGGAGTAGAACGCGCCAGTGGCCGCCCAAATCAGGCGCCAATCAGTCTTTCAAGCGCCACTTTGTTTCGTATTAGAAGTGTGGAACCATGGAGCCGGGCCAGCTCTTTATGGCGAAACTCCCCCAGCACGCGAGTCACGGTCTCTCTCGACGTGCCGATGAGCTGCGCAATTTCCTCGTGGGTCAGACTGATCTTCACGCGAATCCCTTCCTTGGTCTGCTCACCGTTGGCCGCCCATTCCAGCAGCAGCGCGCAAGTTTCTCCGACACCGAATGCGACAACCCGAGCGAGCGGATCATCTCATAGGCGGTCTGGCAACTGTGGCTCAGATGTTCTGCGGCGCTTAGGCAGGCATCGGCGTTGCTTTGCAGGAACTTCACAAAATCCTCGCGCTTGATGAAAACGATCTGGCAAGGTTGCAGCGTTTCGGCAGTCAGCTCGTATGGCTTTCCGGTCGCTGTACCGTGCAGGCCGAGAATGTCCCCGCTTCCGCAATACGCAAGATAAGCGTCTTGCCGTCGCGCGACGTCGTGGTCAGCTTTACGCGCCCTGCACACAGGATGAACACTCCACGCGGCGTCTGGCCCTCCACGAACAACACTGCCCCCTGCGGCAATGCGTTCGCATAAGTGATCTTCTCCAGATATTCGAGTGAAGATTTCGGAAGATCGCAGAAAAAACCGGATTCACGCAACTTGCAGGTAAGACAATTCTCGACAATCTCAAGCCCGTAGGGAGAACTCACACGATCACAGCCCCTCTCACCGATTACTACTAACTCAAGCATTTTACTTGATTCGTCTAAAGTAAGGGTCGGCGAAGCAACTAGCCGCGCGGCTCATTGCAGACCGCGGCGAAATAATTCCGGGCGCCGCTGGCATAAATCACTATGTGGTAGATAAACTTCCGTAGAATACTTTGGCTACCTTCCTACCGGAGACCGCCGTCATGAAAAGAATCCATAAAGTTGCCGTTTTGGGTGCGGGCACGATGGGCGCCCGCATTGCCGCGCATTTTGCCAATGCCGGAGTCCCTTCCCTGATGCTGGATATCGTTCCTCCCGACGCCGACGGCCCCGTACGCAACAAGTTTGCCGCCGCTGGACTCGATGGCGCGAAGAAATCAAAGCCCGCCGCCTTTTTTGAATCGTCGCTGGCACGGCTGATCGCCATCGGCAATTTCGACGATGATCTTAACCGGCTCGCCGATGTGGACTGGATCATCGAGGCCGTCGTCGAAAATCTCGACATCAAGCGCAGCCTGTTAAAGAAGGTAGAAGCCATCCGGAAACCGGGTTCAATCGTCACGACCAACACCAGCGGATTGCCGGTCGCACAAATTGCGGAGGGTTTCTCCGACGATTTCCGCCGCTGCTGGTTTGGCACGCACTTCTTTAATCCCCCGCGCTACATGCGCCTGCTGGAGCTGATCCCAACACCCGAAGCCGATCCCGCGCTCATCGATAGCGTCTCGCACTTTTGCGATGTGCAGCTCGGCAAGGGCGTCGTGGTCGCCAAGGATACGCCGAATTTCATCGCCAACCGCATCGGCACATTCGACGTGCTCAACGTGATGAGACTGATGCAGGAAATGGATCTCACGATCGAAGAGGTCGATGCACTCACCGGGCAGGCAGTCGGCTGGCCGCGCTCAGCAACTTTTCGAACTATCGATCTGGTCGGCCTCGACATTCTCGGCCACGTCGTCTCAAACATGACGCATAATGTCCGTGACGAGCGCAGCGACCTGAATATTCCCGGATTCTATCGGCAGATGCTCGAACGCAAATGGCTTGGCGACAAAACCAAGGGCGGCTTCTATAAGAAGACGAAATCCAGCAGCGGCGGCGATGACGAGCGGTTAGCGATTGATTGGAAGACGCTGGAATATCATCCGCGCCAAAAGCCCAACATTTGCCGCGCTCGACATGGCGAAGAACGTGGACGAAACAGCGGCGCGCCTGCGCATGCTGCTGGGGATGGATGGCGGCGCGCAAAAGCTGATAGAGCCGGATCGTTCCTTTGGTCTTCGCTCTCCGATCTCTGGACTTACTCTGCAAATCGTATCCCTGAGATTTCCGATTCTGTCGTCGAAATCGACCGCGCGATGAAGTTGGGATTCAACTGGGAACTCGGCCCGTTTGAACTTTGGGATGCCGCTGGCGTGGAAGCAACCGTCGCGCGCATGAAAAAAGAAGGTCATCCCGTGGCTGCCAATGTGGAAAAGCTGCTCGCCTCCAGGCAGAAATCCTGGTATGCCGACGATGCAAAAGCTCGATCTGGACGCAAGTTTTTCGATTTGGCAAAAGGCAACTGGCAGCCCGTCTCTGTTCCTGCCGGCGTCTGGTCGGTGGAAGTCGCCAAGAAATCGAACGGCGTGGTGAAGAAGAATTCCGGAGCCTCGCTGGTCGATCTCGGCGATGGCGTCGGCTGTATTCAATTCCATTCCAAGATGAACGCGCTGGGCGCGGACATCATCTCGCTCATCCTGCAAACCCTGAAGCTTGGTGGCCCCGGCGACAACTTCGACGCCTTCGTGATCACCAACGACGCGCAGAATTTCTCCGTCGGCGCGAACCTGATGCTGCTGCTTATGTCGATCCAGGAAGAAGAGTGGGACGAAGTCGACATGGCGATCCGGCAGTTCCAGGGCATGACACAGGCCATCAAGTTTTCGCCAAAGCCGGTGGTGAGCGCGCCGTTTGGGCTGACGCTGGGCGGCGGTTGCGAAGTCTCTCTTCATGCGGCCGCGCGCCAGCCGCACGCGGAGCTTTACATGGGCCTGGTCGAAGTGGGAGTCGGCCTGCTTCCGGAGGCGGTGGCTGCAAAGAGATGCTGCTGCGGGCCGTGGACAGCGCTTCTTCTATTCGCCCTGATGGGCGCGGCGAATCGGTTGAGACGATGGAAGCGATGAAAAAGATCTTCGAGGTCATCGCTATGGCCAAGGTCGCGACTTCGGCGCACGAGGCTCGCGGCATCGGGTTCCTCTCGAACTCCGATCGCATCACCATGAACCGCGAACGCGTGCTCAGCGATGCGAAGGCGCGCGCGCTCGAACTTGCTAACGCTGGGTACGAACCTCCGATGATGCGTACCGACATTCCCGCGCCGGGAGAAAACATTCTGGCCGCGCTCAAAATGGGCGTGTATCTCATGCGAAAGGGAGACTTCATCAGCGATCACGAGCAAAAGCTCGCCGGGAAGATCGCTGAGGTGATCTGCGGCGGCAACATCACTCCAGGTACGCCGATCAGCGAGCAGTACGTACTCGACCTGGAGCGCGAGGCATTCAAATCTCTCTGCGGAGAAAAGAAGACGCAAGAGAGAATTCAATACACGCTGAAGACGGGAAAGACGCTGAGAAATTAGCGAGGCGCTTCGCGAATAAGAGCGTAGCGCCGGCGTCTCGCAGGCTGTCCCGGGGGTGTCTCCGCCGTCGGTCCGCTGCCTGCTCATAGGATCCTCGGAAAAAACCAGAGGCATTCGCCGAAACCGCTTGCTCTGCGCGTCGTATAATCCTTACTTAGATTCAGTGAAGGACGGAGCACGCGTATGACTACAGGCAACGGCAATTCGGCAAACGGCAACGGTTTCGATATGGTTCTTAAACCGCGGGCCGAATGGCTGACGAAGCGCAAAGCGGCAAACAAAGACGGCAACTTTTCGCAGATGCACTATGCGCGCCAGGGCGTGACCACTGAAGAAATGGAGTGGGTCGCGCGCCGCGAGAAGATCACTGCCGAACTGGTTCGCGATGAAGTTGCCCGCGGCCGCATGATCATTCCGGCCAATATCAACCATCGCTCAGCTTGAGCCGATGGCGCATTGGCGTAGCTTCGCTCTGCAAGATCAACGCCAACATCGGCAACTCGGCCGTCACCTCCAATGTGGAAGAGGAGCTGAAAAAGCTGCACACTTCGGTGCACTATGGCGCCGATACCGTGATGGACCTCTCGACCGGCGGCGAAATCCACGAAATCCGCGAGGCCATCCTGCGGCACTCGCCTGTGCCCATCGGTACCGTGCCAATCTACGAAGCCATTTCGCGCGTCAAGCGCGTTGAGGATCTCGACGCCAAAGTCATGCTCGAAGTGATCGAGGAGCAGGCCGCGCAGGGCGTCGATTACATGACTATCCACGCCGGTGTGCTCATTCAATATGTACCCATGGTTGCGAAGCGCATTACTGGCATCGTGAGCCGAGGCGGCGCGATTCTCGCGCAATGGATGACACATCATCACAAGCAGAACTTCCTCTACGAGTGCTTCGACGACATTTGCAAGATCATGAAGAAGTACGATGTCAGCTTCTCGCTGGGCGACGGTCTGCGTCCCGGCTGCCTCGCCGATGCCAGCGATGAAGCGCAGTTTGCCGAACTGAAAACTCTTGGCGAGCTGACCAAAATCGCATGGCAGCACGATGTGCAGACCATGATCGAAGGACCGGGACACATTCCTCTCGATAAGATCAAAGAGCAGGTCGAGAAGGAGAACGAGCTTTGCCACGAAGCTCCGTTCTACACTCTCGGACCACTCGTCACCGATATCGCTCCCGGCTACGACCACATCACGTCGGCTATTGGAGCGGCGATGATCGGCTGGTATGGCGCGTCAATGCTCTGCTACGTGACTCCGAAAGAGCATCTCGGCTTGCCCAACGAGAAAGACGTGAAGGACGGAATCATTGCCTACAAGATCGCCGCTCACGCGGCCGACGTTGCTCGCCATCGTCCAGGAGTCCGCGACCGAGACGACGCACTCAGCTATGCGCGCTATAAGTTCGACTGGGAGAAACAATTTGAGTTATCGCTCGACCCTGAAACCGCGCGCTCGATGCACGACGAAACGTTACCCGAAGAGGGATACAAAACCGCGGCGTTCTGCTCGATGTGCGGGCCGAAGTTCTGCTCCATGAATTACTCCAGCAAAGTGGACGAATATAACAAAGAAGTCCACGGCCTTGAAAAAAAGGACTACTCTGGACTCGTCGAGAAACTGGTTACGATCAAGTAACGCGCGGGTCAAAATGCATACGCATGAAGAACTGTTGCGAGAATTCGAGAAATCAAGTCAATCACGCGACGGCGTGAAGCCTTTGATGCAGCACATTGCCGACCAGCTCCACGATGCGATGACGCGCTACAACTGGGTCGGTTTTTACCTGATGGAGACTCCAGTTTCGACGCCCTTGTAGTTGGACCCTACGCGGGCAGCTTCGCGCCTACTCTGCGAATTCCGCTCGACAAAGGTCTGTGCGGAGCGGCGGCTACTTCCGGAAAGACTGTAGTCGTCAACAATGTTCAAGCCGATCCGCGCTACCTGGGATCGGACCTGGTGAAATCCAATATCGTGGTGCCGATTTTCGCCAAAAGCCGCGTGGCTGCGGAGCTGTGCATCGAGAGCTATTTTGCGAATACGTTCAACGCAGCGGAGCAGAAGTTCATCGAATCCTGCGCCGCGGTGGTCGGCCGCTATATGGAAAAAGAGCCAATGGCAGCGACGGGAACCAAGGCGTCGAACTAATCGGCTGTCCCACGAACTCACCCAACAACCGCTTGGAAACCAGTGATCCTTATCTTGGACTATACCTCTCTTGGACTCCCCCCCTCCCCCCGGTCTAATGGAATCAAGACTTTGGCGATGAACTTTTGCAAAGTCTTGAGCCGCAGGCACTTAGAAGTAAAGTATTCATAACTCAAGACTTAGTAAAAAAACTCGCCTTTTGGCATGGATTTCGACGCGGGTTGTGACCCCACTGATTGCATTAGACACACTCTCCGGAGACGAGTGCAGCCCCACGCTGCCTGAATCAGGAGAGCATTCTTACATGGGGTTAGGCGGGAAGTCTGTGATGGGCGTACTTGACTTGGTGGGGGTGGAGAAGGGGTAGAGGTCGCGCCTAACCTTATAGTTGCGGGGCGGAGGACTGCGACGGGTTCGGGCCAATCCCGTGCATCTCCCAGGTTAGCGCCCAAAGGACGGGCACGAACCTGGGGCACCGAGTATTTTCTGCGACCAGTCGGGGATTTTGACTTCCTGTTCACCCCGCGACTCCCATTTAGTTCGCTTTGCGTGTCAACCCCATCCCAGCTCCATCATAGAAGCCCAGGGCGTGGGTGAGGTGGAGATGTTTCGACTCCGCCGAGGCCTCACTTCGTGACGCCTCGGCTGCGCTCAACATGACAGAGCGCAAGGATATCGGCAGGGAGACAAAGGGCGCGTCATGCCTTCCAGAAACCGTGAAACCGGTCTATTCAATTCGCTTCGCGGGTTTGTTTGCGCCGTTCTGGTGCAGAGTCAGGCTTGTTGCCTTTCCTCCAGTGTCGGTTTTGAATGTGATCTGCGCGTCGACGACCTTTAGGAAGAAATCTTTCTCGCCTTCGGAAAACACCTCGAACTTGGGCTGGCCGGTCGCTTGCACAAAAAGTGAGTTGCCTTCTCGCGTCACGGTCAGGATGAAATTTGGCGCCAGTTCGTAGCGGCCGACATATCCATCGAATAGCTTGGGATCGACGGCGACTTGTTTGTGCTCCACGGGTGGCAGCGTCAACGGAAATTTGGCGTCAAGCAAATGCCGCGCGATGTCATCCACACCCGTTGTAGTGGATGTGTTGGATAAAGCGACCACGCCGACACGGCTTTTGGGGTCGAACCCAATGAAGGTTCGAAAGCCGCCCGTACCGCCGTTATGCCAGATAATTTCGCGGCCGTCCTGCGTCGAGATGTGCCATCCGAGGGCGACTTCTACTTCGGGCATTCCGGTTGGGCGACGCACGGCCAGCATCGCAGCCATGGCGGGTGCGAGCGGCGACTTGATGTATCCCAGATTTGCCGCCACGAATGTAAGTAGGTCGTTCGCGGTGGATCTTAATGCGCCAGCGCCGGCGAGTGTGGGCAAGTCCCAATTTTCGACCGCTTCCAGCGCCTGGTTGTGTCCGACTGCAAATCGCGCTTTCATATCCGCGGAGAGCGTGATGCCGGTGCTCTTCATTCCCAGCGGCTCGCAAATGCGCGACCGTACCAACGCTTCGTAATCCATTCCGGCGCGGCGAGCCAGTACATGCCCGAGCAGCCCGCCTCCGAGGTTGGAATATTCGTATTGCGAACCGATGTCGCGGGTTAACTGGTAACTGGTGAGAAATTGGTAAAGTTGGTCCACCGAATAGTCGGCATAGGGATTGGCCGAATCCTTGGGATTGAGGTTGGAGGGGAGGCGCGGCAGGGATGAGGTGTGGGTGGCCAAGTCCTGCAAAGTAATCTGACGACCGGTGCGCTCCGGCATCTTGACTGTGGGGGGAAGATACTTGCTTACGGGATCAGTCAGCGCGACCTCCCCGCGCTGCACCATATCCGCGAGCAGCAACGAAGTAAATACTTTTGTGATTGAGCCGATCTCGAAGACTGTGTCGCCATCGAGCGGACGCTTGTCGCCTTTGCCCAGGCTTCCGTAGGCAACTATTCTTCGCCCGGCCGGCTCGATGACGCCGACTACGATGCCAACGCTCTGGCGATCGCGATCGATGCGGTCAACGAGGATCTGGCGTATTTCGGAGTCCTGCGGGATCGGCGGAGTTGCAGGAGACTGGGCCACGGCACAGGGTAACAAGACGATGGCTCCAAGTGCCAAACCAAGGAGAAGATTTTTCATTACTACTCCGTTTGAGCGGGGGTATGGCCTGCATGGCCTACACCCCCATCTTCTCATGACGGTCGAACCGTTAACCTCCGCGACCAAAGCTGAGTTTGTTTGCGTGCTTGACACGGTCGCGTACCGTACGAGCACAGAATCAGACGCTCAACCCCGGAAGTCGGCGACGCCGTTCCACACTAGCTGCACTGCTATTGCCAGGATCAGGAATCCGAAGATGCGGTTGATGGCGCCGACGGCACCGGGGCCGAGGCGCTTTACGAACGGGCCTCCGAGCTGGAGGAACAGGTAGACGGTGATGCCGATGGCGATGATGCCGAGAATCATTCCCAGATATGCGAGCAGATGATCGGCGTGCGCGGCGAGGCCCATAACGACGCCGATTGAGCCGGGGCCGGAGAGCATCGGCATTGCCATAGGCGTGAGCGAGATGTCTTGCTTGGTGAGGGCTTCGTCGCTTTCCGCGTTGGTCATGCGGCTGGAGCCGGTCACCATGCCCCACGCTGTATTTGCGACGATCAGGCCGCCGGCGATCTTGAGCACGGGGAGAGAGATTCCGAAGAAATTCAGAACGAAACGGCCGAACAACATGAAGACGACGAGGATTGCAATCACATAAAGACTCGTTCTAAGCGCGGTTCGCCGGCGCTCTTCAGGAGAGAATGCGGCCGTCAGACTGAAAAATACAGGGATTCCGCCGAAGGGATTGACGATGGGAAAAAGCGCAAGAAAAGTCGTGATGGACGCCGAAGGCAGATCGTGGAGCACGTGCTGAAGCGCGGTTTGCGCGTTCAGGGATACAAAACTCATGGACATATTAAAGATAAGATTCCCGGAATGCAGGATCAGATTCGCGATGTGCGCGATTGAAACGCTCAATTAACAATAGCTGGTCCTCGGTTTCACAAATGGTCGTTATCGAGAGTGTTGGCCCTCAGCGGCTGAAGCCCTCATCAATAGTGCCTCGTTTATCGCAGCGCTGAAAGCGCTGCGCCACCCAAAAGCAGAGGCCAGTGTTTGAGACTATCGCCGAGATCGATGCCATTTAGCGGGCTTGCTCTAACGCTGCGCTGCAGCGATTTAACGCTGCTGCTAACACGTCAATCTGCTGTTGGGTGACAGCGAGATCGCCGCGATCGATAGCTTCGTTCACACCGGGAATTACGACCGCCGCATAGCCAGTGTATTGTCCGGGCGCATAAATGGAGTGGTGATACCAGGGACGATTGGGCAGGCCCTCGGGAATGAGCAGGGCGCGCTCGGCCTCGCGCAGTTTGGCGTTCATGCGGTCTGGCGAGCCGGGCATTTTGCGCTGCTTCTGGAGAAGCTTCGCGCCCGCTTCCTGCATGTGCCGAGCGGCATCGAATGCGGCGCCAAAGTCGGGAGACTTGTCGGGGAATTTTTCCTGCGCCTTGCTTCGGGCGGCATCGAGATAGACGAGAATTTCCTTTCCGTAGTCATCGTAGTTATAAGGCAGCACGTCGGCATCGGCCATGCGCAAAACCTCGAGGCCGTAGACGCGCGCCATTTGCTGCTCGTAAAGGAAATCGGGATCGCCGAACTTTTTGAACCAGGCGAAGTCGTCGAACGCGGAATGATAGACACCGTACTCGCCTGTGGAACCGATATCGGTGGACGGCACGCCGAGATGCTGGAGGAAAACCGTGTAGTCGGAGCCGCTGCCGAGATCTCCGACGGGCACATCGCTGTGAATGCCGGAAGCGGGCGGACGATATGTGCTGGAACTGGTTTCCTGCGGATGGAAGGAGGCTTCCTTGGGCTGATTCGCTTTTTTCCACGCGTCGAAAACGGTGCCGCCTTGCGGCGATGGGACAGCGGTTGCGACTTCGCGAATGAACTCCTTGAGGCTGGGGACGCCGGAAGCGCCAAACTTTTTGCCGGAGACGGCGACATCCATGTTGAAGTAGGCGTCGGCGTTGGTGAGATTCTGCGCGTTGTCCTCACCCCATTCGGTCGAGCCGATCAGACCTTCTTCCTCGGCGTCCCAGCTTCCGATGACGATTGTGCGTTTCGGCTTCCAGCCGGACTTGAGGAGTTCGCCCAGCCCATGCACGGCCTCGAGCATTGCGGCCGTGCCGCTGTTAGGATCGACGGCGCCATAGACCCAGGCATCGCGATGATTGCCAGCAACGACCCACTCACTGGGCGAAGAGCTGGGCGAGGAGCTACCAGGAATTTTTCCGATCACGTCCCAGATGGTGCGGAATTGATAATCCTGCTTCAGGTGCATTTTGACTTTGGATGGACCTGGGCCGACATGATAGGTGAAAGGCAATGCACCCTGCCAATCGCGGGGCGACTGGGGGCCAGTGAGATGTTCGAGGATGGGGGAAGCGTCCGCGTAGCAAAGCGGTGTGACGGGAATTTTCGGGAGCTGGACGGAAGCGCTGGGCGCAACACGTTTGGAGTCCGGGAGTGACGGGGTGGAAGCGATGCCCGGCGTAGTCGGGTCGCCCGCGAATTGGAACATGTAGCCGACGGAGCCGCGCTGGACGCCGCTGGCGGGGCGCCACGGCCCGGCGGGATAAGCATCGCCGCGGTAGTAGCCGTCGTCTTTTGGATCGGAGTAAATGATGACGCCAGCCGCACCGCGCTCCTGCGCGACGAAAACTTTTACGCCGCGAAAATTCTGGCCATAACGCACGATGACGATCTTGCCGCGCACGTCGACGTTCATTTGTTTGCAGCCGGTCGAAATCCTCGGGCGAGCCGTAATTGGCGTAGACAACATCGGCCTCGACGTCGCCGGAGGGCGACATGCCGTTGTAGGCGGGTTTGATGCGAGGATCGCTATCGAAGGGATCGCCATCAACGTGCTCGGGGCGCGGGCCGTGCATCTCGACACCGGCGGGCGCGGTCATATCGACGTTAATCTCCGCGGGGTAGTTGAACCAGACTTTGTATTCGACGATTTGCGTATCGAGCCCGGCGGCGCGGAATTTGGCGGCGACGTACTCGGCGGTGGCCTTGTCTTCGGGAGAGCCGGCAATGTGCGGGGCCTGCGTCAACGTGCGCAGGTGCTGCTCGGCAAGTTTGGGATCGGGTACGGCTATAAACTTCTTCTCGATTTCCTGTTCGGCGGCAACGTCGCGGAACCCGGTGATGGCAGCGACTGACTGGTCTTTCAATTTGCCGTTGGGCGATCCGCCGTTGCCGGCTCGATCAAATGCCTGAAGGTTCGCACCGATCAGAAAAAGAAAGAGCGCGACGGCGGACAAGACTTTCATAAGGCTCCTTTTGTTTACCCCTTGACCCAGTGCCCGTGACTCAAAAACATTTGGTTCACGATCTTTTTGGCTCAGCTCGACCTGGGTGCGGAGGACATCTCCGACGAAACAAAGATTGTATCGCGCGAGAGCGGCGGGCGGCGTAGGCGTTACACTTAGAGGGATGATTAAGTCGCCGACGACTCGTTTTTCCGATCGCGTGGAACATTATGCGCGCTATCGTCCCGGATATCCGCCGGAGGTCATCGAACTGCTGCGCGCGGAGTGCGGCCTTAAACCAAATCACTTTGTTGCCGATATTGCGTCGGGAACGGGGCTGTTTACGCGCCTGCTGCTGGAAAACGGAAATTCCGTTTACTCAG
>CAWDPB010000046.1:0-11084 GCA_963804075.1 uncultured Acidobacteriaceae bacterium | reverse complement strand
GCGTGCGCGTGTCGGCGTGGAAGCGATCCCAGGAGACGGCGAGGATTTTTTGCATGGCCTTGGCCTTTACACCTTCGCGCCGTTGTCGGTCAGCCTCGAAATCATTTCCCGCGTGGCCGCCGCCGCCGCGCCGAGCTTTGAAGCGTCGCGCGCGCGCAGCACGATCTGGTTGCGCACGCCGGCGCTGGAAAATTGCGGATAGGAGCCGATGCTCACCTCCTCGAAGCGCGCCGCCAGCGCCGCGAGATCCTTGGCGTAGCGCCCCTCGGGAATGGCGTCGGCCTCGATGGTTTCGACCAGCACGCGCGCTCCGGTTCGTAGTCTCGGCGCCGCGGCGTCGAGCATGGTCCGCATGATCATCGGCACGCCGGCCATGACGATCACATTGCCGATCATGAAGCCCGGCGCCTTGGACACGCTGTTCTCGATGAGGTCCGCGCCCAAGGGAATGCGCGCCATGCGGCGGCGCGCCTCGTTGAGCTGATCCGGCCTGATGCGCTCCAGCAGCATGTCTATCGCGCGCGGGTCTTCCTCTATCAATGTACTTGCGATATTCGTTGAGCGTGGTTGCGCCAATGGCGCGCAACTCGCCGCGAGCGAGCGCGGGCTTCAGCATGTTCGAGGCATCGATGGCGCCTTCCGACGCGCCTGCGCCGACCAGCGTGTGCAGCTCGTCGATGAAGAGAATGATCTGGCCCTGCGCGTCTTCAATCTCTTTGAGCACGGCCTTGAGGCGGTCCTCAAATTCGCCGCGATATTTTGCGCCGGCGAGCATTGCGCCCAGGTCGAGAGAGACTACGCGCTTGTTCTTCAGCGCCTCGGGCACATCGCCCGAAACGATGCGCTGGGCCAGCCCTTCGACGATGGCCGTTTTGCCGACTCCCGGCTCGCCGATGAGCACGGGGTTATTTTTCGTGCGCCGCGAAAGCACCTGCACCACGCGGCGTATTTCCTCGTCGCGTCCAATCACCGGGTCGAGCTTGCCACGCCGCGCCTGCTCGTTCAGATCGCGCGCATATCGTTCAAGCGCCTGATACTTGCCTTCGGGATTCTGATCGGTGATGCGTTGCGATCCACGCACAGCAGTCAGCGCCTTGAGAATCGCGTCATGCGTCGCGCCGTGACGCGCCAGCAGTTCCTGCGCTGGGTCTGCCTGTTTTCGTTCGCGCTTCAAGCTCGTGATCGCCAGCAGCAAATGCTCGGTTGAAACGTATTCGTCCTTGAACGAGTCGGCTTCTTTGAACGAGTTTTCCAGAAGCTGATTGATCTGCGGCGACATGGCCGCCTGGTTCGCTTCGCTGCCGGAAACTTTGGGCAGCTTCTCAATCTCCTGGTAGATCTCGGCGAGCACGGCCTGCGGCCCAATGCCGATTTTTTCCAGCACAGGAGGAACGATGCCTTCCTTGTCCTCGACAAGCGCGGCGAGCAGATGGATCGGCATGAGCTCGGAATTGCCGTGCTCGGAAGCAAGCTCGTTCGCGCGCTGGACAGCTTCCTGCGCCTTAACAGTAAACTTGTCCCAACGTATAGGCATATAAACTCCAGTTGTCTGTGACCATTCGTTGGTGGTCGGTTTTCCAAGGACAACCTTCAGTTCGGATCGTCAAGCAGAGGCAGGTCGCCTGCGTCCTTGATTCCAAGAGACTCCCTCGCTGACATGACCACCGCATTGCCCATCAAGGCAAGTTGTTTCTTTTTGCTCGCATCTTCAAAAAAAGGCGCTCGGTTCTTAAGCCCCTGCCGAGCAAGTGGAAGTGCGAACTGGAAGTATTTGGAGAGGGCACCTGATAGATTTCCACCCACCGCCAAGTCCGCAATGATGTGTGCGCGCTTATAGGCGGAACAGCATCTACGGAATTGCATCATTGCATCAAGCTGCATGTTTTGCAGCGCAGCCCGTGCATCGTCAGTGAGCACGACTTTGTGTGGAGTGAGGGCACTATCCAGATTTGTTACTGAATCTTCGAGGTCGGCAAGACCGCGTACGGCGTCTAAAGTCGCATCTCGCCTTAATTCCCACCGCCTCTGCCGGCCCCATTCGCTACGTTGTATCCACCAAGTCAGACCTGCACCAATAACAACCCCGCCCAGGGGCCCAAACACGGCTAGGTATTGAAGCATGGCGGATTTGCCGCAAGCGTTGATCATTCAATCGCTTCACTCCGAATTTTCAGTTTCGCTCAGAACGACAGTTGTGAGTCCACTTACGTCTCTCTCTTTTCAATCGCCTCGCCGGCATCCTTTGCCACCTTTCGTGTCCGCCGCGCCTCGGCAAACACCAAACTGCGGTCCCGAAGCTTCTCCAGAATTTTGACCTTTTGGGAAAAGCTCAACTTGGCCAGCTGCTTCCGCATTTCCTGTTTACCCACGAGCGCCCTCCAGATACCTCCGTTTGAACTGATCCCACTTCGACGTCAGTCCGAACTTCTGAACCACGGTTTCCAGCTTCTTGCGATCAACAGCATCCTGTTCGAGAAACTGCACGATGCGGGCATCATCTTTCAACCGCCCAGTCTGTAACGCGATGGCCACCAGATGCTCGGCCGGCATAATGCGCGTCTGCGTTCCGTCGAGTTCCGCGGGCTCGGCCATCGCGACTGCCTCCCGCTCTAACTCATCCTTTGGAGAGATGAATTGCACTGGCCAATCGCCAATAACGATGTGCTCTTCTTTCTCAACGCACCCACGCGCTCTTAGATACTCGTAGATCGGAGCAAGACTCACCAACCCGCTCGCCAATGTTGGCAGCGCAACGAACACGTCCACGTCTAGGGTAGCCGAAGGCTCTAGGTAAAGCATCGCCCCAACGGCGCCGCCAATAGCGTAGTCGCCAATCACCCCGTCGTCCCGCATCCGATTGATGAGTTCGAGAGTCTCTTTCACGACGCTGATCCTGCCAGCATTGTCCTCCAAACATAGAGGCCGGCGCAAAGCCCCGGTCCTGACGCTTCTAGAAAGCGCCGGGTTTGGGTGGCGCAGCGCTTTCAGCGCTGCGATCAGTGTTGCAATCTACAACGGCGGCTTTAGCCGCTGAGGTCCGGAATCCGACTTTTCCCCAACCTCCGCCTCTCCCAAAAGTTGGCATCAAAAGCCGTTATTTCAGGAAAGACAGCCGTCCAACTCCACCTACGAATCAAGGAACTTACTCGCCTGCTTCATTTTGCGAGAGATCTCGAGTAAATTTCCCACTTCAGCCCTATTAACTACAAAGATACTTGACAGCCATGATCCACGTGTTCCGGTTCGTAACTCCCCTGAAATCAATGGACGGAATTCCCCATTTCCTTCTTTCCACCACGAAATTTCCGTATCCAAAAAATATTTTTAGCGAATAAAAAGGGAAGCGACCCACCATCCACCAAAAAATCTCCCACTCCGCAGCCCCCGCTTTTGGCCCACCGGGCCACTAGCCACTGGGTTCAAACATAGAGGGCCGGAGCAAGCCCCGGCCCCAAATGGTTTTACTAGCAACTAGCAACCAGCAACTAGCAACCAGTACCTGGCAACTCCTTAGGCTGCGCTCTTTGCGCCCTTCGCTTCGAGCGTCTTCTCCGACCCCACGCCGATCTTGATCTGCTTCGGCTTGGCTTCGGCTTTCTTCGCCAGCTGAATCTTCAGCACGCCCTTGTCATAGTTGGCCAGGATGTTCTCCGAGTCAACGGTCGTGGGCAGAGTGAAGGTGCGGGTAAAGCTGCCGTATTGGCTCTCGACGCGGCGATAGTTCTCTTCTTTCTCTTCCTTCTCGAACTTGCGCTCGCCGTGCACGGTCAGAGTGTTGTTCTCCACGCGGACGTCGATGTCCTTCTCGTCGATTCCGGGCACTTCGATCTTCAGCGTGATGTTGTGCTCGTCCTCGTAGACATCAACGGGCGGAGCAAAGGCAGTCGTGGTCAGCGATTCATCGCGCCCTTCCGGCGCATAAAAATCGCGGAACAGGGTGTTAATGCGGTCCTGGATAGTGCTGAACTCACGGATAGGTTGGTAACGGGTAAGCAAAGTCATAACTAAATCCTCCTACTTTTTGAAATTCAGGTGGAGAGCTCGATAGCTCCCTGCGCTTATCGTTAGCGTGATTGAAGAATAAAATATGAGTGTAATATTGTCAAGTATAATATTATCTATAACTTTCAATTACTTACACTGAATATCAGGCATTTCAGGTAGCCAGTTTCGGGCACATTCAGCAGGATTGGATGGTCCTTTGCCTGGGTGCGGCTCTCCAGGAGACGAAGAGTCTTGTGGGCATCAAGGGCGGCGGCGGCGACTACTTCGAGCAGGTCAGCTGCACTCACATGAAACGAACACGAGCAAGTGACGAGGATTCCACCGGGAGCGAGCATTTTGAGTGCGCGCAGATTGAGTTCCTTGTAGCCGCTGCGCGCTTTGTCGAGGTCGCGCTTGGTTTTAGCGAAGGCGGGCGGATCGAGAATGATAGTGTCGTAGTCTTGCGAGCGTGCCTTCCCGTGTCGCGGCTTCCGCCGGCGTAGTCGCGGAGCAGGTCGAAGGCGTTGGCTTCAATCCATTCAATCTCTTTTCCGTTCAGAAGCTGGCCGTTTAGGGTGGCGTTCTTGTCGGCCATTTCGAGCGCGGGACGCGAACTGTCTACGCCGGTGACTGTGGGGCATTTTGCGGCGAGGTGCAGGGCGAAGCCTCCCTGATAGCAGAAGACGTCGAGCGCGTCGCCGTGGGCGTAGCGCGCCGCTGCTGCGTAGTTTTCGCGCTGATCGAGGAAGGCTCCGGTCTTTTGGCCCTCAAGAGCGTCATAGTGGAACCGGACCGAAAGGCTCTCGGCTTCCGGCTTCCGGCTCTCGGGGACCGTTGTATCTGTGGCGTTCATGGCGATGATAGTGGAACTTTTTTTTCCCCAGAGCAGGCCGGATTCGCGGGGCGGAAGCTGCTCGAGGTCGCGAATGCGGGGATCGACGCGCTCGACGATTCCCGCAGGGTGGAGATCTTCGACTAGCGTTGCGATGATGGCGCCGCGGACGGATTCGGTGTCCATGGCCTGCGTGAGGATCTGGACGGAGACGACGTCGTTGTATTTGTCGATAATGAGGCCGGGGAGGAAGTCGGCTTCGCTGAAGACAAGGCGATAGGCGTCGGTATCGGAGACGAGAGGCTGGCGATAGGCGATGGCGGCGCGGATTCTCTTGGCGATCAGGGTGGGCAGATCGGGGACTTCGGCGTCAGGGCCGGCAATCATGCGGATGGCGATCTGCGAGGACGAGCTGTAGAGCGCGGTGCCGAGGAATTGTCCACGATGGTCGGCGACGCGAACCATTGCGCCGGGTGGGACGCCATCGGCGGAGGCGATGTCAGAGCGGTAGACCCAGGGGTGTCCGGCGTTTATGCGGGTGGCGCCGCGTGGGGAGAGAGTGACATTGGGTAGGGTTTGGACGGAGCTGCGCTCCTCTTGGACGGGGCTGGTAACCGTCTTTACGCGAGCTGTCTCTACAGGCGCAGAACGGGAGGACTTTTTTGGCATGAAGCGATGTTACATTGCCGCAGGATCGGCGGAGGCTCGCAGAGGACAGAAGTCATGGTCAATGCGTGTAAAGGCGATGTTACGCCAACCCCGGTCAGTGGGGTTCTTCATTCCTCCTCAATACGCCTTTCGATGTTGGGTCCACTGGTTTGGAGGGCGCGACGCTAGTTAGAAAATCGGAAAGGACTGTCTCCATCTGTTTGTCATAATCAGGGGGATTCTTTGGGAGGTGCGGCCACGCAATTCGGACTTTGACGCCGCAATCGGCAACCACGCGATAGCAGTCCCAAACCACGTACTGCGTTGACTTCTGCGTGCCAGTAAAAGCCTGACAGCGCCATCCATCAACGAGCTTCTGTTCCCTCGCATTGTTTTCTATGGTGGATGCCTTCTTCTCGAAATCTTCCTTCTCCTGAGCATTGCTCAGGTATGAAGACACAATTACGAGATCTGAAGAATCAGAAGTCTTTTTGTCGGCGCGATTGGGAATTTGAAATGCGAATGTCGTTTTCTCTGGGGCTGACTTGCTCGATATAACTGGCCAGTTGCCGGGCACGGAAAACCTGATCCGCTCAACGACCGAGAATTCGACGTAATCCGTCGCAACCGCCAGAGATGCGATCAAACAAAGTAGGAGTGCTCGAAAACGGAAGTTCATGTTGAGCACTTTACGCCCAACCAACCGGCGATGCTAGGACAAGGGAGTTTGGTGGTTGACGAAACCAGCGATTTCACTCATAGATCTTTGACCGCTCTCCAAGACGCTCGCGCTCCGCGAAGGACTAGACCTCGCTTAGGCAAGGTGCGGTAGTTCGCCGCAACCCAACTTGCGCGGGCGTTGGACCGATGACACCTTACGGCCGGGAACACTGGCCGTCACCGCTCCAGTCATCACCTTCTTCAGCGCGGCCTGGAATTGCTCCATTTCACCGGCCGTGCCTACGGTGATGCGCACGTACGTTGGCATCACGGGCCAGATGCGGCCGATGTGAACTTGTTGCGCGGCCATGGCTTCGATCACTTCTTTGCCGGCGCGTTTGGTATCGAGCAAGAAGCAGTTCGATTGCGAGGGGATGTAAGAGTATCCGTTGCGGTCAAGCCATGCGAAGACGTTGGCGCGGATTTCGGTGTTGATGCGTTTGCGTTCGGGAACCAGCTGCACATCTTTCAGGCTGGCGGAAGCCGCGGCCAGCGCGGTAACCGGCATGGCGTTCCATCCGCCGTGCTTCTCGAGTTTTTCGAGAAGGTCGGGTCTACCGAATACGGCGCCACAGCGCAGTCCGGCCATGCCGTAGATTTTCGAGAATGTTCGCAGCACCAGAACATCTTTATCGGCTTTGACCAGATCGAGCGCCGAGGTGGCATCGGCGAAGTGAATGTAGGCCTCGTCGACCATGACGATGGAATCCTTGGGCTTGTTGGCGACGAGGTATTCGATATCGGAATGGCTGGTGAGCGTGCCGGTGGGATTATTCGGTGTACATACATAGAAAAGGCCCGCGTCGGGCGCGGCGGCGAGCATGGCATGAACGTCGTGCGCGTAGTCCTTGGCGAGCGGAACCTTGACGACGCGGGCGCCGACGGTCTCAGCCGCGTGCATTCCGGCTTCGTAGCCGGGATCGGCGGTCACGTAGGGCCGCTGCGGCGAAGTGAAAGCCGCAACGCCGTGGTGGAGCGGCTCGCTCGAACCGGGATAGACGCGGATGTATTCCGGCTTCAGGCCCTCGTGCTCGGCGAGCTGAGTTGCGAAATCGTCGGCGAGCCAGAAAGAGTAGCGACCGCCTTGCGGAGCAATGGAAATGAGGGCCTCACGCGCGGCCGCGCAGGGGCCGAGCGGATTCTCGTTGGCATCGATCATGACGCCGTCGTGGAAGTTGCCGGCAGCAGGCCGGGCGGCATAGGCCAGCATGGGCTCGGTGACAACGCGCAACGCGAACGCGGCGGATGCAGCGGCGGAAACTCCAAGAAACGAGCGGCGGGACACGGAGAGACTGCGATCCTCGGACATAACTCACCTCACGCGGGGTATCTTACCGCAGATTGGGCCGCAGTTTGGCCAAAGATCGCGGCGGATTGGGGAAATCTCGGCCAACACATCACTCGCGTCTGAAAAGTGGTTTTTGCGGCACGATAAGCACGATTTTGTGGTACGCTTCGTGCCTCGTACGGCGCGACTGTCGCGCTGAACGAGTTTAGGAGGCCCATGTGAAACGTACTCTTGCTGCGGCTATGTTCTGTATTGCGTTTGTTGTATTGGTCTCCGGGAATTTGGACGGCCGAGGCGGCCAACAATCCGAAGACGCCGAACCGTGCGCAGGATGGGGAGGATCAGTCTCCAGCGGCGGCTTATTGCGTGAGCAAGGGCGGCGAGGTTGTTGACCGGCGGCCGTATTTCAACACAAACGACAATGAACAGAATTGGCTTGAACTCTCAGGCAATCGCGAGTTTTGCAAGTTCACATCGAAGAAAGATGGCTCGCGGATTCACGTGCTGCTTACCACGCTCTACACCGAGCAACCCAGCCTGGCGGCGTTGGCTTATTACGCGAAGGTTCCAGTCGGAACCTGCAATGGCAATCCGGCGTCGTGTTACCGCTCGCTGCTTGGTGGGACGGACCTATTCGGTGGGATCAATCTGAATGGCGGAGGCTGGGTCCAGAAGGACGATCCGATTGATACCGTGCTTGAATCGTGCATTTTCCCCGATCTGTCTTCGATCGATTCATGGGGCCTGACTTACCATTCGGCGGGAATTATTCGCGGCAAGGATTTGAGCAAGGTGCTGCGATATCCCGATCCGTATGCAGGGAAGTAGCGGCAGGCGAACGCGGTTTGAGCTGAAGCCCCAAGCTGATTGAATTGCCCATAGATTTTCGCGGCATTCTAAAGACTCGTTCAAGAGAGCATCTTCCACGCGACATATTCTCAACGTCCGAGGTTCGCGGGCGGGGGCGCCCGCGCCACACTTAATTAGCTGGCGGCGGATTGTTGGGTGGGGGCAGCGGGATGTTCTTTGTGCGCCTTGCGGTCCTTACTATGTTCGCGCTGGGCGGCGCGCAAGTCGCCGTGCAGAATGTCGAGGGCGCTGCTCGGAATCTCCGAACCCCATTCGAGCATTTCTTCTTCCGGCCAATGACCATTGAGACGAACGGCGGAGTCGGTTAAATCCTCCGGGAACGCTTGGCGATAATTGCCTTCGCGGTTGAGAACTTCGCCGATCTGGCGGCCGGAGTGGAGATCGTAGATGGAGCGGCTGGCGTTGCCGCCATCGTTGGTGAAAACGAGAAGCACTTCACCGGCCTCGCCGTAATCGGGACGGTAAAACCAGGCTTGCGGAGCATCGGCCTTGGGGCGCGGCCGGCGGCGGGCGTGCGCCTGCTCAACAACTTGCTCGGGCGTAAGCTCGTTCGCCGGATCGAAGTAGAGCACGCGCTGGCAGGAATCGCAATACATGAGCTGCTCGCCGTTGCGGACCTCGTTGTAGGTCTGCGGGCGCAGCATGACCTGACAGCCCATACATTTGTGGTCGCGCACTTCCGCGATACCACTGCCGCGAAATTTCATCACCCGCTCGTAGCGGCGCAACAAGTCCTCGTCGATGCCTTGGCGCAGGCCGTCGCGCTTGGCGTTCCATTCGACGAGCTTCTTCTGGTCTTCTGCGGTCACGCGGCGCGCGTCTTCCTTTTCCTTCTCGATTTCGGCGGTCTCGGCTTTGTGCTCAGCCTCGGCGGCCTTGACTTCTTTGTCGCGCGCTTCCACGTTGACCATCACTTCCAGGATGCGGTCTTCGTTGGTGCGGATTTCCTGCTCGGCAAACTGGATTTCTTGCAGCAGCGCCTTGTATTGCTCGTTGGTTTTAACGGCGAGGGATTGGTCGCGGTATTTGGAAATCTTGCCTTGCAGATCCTGAATGGCGGATTCGTATTTCTTCTTATTGGTTTCGTCGGCCTTGGCGGCGGCGCGCGCCTTTTCGAGCTGGGCTTTGGTTCCGGCGAGTTTCTGTTCGATGACCGCGATGCGCTTGGGCAGCTCCGCTATCTCATCCTTGAGCTTGCGAATCTCCTGATCCACGACCTGGAGTTCGAGCAATTTTTCGATGTCAGGAAGCATCGTTCAGAGAAAGTCCCCGAAATGATTCTAGCACGTGAGAATCGGGCTTCGGCGAGGGAGGCGCGCTTTGCGACGCGGCGCATCGCGGGTGGGGCGTTTCGTGGCAAGGAAGAACGAGCGCTTTACCGCAGAGGACACGGGGGTTCGCAGAGACCTGAGCCGCCCAAACGAGTGAGGGGCGAGTAGGGGTGTTTCGACTCGCCGGGCTTCACTTCGTGAAACCCGCTCCGCTCAACATGACACAAACCTAATGACGGCGACTACGTTAGTCTTATTTCCGCTCGCACCCGGCGCATAGTCTCCAGATAGAAGTGCAGATTGTGCTGCGTGTTCAACACCTGCGCGAGCAGCTCATTCGACGCGTAGAGATGGCGCAGATAGGCGCGTGAATAGCGGCGGCAAACCGGGCAGGCGCAAGCTGGGTCGAGCGGTGACCGATCTTCCGCGTAACGAGCCTGTTTGATGGAAACGCGGCCCTCGGAGGTGAAGAGAAGACCGTGGCGAGCGGCGCGAGTGGGCAAAACGCAGTCCATCATGTCGACGCCCATGCGCGCATAGAGAGCGATCTCTTCCGGGGTGCCGACGCCCATCAGGTAGCGGGGCTGGTCGGAGGGCAAATGCTCCAGAGTGGATTCGACGATCTCGCGAGTCAGTTCGCGGGGTTCGCCGACGCTGAGCCCGCCGATGGCGTATCCGGGGAAACCGATTTCGATGGTGCGCAGAGCCGATTCGCGGCGCAACTCCGGATCCATGCCTCCCTGGACAATTCCGAATAAAGACTGAGTGCAGTGGTCAGTGGTCAGTGGCTCGGGGTCAGTAGAGCGGTTGACAGGTGTGGCCTGCTGGCCACTGGTCACTGGCCACTGGACACTGCCCCACGGTACTTCGTTCTTATGCGCCTCAAAATAGTCTTTGCTGCGTCGGGCCCACCGCAGCGTCATCTCCATCGAACTACGCACGCGTTCCCGTTCGGCGGGATGCTCCGTGCATTCGTCGAACGCCATAATGATGTCGGCACCCAGACCGATTTGTATCTCCATGGCCCGCTCTGGGCTGAGAAAATGCGACGAGCCGTCGAGGTGCGAGCGAAACGTCACGCCCCCCTCAGTCACCTTGCGGAGATCGGTCAGACTGAAAACCTGAAAGCCGCCAGAGTCGGTGAGGATGGCACGCTCCCACGCCATGAAGCGATGCAGGCCGCCCGCGCGGCGCACGACGTCCACGCCCGGCCGCAAGTAAAGGTGATAGGTGTTACCGAGCAGAATGCGAACGCCCAGGTCTTCCAGCGAATCCTGCGACATGCCTTTCACCGAACCGAGCGTGCCCACCGGCATAAACACAGGTGTCTCGACCTCACCGTGGGGAGTGATGAGCCTGGCGGCGCGGGCCGGGCCAGAAGTCTTCTCAATCTGAAATTGGATGGACACTGAGGGGAATTCTAAAGGATTGGGGAAGGAAGTTAGAGGTGACAGGTGTGGAGTCGGAGTTC
>CAWDPB010000045.1:0-27906 GCA_963804075.1 uncultured Acidobacteriaceae bacterium | reverse complement strand
GCAATCTGACCTCTAACCGCTGACCTGCTTTATTTCGTCGCGTCTGCGAAGAAGTCCCCCTCCGCCCGCTTTGTCGTCTCGTCGTCCAGACTCTCGCTGACCAGCACCTTGTTGCCGCGAACTTCGATCATCACCGCGCCTTCTTCGGTCATCCACGCATGCCGGCCACGCAGAGTTCGCCAGGAATCGACAGGAGGCGCATCCTCCGCAACTTTGCCATCGCCGCCAAGCGCCTGCTGTTTGTGATAGCGCTGCGCCAGGGACTTGGCATAATCGGCGGCGAACTCTGCCGCTTTCTCCGGCGAGGCCCACTGCGAAACATACAACACGCCGAGCGGCCCCGACTTCACGCCCTTTGCGTGGCCGGCAAAGTAATATCCACCTCGCCACGCGGGATATAACGCCTCTGCCTCATCGCGCCCCGCGTATTGCTCCACCAGCACGTCGACGTCGAACTCGCCGATCGCGCCGATATCGAATGTGTCATATTTTTCGAAGTCTCTTTTGAAGTCGAGCCGCTTCAGCGGTTCGAGCTTTTCATGCGCCAGATACGTTTCCGGTTCCATAATCTCGCGCGTGGTTGTCGGCGGATCCTTGAATGCTCCGGCAAAGCCCAATTGCTTTCCGCCCGCCTTCTCCAGCGCGAGCGTGAAGTCCATTCCGTAGCGATAAGGGAACGTCAGCTCTTCTTTCAGGAAAATCGGCGCGCTGCGAAACGTCGGAGAATCAGGACCATCCAGCATTCCCTGCTTCAGCGTGTCGCCAATCTGCGGCATATCGAGCAGCGTCTTGCCCATCGGCGCGAGCGTGTAGTCCATCATCACTACCATCGCCTGGCCTTCCACCACGGCCTCGCGCGCCGACGACTCCTCGTCCGTATCGATATCCGCGGGCGTGGGGTCGTTCTTTTTGTCGCCCTCGGTCTGCGCTTCCTCCATCCATTTCTCCATGCTGAAGGACTGGTCCTGCAGCGCATGCGTCAATTCGTGCGCCAGTACGGGCTTCTGCTGCTCGGGATCGACCCAGTTCAAGATGTTGACCGTCTTTTTCTTCGGATCGTAGTATCCCGCGACCTGTTCCTTCAGCATCGACACCAAAAACGGCCCTAGCTGAAAATCGCGCGGCAGCAGCCCGAATTTTTTCAGCACTGCTGAAGACCGCTCCAGCCGCTTCGCATCCTTGTCGTCCTTCATCCCTTTTTCGAGATACGATTCGACTTCCTTGCGATCCGCCAGCTTCCGATTCACCTCGTGCTTGATCGGAAGCCCGGAATCGTCACTGGCAAACTTCAACAACTCGTCGACTGACTGAAAGAGATCTTTAGCCTCCTGCGGAGAAATGATTTTCTCGGGAGCCTGCTTCTCTGGAGCCTGAGCCGCTGGAGATTGGGAGTTTGCAGCCGGCGTGGATGGCGTGGACTGACTCGATTGTGTGGAGCGGGCGCCCTCGCCCGCTGGTGCTGGCGGCTGATTTGCTTGCGGTTGAGGCTGAGCGCTATCTGCTTGAGATTGCGGCTGAGCGATTTGGCAGAAAGCTCCACCAACTTGCAGCAGCAAGAAGAGCAGCAAAAAAAGGGCATTCCGAAACTTCATCTTCGATGTCATCCTGAGGGAGCGACACTCTGAGAATAACAGCACGCGGGACAGCAAGAACTCCTCGTGCGATTCCCATAATGCCTTCTCAGCGCGTCGCCACTTTTCCCGCCACCCACTCCCCCGCTTCGCGCGTGCCCAGAGCGCCGCCGATATCCGAAGTCGTCTTCTTCTCCCGCACCGCTGCCACCACCGCCGCTTCGATCTTCTGCGCTTCCGCCGTCATCCCCAGGTGCGCGAGCATCATTGCCGCCGTGAGAATCGCGCCAAAGGGATTGGCCATGTTCTTCCCTGCAAGTGGCGGCGCCGAGCCATGCACCGGCTCAAACATTGAAATTTTGCCAGGATGAATATTCCCACTCGCCGCCATCCCTAGCCCGCCCTGCAAAGCCGCCGCCAGGTCGGTCAGGATGTCGCCAAACATGTTATTGGTCACGATCACATCGAAGCCGCGCGGATCGCGCACCATCTGCATAGCGAGCGCGTCCACGTACATGTGCTGCTTTTCGATCCGCGGATATTCCGCTCCAACCTCTTTAAACACGCGCTGCCAAAGTCCGCCCGCATGGGTCATGGCATTTGACTTGTCGCACATCAGCACGCGCCGCCGCGGGAATCCATCCTGTTTCATGCTCGCAGCGCAGAACTCAAACGCATAGCGAATAATTCGCTCCACGCCCTTGCGCGTGTTGACATCCTCCTGAATCGCAACTTCATCGGGCGTCCCCTGCTTGAAGACACCACCAAGATCGCCGTAAACGCCTTCGGTGTTCTCGCGGATCACGACAAAATCCACGTCCTTGGGCTCAATCCCCTTGAGAGGACACAGCGCCGCATCCAGCAACCGCACCGGCCGCACGTTGGCATACAAGTCCATCTTGCTGCGCATGCCCAGCAGGATTTCCTTGGCATGAATGTTCGATGGCACGCGCGGATCGCCAAACGCCCCCGCGAAAATAGCGCCGAAATCGCGCGTCAGTATCGAAAAACCGTCTGGAGGCACGGTTGTCTTGTCCGCCAGATAGCGGTCCGCACCCCAGTCGAACGAGGTAAACGACACGGCCGCGCCGGAGGCTTCAACCACTTTGACGGCTTCGGCAACAACTTCTTTTCCAATGCCATCGCCTGGAATAAGGGCAATTCTCTTTTTCGGATTCACGTTAGGGTTCATGCTCACCGGTTCATGACCGCTCTTTCGCATCCAGCGATTACAACTTCTCACTTCCGACCACTGAAGATAGCAGAACCAGACGCACAAGTTGTGACAGACCAATCATTCATGGAAAGGAAAAAAACGCGTTGCATCCGTGCACGAGGATTCGGAGGCCCAGCCGGAACTGTCAATAGTAGGCAAAGTGTTGCAGATCAGCTCGCTTTGAAGAGATCGGGGTTGGGACATCCTTTTTGGTTAGTCAGGATGTGAAATGTATGGAATAACTGAGGTCTCGCCGCAAATTGTTGACAAGAACGCCGAGAAGGGGTATTTATGGTTCCCTCTGGCGGTGCGCCTCCGGCTGACTTCCCTGATCTGGCGAGGGTTTTCGGCGACTGGTGCCCGCGCTCAAACCAGAGGTTGCGTTTCCGTTTTGCATCCTTCACGGGACCGGAATACGCAGAAGTGTGGCTGCCTCCGGCAGACAAACTAATCGCTCTCCAGGAGATTCACTATGTCCAAAGATGTCCGCAAGCGTTACCTGGTTGCCAGCCTCATGGTTTTGGCGGCCCTCATTCTGGCCTTTGCCCTTCCGGCCCTCGCGCAATCGGCTCCGCCGAGCCCGCAGATACTCGGACCGGAAGATCCATCGAAGATCATCCATGTTACCTACTGGCTGAAGCAGCACAATAAAGATGCTTTCGATAAGTTGGTTCAGCAGATGTATGACAAGACTTCTCCCAACTACCATAATTGGCTCGCGCCCAGCGAATACAAAGCGCGGTTTGCTCCCACCGACGCCGACATGGCAGTAGTCCGCGGGCATCTTGCGGCGAACAATCTCCAGGTCGTTAGTACGGATAAATTCAATCATGCCGTGACGGCGAGTGGCACGGTACGCGACATCGAACGGGCGACCGGCATGCAAATCAACCGCGCGTTGATCAATGGCGAAAAGCATCGGATTGCAAGCGGCCAGCTTGCGATCTCAGGTCCCGCGGGCACAAAAGTGTATGCAGTCCAGGGCCTTGCCGATACCAAGTATAAGAACTTCGCGGTGCGCGCGATCGATCCCGACACAGGCAAACCCTTCGCCAGGGTTCCGCTGGTCAAAAAGGCCGCCGGCACAACCAAGTACTTCAACTCGAACTGCCTCCAGCCCTCGAAGCTGCTGAGTCTTACGACCCCCGGGGATAGCGGTGGTCCCTACGAAATCTACTCCGGCGCCGTTTATAACGACAAACCATTCGCTCCTCCCCCCTATCTTCCCTACTGTGGCTACGATGCAAAGGAAATCCAGACTGCATACGGCCTCACATCTGTGTACAAGGAAAAGCTCCGCGGTCAAAACCAGAATATTGTGATCGTCGATGCCTATGGCGACGATTACATCCTGAGCGACGCGAATGCTTTTTCGCAGATCAACGGCCTTCCGGCCCTGACCTCCAATAACTTCGGCATCTTCTATCCCACGGGTCCGACCAGCTGCGGGTCGGCTGGTTGCGGCTGGGATGGAGAGACTGCCCTGGATGTGGAATGGTCGCACGCCATGGCGCCCGATGCCAATATCGCCCTAGTCCTGGCGGCCGATAACTCTGGGACCAACCTTGACCTCGCCGTGCTCTTCGCCATTGAGACCGGTCTTGGTCCGGTCGTCTCCAATAGCTGGGGGATCATCGAAGCAGCGCTGATCCAACAAGACCCGGGCGAACTGATCGTAGAAAACAACATCAACGAGACCGGCGCAGCGCTCGGCGTCTCGGTCAATTTCGCCACCGGCGACAGCGGAGACGACAAGGCCGCGGATAAAGTGATTACCGTTAACATGCCCGCGTCCTCTCCCTACGCCACTGCCGTCGGCGGCACGAGCCTGTTCATCAATACCAACAACACCATGAAGCTGCAAACTGGTTGGGGCAACAACATCACCCGCATCGCCAGTTATACTTCCGGCTGCGGCGAACCGACCTGCGATCCGGTCCTGATTCAGCCGAACTACCTCGGGTACATCTATGGGGCCGGTGGTGGCACGAGCGCTTACTGGGCGAAGCCGGCGTTCCAGACGACCTTGTCTGGCACCAACCGCCTCCTTCCCGATATCGCTTACGTGGCGGATCCTTACACGGGTGTGGAGATCGTCTTAACCGAAAGCGGAACGCAGTCCATTGGTGTTATCGGTGGAACCAGCCTCGCTACCCCGATGTTCTCGGGCATGTGGGCACTTGCCACGCAGGCTGCAGGCAAGTGGCTGGGCCAGGCCTCGCCACTGCTTTACACACTACCTGCCGGCGCAATCACTGACGTGACTGATGTCATTGGGCCCGACAATGTCAATGGCGAGACCGACAGCCCGCCGCTTGCTCCCACTTACTACACTGCGGCGCAGCTGTTACCTCCATTGCAAACCACGGTTAATTTCGTCAGCTCGATGTACATGGGAAGCACGACCCGGTGGTACGCGATCTCATTCGGCACCGACTCGTCATTGACGACCGGTAAAGGATGGGACAACGTGACTGGATTGGGCACTCCCAATGGCGCAGCGTTTATCTCGGCGATACAAGCTGCGGCAGCAAAGTAGATCCACGCATTGCAACCCGAGACAGGCCGGATCGCATCCGGCCTGTTTTGTTTCCAGGCCTTTCGAGGGCGTTACCGCAGCCACTTTCCTTCCGCCGGTTTTCAGCGAACAATAGTTCTGTGACGGATGTTTCCATCAACCGGTCCGAAACCACCCTCGCGCCGGCAATTGAGCGCTACTTCAACGTATCGCTCTTCCTGCTCGTGCTCAGCGGGTTCGGCGCGCTCGCCTCGACCGGAGGTCTGGATCTCACAGCCGTCACGCTCGTGTGCCTGGCACTCATTCTCCGCGGATACCAGCTTGTAGCCCGCCGCGAGTTCCTGATTCCCGAACGCTGGACCACCTACCTTACGCTGATCTACGTAGCGGTATACCTCGCGGATTACTTCCTGCTCTCGCGCAGCTTTCTGGCTTCCACCGTGCACCTCGTGCTCTTCACCATGGTGGTGCGGCTGTTCTCGCTGCAGAAAACCCGCGACCACTACATGCTTGCGGTGCTTTCGTTTCTGATGGTGCTCGCCTCCGCCGTCCTCACCGTGGGCAGTTTGTTCCTGTTCACATTTGCGGGATTCCTGCTGGTCTCCATCGTCACATTCGTGTTGATGGAAATGCGCCACTCCACCACCGAGGAATCCACGCTCGCCCGCGATCCCCTGCCCGCGGACTCGCAGCGCTTCATGGGCTTCAGTCTGCTTGCCATCGCGCCCGCGCTTCTCCTCCTGATCCTCGGCGTCAGCTTTTTCATTTTCTTTCTTCTGCCGCGCGTTTCGTCGCGCTACCTGAGCGCTTACACCCCGGCCAGCGATGTCTCCACCGGCTTCACCGACCGCGTGCAGCTTGGCCGCATTGGCCAGATTCAACAGTTACGCACCGTGGTCATGCACATCGAGCTGGAGAACAACGCACCCCTTGGATACGACCTGAAATGGCGTGGCGTTGCCCTCAGCGTTTTCGACGGAAAATCCTGGTCGAACTCGTTCTCGCAAACGCAGGTCTATCCGTCGCCGGATGGAATTTATCGCCTTCCCGCGCCGCGCGATCTGCCACCGTCGCAAACGGGGTCCCATCGCTATGTTCGCTATCGAGTACTGATGGAGCCGATTGGGACAAACGTCTTCTTTCTCACTGGACGGCCCTTGAGTCTGACGGGGAATTATCGTCTGGTCACGACTGACCTCGGCGGAGCGGTCTATAACCTCGACGTTGATCACCCGATCAATCGCTACGACGCCGAATCCGAATTACCCGAGGCCAACCCCAAACAGCTTCGTCTCACTCCCGGCACGTTGCCGGATGCTGCGGAGGCCTACTTGAAGCTGCCCCCGCTCGACGTTCGCATTCCGGAGCTTGCCCGGCAGATTACGGCGTCCTCTGCCAGCAATTACGACCGCGCTCTGGCGATCGAGCAATACCTCCGCACACGCTACGCCTACACGCTCCAGTTACCGCGTACGGCCCCGCGCGATCCTTTGGCCAATTTTCTATTTGACAGGAAACGAGGCCACTGCGAATACTTCGCCAGTTCCATGGCCGTGATGCTGCGTACTCTCGGCGTTCCCTCGCGCATCGTGACCGGTTTCCGCACCGGCGAGTTCAACGATCTCACCGGGCAGTATGTGGTCCGCGCCAGCAACGCCCACTCCTGGGTGGAAGCCTATTTCCCCGGTTCCGGCTGGATCGGTTTCGATCCCACGCCGGCGGCTATGATCCCGAACCGCACCGGCTGGTCGCGCCTTCAGCTTTATATGGACGCAGCAGCTTCGTTCTGGCGGGAGTGGATCGTCAATTACGACATCAGCCACCAGCGCACGTTGAGCCGCGACGCCGCCGCCAACGTCCGGCGCTATTTCGACGATTCCCGCCGTTGGATCACCACGCAGGAGCACTCGCTCCTCAGATCTGCACGGCGCGCGCACCACCAGATTGGAACCTTCCCTGTTCGTTGGCTGGGAGGAGCGTTCGCATCGGCTGCGTTCCTGATGGTCTTGTTCAATCTTCGAGCCCTGCTTCAGGCTGTGCGAGCCATTAGCTTGCGCGCCAATCCCAAGCGCGCCCCGCGCGAGTCCGCCACGCTTTGGTATGACAAAATGGTCAGCCGTCTGGCACGGAAGGGATGGCGTAAGTCGCCGTCGCAAACTCCCGCCGATTTCGTGGCAGCCATTCACGAGCCCGCGTTGCAGACGCGGGTGGCTCAGTTTACGCGCGCATACGAATCGGCTCGCTTCGGAAGGTCGGTGGAAGACGCGGAATCGCTGCCCAGGCTTTTTCAGGAAATTAACGCTGCGGACAGATCGGGTTCCAGAGCCCCAGACTTGAGAGCCGCCGGCTAGAAGCGGTGCATGATGCCGACACCAACGTAGAAGTTATGCTGCCGCGTTCGGTTGGTTTCCGCGTTCAAAGCAGGCTCTCCGGAATAGAAGTCGCGAGCTTCCAATCTTCCACCCCAACGCTCCCAAAACCAAACATCCAGCCCGGTACCAAGCTGCAAAACGCCCGTGTTTTCGCTGGTCGGACCGGGATTCGGACCATAAAAATTAAGAGTTGGCGCCTGCCGGAAGCGCCCATATCCACCGCCAACGCTCACCCACGGCGTCACGCTGTCTCTGGCAAACATATTGACGCGCACCGACGGCGTGGCAAATAGCGCTCCGATGTCTTTTGGAATCTGGTTCGCGCCAGTGTTCAGGTCCATTCGAAAATAGATGGCCACGGGCAGTTCTGCCGTGATCCCAAAAATCTTGCGCTGCATGAGGAATCGCCCGTAGTTGAACGCGACAGACTCCTCGTTTCCAAAGTGAATTCTGGGATACAAATCGTTGGCTGGCGGATTCTCGACGGTTTGCGTACTGACGAACGTTCGCCCAGCCGTTACCGACAGCTCGTTCATCTGCGCCGACGCGCAGGATACGAGAAGAACGAAGGGCACAATTATGCCGAACCACCGTTTCGCCGCCATCACTCCTCCGAGACTTCGAGGCATGTAGTTTGTTTCAACAAGAGTAGCATGGCCCCAATGGATCGCCTGAAATCGCAAGTTACCCCCATGATGCCTGTTGCAGGGATCACTCCCGTCTTTTTGAGCGCTAACCTGGGCGCGCGACGCCTTCGATCATCTGACATGCATACCGTCAGTGCCCCGCGCCAGATGCTAAAATAGGTGCAGACGCAAGTCATTCCCTGTGCCCTCAAGAAAATCCATTTCCGAAACCCCGGCGCTCGCCGTCCCCGCTAAAGTCGGCTTTGTCAGCCTGGGTTGCCCCAAGAACCTCGTGGATAGCGAGGTCATGATGGGTATGCTGGCGCGTGCGGGCGCCCAACTCACTCCCGCTGCCGAGGATGCGGATGTAATCGTCGTCAATACCTGCTCTTTTATCGGTACCGCGCAACAGGAATCGGTCGATACCATCCTCGAAATGGCGCGCCTCAAGACCGGAGGGAAGGCTAAACGCCTGGTCGTAGCCGGCTGCCTGGTCGAGCGCTTTCGCGACGAGATCAAGAAGAACATTCCAGAAGTTGACGCGGTGGTTGGTACCGGCGAACTGCCCGCGATTCTAGCAGCGGCCGGCATTTCCGAACTCCCGGCGAAACTCAGCCCATTCAATATTCTGACTTCGCGCCCCGAAGGCGATCACCGCCGCGAACAAGGCCGCTTCGCACGCGATGCCTGGGACGGCGCTGTCGCAGATCTCCCCAACTATCTCTACGACGACCAGACGCCGCGCATCCTCGCCACGCCCAGCTATTCGGCTTATATCAAGATCGCCGAAGGCTGCGATCATCCGTGCAGTTTCTGCATCATTCCGCAGCTTCGTGGGCAGTTCCGCTCCCGCCGCTTCGAATCCGTCATCGCCGAGGCCGAGCGCCTCGCCCAGTCCGGCGTTCGCGAAATCACGCTCATCGGCCAGGACACCACCTGCTACGGCGAAGACTTCGGCCTGAAAGATGGCCTGGCGCTGTTGCTTGAAAAGCTCGCGCACGTTGACGGTCTGCGCTGGATTCGTTTCCTCTACGCCTATCCCAACAAAATCACGGGCCGCCTGCTCGAGACCATCGCCGCCCACGAAAATATTTGCTCCTACGTCGATGTCCCTTTGCAGCATGCCTCGGCAAGTGTTCTGAAGCGCATGAAACGTGGCGGTGGTGCAGACGTGTTTCTCCGCTCCATCGAAAAGATGCGCCGCACCATTCCCGATGTAACTCTGCGCACGTCCTTCATCGTCGGCTTCCCCGGCGAAACCGAAAAAGAATTCGACGAGCTCTGCGACTTCGTCCGCGAAGCGGAGTTCGATTGGATGGGAACTTTTTCCTATTCCGACCAGGAAGGCGCAGGTGCTTTTACTCTCGACGAAAAGTTACCCACGCGAGAAATCGAACGGCGCCGCAAGCACCTGATGTCCATCCAGAAGAAAATCAGCCGCGCAAAAAAGAAAGCGCTGATCGGCCGCGAAATCGACCTGCTGCTCACCGGCATATCCGAAGAAACGGACCTGTTGCTCGAAGGCCGCACCGCGATGCACGCGCCTGAGATTGACGGCAAAGTATTCGTGAACGATTATCCCGCGGAACGATATGGCAACGGCTCCGCGCCGCGCGAAGGCGAGTTCTACCGCTGCCGCATCACCGAAGCGCACGACTACGATCTGGTGGCTGAGATAATCTGAGGTATGAGGTGAGAGGTCAGATTGCAGAGGTGAAATCATCGAGCGCGGTCTTCACTTCCGCCAGATCTCTGACCTCCGACCTCTGACTTCTTAAGTCTCCCATGCCCCGCAAACGTACCCTCAAGCTCCGCTGCCCGATCTGCAAGAAGCCGGTGAAGAACTCCGAACCCGACTTCCCTTTTTGCAGCGACCGCTGCCGTTCGATTGATCTAGGCAAATGGGCCACCGGCGCATATGTGATTCCTGTAACCGAAGCTGACGCCCCAGATGCCATGCCAGATGAGGCCGCGAGGCCGGACGATGACAGCGACGCCGAGTGACCGTGAAGAACACATCTGAACCCGCAGCAAGCGACCGCACGCCCCGCGCCCCGAACCTCACCGGCGCGCCCGACCTTAGCGCCGGACAGGTCAACCGTAGCGCCGGCGTCCCGCCGGCAGTTGCGGGGGCGACTCGCCCCGCGCGCCGCTCTGGGCCACCCTCATCGCCACCTTTTTCGGCGCTGGACGCCTCCACCCCGGTCCCGGCACCTGGGGATCAGTCGCCACGGTCATCCTGTGGGCTCTCCTCAGTTCGCAAATCGCCCTGGTACATCGCACCTTAGCGACGATCATCGCCGCTGCAGCGGTCACGCTCATCGGCATTCCCGCGGCCACTCGTGTTGCGCGTGCCTACGGCAAAAAAGACCCGCAATTTGTCGTCATCGACGAAGTCGCCGGACAGCTCGTCGCGCTCATCGCCGTCCCTCTCGCTTGGAAAACATTTCTCGTGGGCCTTATACTTTTCCGTGTCTTCGATATTTTGAAGCCGTTTCCAATTCGCCGGCTGGAGCGGCTCCCCGAAGGCACCGGCATCGTGGTGGACGATCTCGGCGCAGGCCTCTACGCGCTCGCAATTGTGCATCTCTTGCTGCACTTTCGACTTCTAATACCGTAAGTCTGTAGTTCCGCCGAAAAAATATCCATGAGCCTCTCCGACAAACTGCTGGGTAAGAAAACGGTCAACGGCAAGCCGCACATCGAGGCCATCACCCCCGCTTGCGCTCTGCCCGGCGGCGAGGTGCGCATCGTCGGCAAGGACCTCCGCCCACCCGAGTTCCGCCGCCCCAGCGTGCGCTTCGGCGACGTTGAAGGATCCGTTCTCATCAGCTCCGACGATTTCGTCGTCGCGCGCGTTCCCGAAGGCGCAGCTTCCGGCCCGATCGTGGTCGGCACCAACGGGCATGTCAGCAATGCACAGACCATCCAAGTTGCGGCGCCCATTGCCGACAATCTTCATCCCGTCACGAATCCCGCGCTCGACCGCGAAGGCAACCTCTTCGTCACTTTTTCCGGCTCGCGCGGACAGAAGGTTCCTGTCGCGATTTTCAAAATCGACCGCGACAACAAAGTCTCTCCGTTCCTCGCGGACATGATGAACGCCACCGCGATCGCTTTCGACCACGAGGGCAAAATGTATGTCTCCTCGCGCAACGACGAGGCCATATACCTGGTTTCGCCCGATGGAGCCGTGTCGTCGTATGCCGAAGGCATGGGTGTCGCCACCGGCATCGCTTTCGACCGCGACGAGAATCTCTACGTCGGCGACCGTAGCGGCACCATTTTCAAGATTGCCCGCGACCGCCAGATCTTCGTCTTCGCTACTCTCGAGCCCAGCGTCTCCGCCTTTCATCTCGCCATCGGCCCGCACGGAGATCTCTTCGTCACCGGCCCCACCACGTCCAGCTTCGATTCGGTTTACAAGGTTGACCCGCACGGCAGCGTATCGGTCTTTTATCGAGGCCTAGGACGCCCGCAAGGCATGGCCTTCGATATCGATGGCAATCTATATGTAGCCGCGTCGCTCTCCGGAAAACGAGGAATCGTGAAAATCACGCCGCAAGGCATGGCCAGCCTTGCAGTCGCTGGCAACAACCTGGTGGGATTGGCCTTTGCCCCTGACAAGTCCGCCATCCTGGCCACCAACAGCGCAGTTCATCACATCGCGTGGGGCATTCAGGGGCTGCCGCTGCCCCCGGGATAAGTGCCGGTTTCCAGGTTCCCAGTTGCTGTTTCCCAACTGCTCCGTGTCGGCTCGTCTCTCAGCTAGCGCCACTTCGCACAGAACCTTCGCTCCTTCTACGACGGCAGATGCCAGCCGAGTGGGTGGCCCGCATCCAGGCACGCCCGCATGGCCCCGAGCAGTTCTTCGTTGTCGGCCGGTTTCTGGAAAAACGCCGCGGCACCCGCTTCCAAGCTCCGTGCTTCATTGACCTCCCGGTCCCGAGCAGAAAGTACAATGACCGGAATCGGTGCCAGCGCTGGGAACTGCTGCAAGTGCTTCAGCACGGTGAAGCCGTCGCCCGCCGGAAGTCCCAGGTCCAGAAGGATCAGGTCCGGCCGCTCTTTCTGCGCCAGTGCCAGTGCAGAGTACCCGTCGCGCGCGCTCACGATGTCGTATTGGTTGGCGCGTAGCCGCAAGTGCATCGCCTGGAGAAGAACCGGATCGTCGTCCACAACCATGATCTTCCGTGGCCTTACGCTTCTCACCATCGTTTGCTGTTCGGTTGCCGTTTGAACGCCCATTTTGTTCTCCCCTTTTGCCGCTGCCGCGCATAAGAACAGCGCTGCAGCCGCATCTACGATGGCTTCCTTCCCGCGAAGGTGCGCCCCGCCTCCAGGCAAATCCTGACCACGCTCAGCAGTTCTTCGTTGTCGGCCGGCTTCTGAAAAAAGGCAACGGCACCCGCCTCCAGGCTGCGCATCTCGTTGGCTTGCGGATCGCGCGCCGTCAGCACGATCACCGGAATGCTCCGCAACTCCTGAAACTCCCGCATGTACCTGAGGACGGTTAGCCCGTTGCACACCGGCAGACCCAGGTCGAGCAACACCAGATCCGGTTGTTCTTTCTGCGCCAGGGCCAACGCCGAGTGGCCGTCGGACGCGCTCACGATCTCATAGTTATTCGCACGCAGGCGCAACTGGAGCGCCTGGCGCAGCGCCGGATCGTCATCCACAATCATGATCTTCGGCCGACGCGTCGGTTTACTTACGGTTCTTTCTTCGGTCGCCATTTGAACGTCAGTTGCCGTTTGAGCTTCCATTTCCCTTTTCCTCCTTTACACATCTTTCCGGCACCCTGCCAGGCCCTGACAGGATTGCTTCCTGCACCCGTCGCGCAACCACCTGCACCTGTTGTTCAAGGGATGGCGAAGGACACGCGGTCACTCCGTTCACGGCTTCAGCCGTCACCTTCACAGTGGCCGAGGTTTCAAGCTGCGGCAGCAATTTCAGTTGTTCCTGGATCCGCCGCAGCATGATCCCCACGCGCTGCATGTCGGTCGAGGCCACAATGAACACCGTCTCTCCGAAGCCCCCGTTGCTCATCGGAGGGAGCACCAGGTCCTTATCCACGTAAACACACCGCCGCACCACTTCCAGCACTTGCTGGCACGTCTCCTTCCAGTTGCCGAGGGGGGGCCTCGTCAGTGGATTCAGATCCACGTGGACCAGCACAAACGACGGCCGCAGGTGTCCCTCTTCCGTGATCACTGGCTCAAGCAACCGCGCCAGCGAATACACAGGCAAGTGGAACGAGAATGTGCTTCCGGTTCCGGGCTCGCTGGCCGCCCACATACGGCCGCCATGAAGTTTGACGATTTCCTTCGCAATGTAGAGCCCCAGCCCCAGCCCGCTGCGGTTTCCATCCGCCAGGTTCGTATCCTGAAACAGTCTTTCGAAAATTCGCGGCAGCACATGCGGATTGATTCCCAGGCCTGTGTCGCTCACCGAGAAATAAACCGCGCTCGGATCGGTCTCCACCATGCTGGCCGAGACTGTGATTCGTCCCTCGTCCGGCGTGAACTTGATCGCGTTGTCCAGAAGATTGATCAGCACTTCCAGAACCCGGTCTGGATCGGCATAGACCAGAGGAATCCCGGGATCGAGCATCGCCTCCAGCGCAATATGTTTCTGACCGGCCGCCACGCGCATCATCGACAAAGCCTGTCCAATCAATTCGCCGATGGCAACGCAACGCGGCTCAATCCGCATCTTTCCGGTTTCCGCGCGGGTCGCTTCGAGCAGGTCCCGAATCATCGCGTGCAGTTGCGTGACGCTCTTCAGCACGGTTCTCAAATGGTCGGACTGCTCCGCCGAAACCGGACCCGCCAGCCCGTCCAGCACCAGGCTCACATACTGCTGAATGCAAGTCAGCGGAGTACGCAGTTCGTGCGAAACGTGCGACAGGAAGTGATTCTTGAATTCCAGCTGCTGCTTGCGCGTCATTTCGAGCGACCGCAGCAGCGCCTGGCGCTCGATGGCATAACGCAGCGCCCGATCCAGGTGCTTGCTCGTGATGTCGCTCTTGATCAGATAATCCTGCACGCCCTGGTGGACGGCCTTCATAGCCAGGGCTTCATCCTCATCTCCGGATAGAATCACCACCGGAACATCGGGCGCCTTCTCAAGTACGCGGCGGAAGGTTTCGGCTCCATGGCTGTCAGGGAGATTCAGGTCCAGCAGCACCAGAGACGGTACTTTCGCCGCCAGTGTCCTTAGCGCGTCTGAAAGGCGGCTCACGCACTCCACTCGCACCTGCGGATCGCTCTCCACCAGGCGCAGCCGAACCAGATCGGCATCCCCAGGGTTGTCCTCAATCAACAGCACGTTCGCGCGTGAATCCATCTGTGCCCTCCTCGAGCAACTGCGCACACCCGAACCAGAATTGTTCGATCGACTGGATGGTGGAAAAGAACTCCTCAAGATCTCCTGGTTTGTTCACGTAACAGTTGGCGCCCGCTTCGTAGCAACGCCGGATGTCCCGCTGGAACTGCGAACTGCTGAACACGACTACAGGAATCGCGCACAGCCTCGGATCGCCCTTGAGTTCGGCGAGGACGTCCAGCCCGTGCTTTCCGGGCAGGTTTAGATCAAGGAGAATCAGGTCGAGCGGCGCTCCGTGCTGCTCATGCACACGCCGCACATATGCCATCGCCTTTTCCCCATCCATTTCGGCATGAAACTTGCTTCGGAACCTGCCCCCAGCCGAGGCCTCATATACCAATTCGGTATCGGCCGGGCTGTCATCCACAATAAGAACGTGCGGCAGCTGTCTCATCCCTGGGGCTCCCCCTCTCACCACAAACGGCAGGCAAAGTAACCCTGAACACCGTACCTTTGCCCAGCCCGGACTCCAGCCAGACCTTGCCGCAAAAACGCTCGACAATCCGCCGGCAAATGGCCAACAGAACCCGAGCCCGTTCATCGGCTTGCCGACAAGCTCCTCCGCTCGCCATGTATGCCCCCAAGGATTTGCCCGCGCCAAAATTGGCGCGGCGCCTAGCTGGGCAATCCCCGCGCTGGAACGTTCATCGGCCCCTCAATGTCAGGCTTGAAATCGAAAGACAGGTTGGAAGGCGCAGCCGTACCTGCACACCAATGTACTGGCAGCCCCGTACGATAGGACGTACCTGGCACACGCGCCGGCGCGTTTTGCTATTTCTCGTAGATGGTTGGCAGCGGACCTTTTTCCAGCGCTTCGCGGTCCCAGATCATGCCTTCGCGCGAGTAGCTCGCCAGCTCGAAATCCTGCGTGAGTTCGAGCGCATCGGTGGGACACGCATCCTCGCATAATCCGCAGAACATGCAGCGGCTCAGGTCGTAGGTGAAGTTCGTGAGTTCCTTGCGGCGGGTTTTCTCATTGCGCTCGCTGGTCACCACAATCAGGTGCTCGGGGCAAGCCAGCGCGCACAAATCGCAGGAAATGCAGAGGCTTTCGTCGGTATCGGGGTTGACATTGAGGCGCGGCGCACCGCGGTATCGTTCCGCCACCATCGGCCGCTCGAACGGATACTGCTCGGTATAAATCTCCTTGGGATGCTGATAGCGGAAGGTCACTCCAAGTCCCTGAATCAAATCGACCAGGAACACTTTGCGCAGAATCTCGGTCATTCCCATAACCCGCATAGAATACCACTGTCGGGCTGGGCCGGCTTGTGAGCGTAATCACAGCAAAACCGCGGCCCGAGCGCGCCGCGGCCCGGTCTGCGTTTATTGCACGGACTGAGTCAGAACGATAACGTTAAATGGCTGATAGTAAGGATCGCCGGGGTAATTAACGACCACCTTATGCGAGCCCGATTTCAAGCCGGCGAGAGTACACTGCGCCACGCCACCGCTGAGTGTGCCTGTTCCAAGCACGATGCCATTCACCTCACACGCTACCGTTTCGCCGTCCGGAGGCGGCCCGGCGATCGATGTAACCGTGATTGTGACTGTCACCGCCTGACCCGCTATGGCCGGGTTTTCCGACGAAGTTGCCGTCGGTGTCATGTGTGGCATTAGGATCATCAGCAATTTCGTGTTGGTCAACGCGATGTCTCCATAATCGTTGACCTGCATGGAATAGGGCTGTGTTCCGCTCCACAACCTCGCCAGGCTCGTTAGGTTCTGCATGCCGCGTCGAAGGTGTCCACAAAAAACCGTTCAACACGTTCTTGGTGTTCGTCGTCAGCGAGGTGCCGACGATCCACCCTTTGTTGTTGATAGAGAGCGCCGTGCTCATATCGCCGCCCAAAGTGCCCAAGTTGACCATGCCGCCGGACGGGGTCCAGGAGAAAGCGTGCTTGTATCCGCTGGCCGTAAGTTCCCGGCCGACAACTGTACCCGAATTGTTCACCGCCAGCGCCAGCGTTCCGGGCCCGCCGAAACTCTGCAAGCCCCCGGCCTGCGTCCAGTTGAACCCAACTACGTTCGAGGCTCCATTGGGATAGTAGTACCCAACCACTGCGCCGGAATCGTTGATTCCCGTAGCCGTTGCACCACCCGCACTGGTCAAGCTGGGTGTCAGATCTTGCATGCCGCCATTGTCCGTCCATAGAAACGCATGCTGCAGGCTGGCCGCGGTGTAAGACATGCCAACGACTTCGCGGCTTGTGTTCACACCGGTCGCCGCGCTCAACGTGCCGCCGAGCGTGCCCAGCCACTGCATGCTGCCACCTGAACTCCACAGAAAAGCTTGTGTACTGGCGGAACCATTCGCATGGCCAGCTCCGGCAACATCGTTCAGCCCGTCGACGGCCGCACCACTGTTGTTCGTTCCGGTGAGGCCCAAATTGGTGTCGCCGGTCACACGGCCCCACAACGAAAGGCTAGCCGTAGAGGGCGTCTGCATATTGACTAGAACTTCGCCCGAATTATTGATCGCTGTCGAAGTGTTGCCTTCGGAGTTGGCCACTCTTACGATATCGAAAGCCTCTCCTCCGAATGCCGCTGCCGACAAACACCCGGCAAACCCCGCCACCGCCAAAATCTTCGCAATCTTTTTCACCGCAGGACCCTCCCAGCCGAGCGCTGCTCCCACGTGTCATCGCGCGCGCTCTGCGTGTACTGGCGAAGGTGCACATCCCGTGCCATCGCGTATTGCTTGAGTGATCGTCGATATAAGATAGATACGATGGGTGTTACGATGATTTTCACGTCCCCGTGAAAAGCCTTGCTGGAAGGGCGGTTTCACTGTCTGAGTGCAACAATGTGAATATAAGTTCCCTCGCGGAAGCACTTCAACATCCTCACAACGGCCGATATCCCCCATTCGGGCCATGAATTCGCATACACTTTCTTCGAGCCGGTGAGGCCCATTTGCCGGTCACTCGGCAGGCGGCTGAGAAACTCAATCTGGGTGTTGATTTTTGGGTGGCCCGGCGCTTTCAGCGCTGTTCCGCCCAATTCCCGCGTACGAACTTCATATGGACGAACTCTGGATGGAAGAAGCCCTCCGCGCCGCGCAACGCGCGCTCGAAGCAGGCGAAGTCCCCGTCGGCGCGGTCGTGGTGTTCGAGGGCAAAATCGTAGGACAGGGATACAACCGCAATCTGCTCGACAACGACCCCACCGCTCATGCCGAAATGGTTGCGCTGCGCGAAGCCGGAAAAAACCTGGGTAATCACCGTCTAGGCGAGTGCGAACTGTTTGCTACAATTGAACCGTGCGCCATGTGCGCGGGAGCGTTGACCCATGCGCGCATCCGCCGGTTGGTATATGGCGCGGACGATCCCAAAGCTGGAGCCGTTCACTCGGCGCTTCAGGTGATTAACCATCCTTCTCTGAATCACCGGATGGAAGTGCGCGGAGGAGTTTTGGCTGGGAAGTCAGCGGAGATCTTGCAGGAATTTTTTAGAAGGCGCCGGTAGCTAACGGTCGCTGGTCGTCAGTCGCTGGTCGTTTGCAGTCGGTCGTTGGTCACTCGGAGTGTTTGTTTCGAAGTCGTTGGCGCTGATTGCACCACGATGGATCGGGTTTTACTGGCAACTGGTTAACGGCAACTGTTTTACAGGCAACTGTTTCTTCGGAGAGGTGCGTGAGCGGTTGAAACGATCCGCCTCGAAAGCGGACATACCTTAACGGGTATCGTGGGTTCAAATCCCACCCTCTCCGCCAGCTTTTTTAGCATTAGCAACTCAAGTCCCGCCTACACTGATCACACGGCTAGCTTCTTAACCTCCGGTCATATAATCAGCGAGCGAAAGCGGGACGTTTCACCAACCATCGAATCATGGCCGGCTTGCATCCCTATTCTGGTTCGAAGTGGACTTGGTCGGGCGCGCTTTCGTCGAAGCGGAAGTCTCCTGACCGGATCAATTTGCTCGCGGAGCGTGGCTGCCCTGCCATCTGATAGCATCAACCATCAAGGCGTGCCTTGATCCCCCATACCCTTCTCACAACGATTCAGAGCAAGCTGAACCCCCGACACCAGGTCACTTGCACTTATCTTTCATCACCGTTAGGCTCGCTTTCACAAGCTTCTTTACTAACGCCATCGATATCGCCCTGTCTGCTGGGAAACTAACAATGGCCTTTGTTGTGGCACAGCCTGCCAGCTTCTTTTTGTGGTCTTGTATCACTGGAGGTCGTAGATGTAATCGTATGTCTAACTTCCTAAAGCTGAACCAGACAAACATCCCGTCATAGTCGTAGCCTTCATAGGAATATCCGGGCATTTTGAAGTAGTCAGTGCGTTCCGTCGCACCTGGCGCCGCCTCGCGGATCGCGCCCCTAATCTCTCTCAATTTGCTTCGTAACTGTTCTGGGCGTTTGCTATGTATTCATCGACGGCACTCGCTTTTGCGCGCTTTAAACTCACCTTTCTTGGCACAATACCCCCTTATTTTTTCACCAGTCGTGTGATCAAGTACGCGGCCCGAATCGGTTAGGCATGGAGATTTTCACGCACGACAGTATCGTAGCGGCGCAAATTGACCCTTTTTGTCTATTTCCATAAACAGGCGATTTCATTCTTCAATCCCCGAATCTACTCCGTTGACCGCTGCCAGGCGAGCCGGCGCGGATCTTCAAACAGACGCGCCGTAACCGCCCCAAAGATGAAACCGCCGATGTGCGCCAGGTACGCCACTCCACCTGTCTGCACTTGCGCTATCGAACCGGCGCTGAAAAGCTGGGTGAGAAACCAAAAGCCGATTAAGAGTGCAGCCGGAATGAATGTGATCCGCACGAATACAAAAAGGAATAAGAGCCGCGCGAATACGGTCGCGAGGATAGGTAACCAAGAACGCGCCCATGACCGCGGCAATCGCGCCGCTTGCACCCAGGTTTGGAATTGTGGAATGTGGTGAGGCCGCGATTTGGGCCATCATCGCCACCAGCCCGCCCACGATATAGAAAACCAGATACCGGCCTCGGCCCCATCGCATCTTCGATCTCGGGAGCAAACGCCCACAGGAAGATCATGTTGCCTATGATGTGCGACCAACTGGCATGCATGAACATCGCGGTCAGAAGTGTAATCAAGCGATGGCCGGAGACAATTTGGTCGGGGATCGCCGACCAATTCATGACAAATGCGTCGCCGCCGATCAACTCCTGCACAAATACGAAGGCGTTTACGAGGATAATGAGGATCGTGACGACAGGAGCGCGTGCCGGACGGCGCGACGCATCCCCTAAGGGAATCATGCCTCCCATTCAGTCCTCCTCGGTTCGTGCAGGATAATCTGCGAACCGGTCTACGGGCAACCCGCACACACAGGCGTGCGCACCGCATAGTAGCCGAGCGACACCTGGCCTGTTTGCTCGGGCGAAGTTGCGTTCACCAGATCCGTCTCGACGAAGAAGCCGCGGTTGGGATCGATGAAGTAGTAGTCGGCCGCGATCTGAGGAAAGAATACCGAACTGCTCGAAACTGAGTTATTAGTTCCCACCAGGATGCCCGCAAAAGGAGCTGTCGCCGCCGGTGTGGCGAAAGTACCGGTGAAAGGCTGGTCCTGATTGGCGCCGAAATCCAGATTGACATCCGCCACGCCAGACAAAGAAGGCGGTGCGGTCGTCGCGTCCGCATTCAGCTGTGCGGTGCCGTCGTTTTCACCGCCGCCACCCTGCTCCTGCGTGAAGCTGAACCCGTAGTCGCCGTTGAACGACGGAGACCCGGATTGCAGATAGGCCACTCCCGTTCCAATCGATGGATAGTGGGTATCGCCGCTTTGGAGAACCAGCGCTGCCGGTTCGCCCTCGCCTGTAATACCAGTGAGATAGAAAAAGAACGCCGGGCTATAATCGTCTTTTGGTTCGGGATTGAAAGTGATCGCGGTCGAACGCAGCGCGGCCGGTTCCGGTCGAATCGACCGAATATGTTCCCGTAAATGCCGCACTGATCTGAGCACCCGTTTGTCCACTTACCTGCACACCATTCAGATCCAGAAAGGTGTCCGCAAATCCGTTGGTGAGGTTGCCGCTGCCGTCGGCCGTAAACAGGCCCGCCGCCGTCAGTGTGTTCGGCGCGAAACTGCTGTTGCCAGTGCTGAGGTCGGTTCCAGGGATTCCGAACACATAAGTCCCCGAGAACGAGTTGTTGCCAGTAAAGGTCCCGGTCGCTCCTCCCTGCCCGATAGCGACACCGCCAGTCATACCAAAGCCACTGCCGGAAGCGTCATCGGTCTCAATGAGTTCTATGTGGGTCGCGTCGATAATATAGCCCGCGAACGTCAACGGAATAGCTTTGTTGGCAGCGCCGAACGGAGCCATCAGATTCAATATAACTGCACCAAACTGATCCGGAGCCGTCAGTGTGCCGGAGAGCCCCAGTGCGGTGGCGTTCAATTTCTTCCCGACAATCTCATCGGTAACACTGCCATTGCCTGAGATTGTGTTGGGCGAATCAATATTGAAGACGCCGCCGAAAGCTACGGGCGACGTCTTGGCAACATATGTGCCGTTCACCACGAAGGCATAGCCACCCGTCGGCGTTGCGGTGCTGGTCTGCAAATCCAGCGTACCGGTGGCCGACGCCCCGGTCGCCGCACTTCCAATATCCATCTGCGAAATCAATGCTTGGGAACTTGAGAGGTACACGAAGGCAAAGGTCTCCACCCCGTTTCCGCCAATGTTGGTGTCACCCGTTTGGATGGTGATCGTTCCCCGGCCATCGTTCCCGAGAAAATAGCTACCTCCGGTGACCGTATCCGACAACGACAATCCCGATGAAATGTAATTCGCCGTCTGTTCTCCGCCCGTAATATTTCCCTGGCCGTCATCTTGATCACGCCGGCAACCTGGTACGGGTTAAGGCTGGAGTCGGCTCCCTGGGCCTGCAGAACGTAATTACCGGCCGCGAGGCTGCTGTTGAAGGTGGTGATGGTGATCGAAGAAATGCTGTTCGCCGTTTGCTGCGCTTCTGCGTAGGCAACGATATGTGCCGTCAGAGTGTTCGAAGAAATGCTTGCGGGTGCGGTATAGGTAATGGCCGCACCGCTTGCGCTCGACGGACTGCTAAGCGTGCCGCACGCACCCACGGCTCCCCCCGAGCAGCTTATATACCAGGCCACTCCATCGGCGACCTGAGCCGAGGTGCCCTGAACCGTAGCCGTAAGAGTCACCGCGCCATTGACCGGAACTGATCCGTTTGTCAATCCCGTCGTTTGCACCGTGACTGTAACATTGGGCGGGGGCGGCCCTTGAGGATTCTGCACATTGAACGTGCTTCCTCCGCATCCGGTGAGAACTGCAATCGTCGCTGCCGGCAGAAGAAGTAGAATCCATCGTTTCATTGGCACCGCATCCTCCATGCATTGAGTTCCATCGTCTCGCGTCGCCCCGCGTGGGGTCCCGCACCGGGCGAGCGCTCGCAAGCGCCGGATTACTGCCCCGTTCCCCGCAGATAGAAAAACTGCTGGAAACTGCCGTTCGTTTGCGGCTGGTAATTAATGGTGACCTTTTCCTGACTGTAGCCTGTGCTTTTGGGTGTGAAAACGACGCTCACAGCACAACTGGCGCCCGGAGCCAGAATCGCGGGGCAGGAGTTACCGCCATTCGGAATTGAGAAGCTGCCGCTCGCCTCGATACTTCCGACGAAGGTCACCGGCTGTGTTGTCGCCAGCTTCCCATCGTTCGTTAAGGTCAAGGTCAGAGGCGCGCTGGTCGTCCCTTTCTTCTGAGGTCCGAAATCCAGGCCCGCGCTCGGAGACATACGCAATGTGCTCGGCCCATTCGCCTTCAACTCCACCGGGAAACGACCGCTGTCGATCTCGCAAGGATTGGACTCCGACGGAGTCGTCCCCGCGGGCCAACACTGTAGTGTGTTCAGCTCCAGAAAATAATCCAGGCCGCCACTCGGGAGAACGGTGTTGGGCTGCGGCACATACGTGATCTGCACGCTGCAGCCTTGCTGCGGCGCCAGAGTCGCTCCCGTGCAAGTATCCGAGGAGATCTGGAAATTCGGCAGCGAGGTATCGGAATCGCTGTCGCAGTTGTACTGGATCGTCGGCGGGCTTGTGAAGCCCACCGCCACTGAGATACTGGAGTTGTCGGCCGTACAGCCTAGCGAATTGCACACCACTTGCAGGCCGGCGACCGCTTGGCTTTGCCGCGGCGCCGGAAGCGTCAGAAACTGCCCGGGCCCCGGGTTCGTGCAGGCGGCGCGACCCAGAATCTGCACGGGATTCGTGCTGGTGTTCACAAATGACAGCGTTTGCGGCGTGCTTGCTTCCGGCGGAGCAAGTTGTTCCTCCGCGCTGAAATCAAGTTCAGGCGTCGCGGGCTGGATGACGCTGAGCGCGCTCCCCGTGATCGGCACCGCGAACGCCTTATCATTATCCGCCGTGGTCGGGCTGTTCACTGTCACTAAAGCAGTTTGAGGGAACGGACAGTAAATCGGAGCAGCCCCTTGAATGGTTTGCGGGCTTCCGAACGGCAACCAAGGGCAAGCCTCCTGAGGAGAAAACTCGACCACAATGGAACACGCCTGCCCCGCGCTGAGGTTGAAAGGCTGCCCTTGCGAAGATGCGCCCCCGCTGCCGCATGTGTCCGTCTCCGTAAAACTTGGCAGATTGTTGAAATCGGTGTAGCCGCCGAAGGGGCTGCCCGAAGAATCGTAGTTAACATTAATCGTCAGGCCGGTCAGGGGGGAGCCGGAATCGTTCGTCAGCGTAACGGTCTGCTGTTGCCTTTGATTCGCGCCCAGCGTTTGTTCCTGGAAGGTCACGGCTGCCGGAGTAAGCGTGATCGGCTCCTGGCAAGCGGTGGTTGTACCGTTTACCGCCAAGCAGATGTAACCCAAGTCCTCCCCGCCTGTACCATTGACCCCGACGGGGCAGGTCTTCGTGTTCACAACGTAGGCCAGTCCGCCCGAGGAGTGCAACACATATCCGTTCGCCGTCGAATCAAATGTGACCGGATAAATGTCGTCGCCATCGAAATTAACCAGGCTTGGAGCCACGCCAATCTGGCCGTCGGCCGATCCATCGGTCCCGATGAGTTGCAAAACCAGGGTGTTCCCGCTGATTTGCCCATTCACCGACACAGATCCACCCGGAAAACACGGATAGTCGCTTGCGCCGGTGGCCGGAGGATTAAGAAAGCTCAACTGTCCGGTCACGGTCGCACTGCTGGCGCCAATATTGGCACCTTGGCTAAGGGTACCGGTCACGGGAAAATCCTGATCGGACAGACCCGAACCCGTCAAGGTTCCGCCGGCGCTGTGAAAGCTCCCGGCGACCGATCCCGTAAGGGGCGGCACGGATATCGCACTCCATGTAAATGAGGATCCCGAAACGGCATATCCGCAAGCTGAACCGTCGACCGCCGTCCCAGCAGTTGCGGAGTAAGTCCCCGACATCGACGAGCCATCGGAGCTCAATGCTCCGGTTAGCGTAAACGTCTGCGTGCCAGCAACCTCGGTGATGGTTACGTTCTGGCCGCTGGTCGTTAAAGTTACCGGAGCTGTGCCGCCATTACACGGTCCATTGCTGGAGGTCGATGACGTAACGGAGTAGACCGTTTGCCCCGTGATTGAGCCGTTGCTCTCGAGAAAAAATCCGCCGAGTAGGCCTCCGCTAAATGTTGGATCACCCTGCACTCCGTCCGTTTGCGGCGCCATCGTGAATTGCCAGTTGCCCGCAAGCGGTGAGCTTTGCTGCGAGGCGCTCGAAGAAGAGCCTCCGCCGCACGCCGAAAGCATCGCCACCGCCATGATCGCGACGGCGAACAACAGGCCCGGCAACCAATGAGAGCACTGCGCCCGTGCACAAACACGTTCCAGACCTACACCACTTATCATTTGACTATTAGTCGACCTCTGCATGATGCCGCTCCACGTCCTGCGATGTGCCATTGATTGGGCTCGCCACGGTTAGCCCAGAGTGCGCATGCGTATACGGAACCGTGCCCGCATGCTGCACAGCCGCGGATTTGACGTCGGCTGCCTGTGTGCAACTCGTGCCGTTCAGCCCCAGACAAATTGTTCCGTAGTTCCCCGCGTCATCCACGTTGTCCAGGCTGCCCGGACATCCCGTTGTCGCCACCATGTAGGAAGGCGCAACTCCATTCAGGACGTATCCCCCCTGCTGGGACTCAACGTTGACGGGATTCAGGCCGGTGGCTCCATTCGAACTGGCCGGGACACCGACCTGTCCCAGGGTTGAGTTATCGCTTCCCACGATCTGCAACGTGACGGAATTACCGCTGATTTGACCCGTGACAGACTCCGCGCCGAAACACGGATAAGAGTTAACGTTCAGAGTACCTGTGACGGTCGCGCTGCTCGCCCCGGTATTCTGCCCCTGGGTGAGCGTACCCCACGCTTGAAAGCTCTCATTCTGCAGACCCGTACTGCCGCCTGTACTCAGAATGCTCCCTTGAAACGGGCCCGTTATTGAAGGCACAAGAGCGGCGCTCCATTGCAATCCGGAGATCGTCGATCCTGTGGGAGGTTCAGCGCTGCCGCAAGCGGAGCCATCCGACGCGGTGCCTGCCGTGGATGTGTAGGTGCCCGACATGGTCGAACTATCCAGGCTCAGAGTGCCGGTGAGCGTAAAGGTCTGCGTGCCGGCCACCGCAGTGAGGTTGACAGCTTGCCCGCTAATCGTCCCGGTGATCGCCGCCGATCCCGAGTTGCATGGCGTCGAAACTCCCGGCAACGATATCGCGTACTCCGACGATCCCTTCGCCGATCCCGAATTCTGCAGCAGGAACCCGCCCTCCAGTCCGCCCAGAAACAGTACCTGGTTGTTCGCGTCGACTTGAGGCGAAATCGTGAACTGCCAGTTGCCCGAAAGCGTCAGCGGAACCTGCGTGTTGGCCGTGGAAGATCCGCTACCGCCGCACGCGGAGAGCATCGCTGCTGCCAACAGCAACAATAGCGTTGGAACACTCCGGCGCGCTCCCCACCCGAGTAAGCGCCCTTCATAACTCGTCCGGCAAACTCTTCGATGATTCGCACGCGTATGCATAATAAGAAGTCCGTCCTAGAAGCCGAGCTTGAGGCCGAACTGTATGGTCCGGGGCCGATGGGCATCGACTGGGTGCAAGAAAGAGGCTCCGGTCACGCAGTCGCCTGCGCTGCCCTTAAACCCCGCGGAATATGAGGGACCGGCGTAACAACTAACGACGTTATTGCCGGTGCTACCCGGGTTATCCGGATCGTAGACCCTGAATTCCGAGTGGTTAAAGAGGTTGAAGGCATCGGCACGGAACTCAAGTTGGCTGCCCTCCCGGATCTTGAAATGCTTGGCCAGTGTCACATCGAAATTCAGGCGGCTCGGATTATTCATGAAATTTCGCCCAGCGTCGCCAAACGTCAGCCCGCGCGGCGCAACAAACTCAGCTGGATTGCCGAGGAGCCGGCCGAAGCTCTGAGAATTGTTTCCCGGCTTCGGCGCACCTTTCGCCAGATCGGGATACGATGCAGCAATGCCAAGCCCGGAATCAACACCAGCGTTGTCGGTCAGCGAAATACCCGTGTTGCCCGCACTGTTGATCACTGTGTAAGGCGTGCCCGATTGAAACAACACGACTCCCGAAAGCTCCCAGCCGTCGACAATGTTGTTCACGAGCGGCGAACAACAAGTCGATTTCGGTGCGCTCGCGTCTTCAGGCTCGGTTTCATTGGCCCAGTTCATCAACCGGTGCGGAAGATCCTTCAACGGCAATTGGTAAACGTAACTGACATTCAGAAGGTGACGTTCGTCAAAATTCGAACTCGCGGTATTCGCGTGCAGGTCGTAAGAATTGGGCAGTACCGGATCGCTTCGATCGGAAGCATCGTCGATCGAGTGGCTGTACGAGTAAGAGAGGCCGAGCGTGAGCGGCCCGCTGCTATGCCGCACCGTGCCCTGAAACGCGTTGTAAGTGGAAGTGGCCACATTCTGCAACGCGAGGACTCTTCCCAGCCCCGGATATGGATGGCCTGGAATCAGTGCTGTCACTGTCGAATCCTGAAGCGAGTTGACGTTCGGGATGTTTGGATTCGAGCATGCCGCCTGCAAATGCACGTAAGCCGGACTTCCCCGCGTCACCGAGGTTCCATTCTGTAGCAGGAATGGACTGCCGTTAACGTCTCCCGGGTACTGACCCGGGCTAAGACTCGGGTTCACGGTACAATCCGCAATCGTCAGTGGCTCATTCGGACCGAAGGGATTCTCGTTCGCGGGCAACCGAGGTAACTGGTTAAGCTGGCGCTCGACGGTCAGGTGGGTTCCTTTGCTCCCGACATACGCGACGTTGACCACCAGCGCCTTCGAAACTTCCCTCTGAATCCCGAAGCTCCACTGCTGCGCATAAGGCCAAATCGCCTTGGTCGGAATCGACGTGACGTCGAGAGGAAAAACGGATCCGGCCGGAGGTGCAGAGCTGCCTTCGAAACTGCAAGCACTGTTGCTCGGATCGAAAGCCGCCCCATATCCAACGTTACCAATGCACGGATAACTGATCGGAAGATGTTGCGTCATGCTAAGCACAACCGGCGCGCTCGCCTCAAGAGAACCCGTATTGGCTTCGTTGCCCGTGCCATGCTCAAAGAAGATGCCGTAGCCGCCGCGAATCGACGTTTTCCCGTCGCCCCACGGATCCCACGCGAAACCAACGCGCGGGGCCGGGTTGAACAAGTGACCCTTCATACAACTTGCGGGAGTGCCATTGAAGCCGCACCGCACAAGACCCAGATTGCTGACCACCGTTGGGTCCAACTGGAACGTAGTCGGATTAAACGACACCGCCTGGCCGTTATCCAGCAGCTCTCCATAGACCGGGTTGACCGAAAATTGTTTGTTCGGATCGAATCGCGAAGCTACCCAGTTCCACGCATTGCGGTTCTTTTCGCTGTAAGTGCCAAATAAGCTGATGCGCAATCCCAGGTTCAGCGTCAGATTGTGAGATATCTTCCAATCATCCTGAAAATAAGGCTCGGCAATTTGAAAACGCTGGTAGTACCGTCCCTGGCCGGAATCCTGCGTAAAGCTCTGAATGAACCCCTGCGGATTGTGCGGGGGATTGACGGTCAACTCCACCAGAAAATCGGCGAACGCGTTCCCCGTGCTCTGTGCAAGATTGTTAAAGGTCAGCAGGCCCTGCATGTCGCCGGAAGCTGCACCGATCACGTTGTTCGTCTGATTGCGTTGCGAGTACACATACTGCGCTCCAAATTGCAGCGTGTGCT
>CAWDPB010000044.1:0-10094 GCA_963804075.1 uncultured Acidobacteriaceae bacterium | reverse complement strand
AGCCATTTTGCCTGAGTCGAAGTAGAAAAAGTCGAAACGATGCGCGAGGATAAATCGTCAGGCTGTGATGGTGCGGTTGCCGACGGGAGAAAGGTTCGTGTCCTCATCGTCGGCTTCGGCAATCCGCTGCGCTCGGATGATGGCGCCGGATGGCAGATTGCCCAGCGGATCTCACGCGACCTTATGCAGTCCGGCGTGAAGGTTGTTGCCTGTCAGCAATTGACGCCTGAACTCGCCGACTTCGCCAGCCATGCCGAAAGGGTGCTTTTCGTGGATGCGGCGCATGGTGGCGTTCCGGGGGAAGTCGAATGCAGGAGAGTTGTGCCTGCGGCCTCGGCGGGAGAGCATTCGCATGAACTCACGCCTGCGGCTGTTTTGAATTTGGCGAAGATGCTCTACGGGCACTGCCCACCGGCTTGGCTGTTTACGATTGCCGGCGAGAGTTTTGCAACCGGCGATTCCCTGTCGGCGGCGGTATCCGCGGTAATGCCGACTTTGCTCAAAAGAATTGAGCGGTTCGTCAATAGCGACGAGGCAACGGACGAGTCTGGCGAGGTGGATCTCAAGAAGGCGACCAACAAGCAGCCGACAAAACTGGAGTAGACGACAGGCTCAATTCGAGATTTCGTCCAGCAGTCCCCCTTCCGCGTCGAGCAATTGAATCGTCATGGCCAGCGAGCCATCGGCGTGCGTCGAACAACTCAGGCAAGGATCGTACGCACGGACGACCGCCGAAACATGGTTGAGCATTCCTTCGTTCAGCTTGGTTCCATCCACGTAATGTTCGGCAACCTGCTGCACGCTGCGTCCGATGGCCAGGTTGTTATGGCCGGTGGCAACGATCAGGTTGGCCCAGGTAATGGCTCCATCTTCGTTGACTTTGTAGTGATGGATGAGCGTTCCGCGCGGAGCCTCGATCATGCCAACGCCTTCCAGGGCATTCACTGCGGCGGTCGCGCGCACGTGCGGGTCGAGAATCAGCGGATCGTTCAGCAGAGCTTCGATTCTCTCCATGGCGTACAGAATCTCAATCAGCCGCGCGTAGTGGTAGAGAAACGCGCTGTGCGCAACTGCCCCGAATCGCTGGTGGAATTCGCGGAGTTCGGTATCGGCCGCGGGGGTTCCGCAGCCGCTCGCGACATTCATGCGCCCGAGCGGCCCCACGCGATAGACGCCTGCCGGAAATCCCTGGGGCACGAAGTAAGGAGCCTTGAGGTAAGACTCCTTCAGGCTGGCTTCGCCGATCCACTGTTCGTAGTCTTCAGCGGCAATCTGATCCTCGACAATCTCGCCCGACGCACTGCGAAAACGCAGGGCGCCATCGTACAGCTGCAAATCGCCCTTGGCATTTACCATTCCGGCATACATGGTTGGAAAGGAGCCGAAGACGGCGATCTGTTCCGCATAGTTATCGAGAGCGCGTTTGAAGAATGGAATGGTGCGGTCAACAATCGCCCTGGCTGCCGGCAAATCGGAGAGAATACGGTCGCGCACCGCGGCGCCAAGCGGCTTGTTGACGCCGCCGGGAACAATCCAAGAGGTGTGGACGCGCTCCTCCGCCAGGCCTTCGACCACCTGCAGTCCAAACTTGCGCAATTCGATCCCATCGCGCGCCAGTTCGGGATAGCTCGGCAATGACTCCCAGGACGTTCCGCCGGGCCGCGTTGGAACTCATTCCCAGCAGAAAGTCGGGAGCGGAGAGATAGAAGAAGCTCAGCGCGTGCGATTGCACGATCTGGGCGCAGTGCACCAGTTCGCGCAGTTTGCGCGCCGCGGGAGGGATTCTCACGGCCATGATGGCATCGCAGGCCTTCGACGACGCCAGCAGGTGGCTGATGGGACAGATGCCGCAAATGCGCGCCGTAATTCCGGGCATTTCATAGAACGGGCGGCCTTCGGTGAACTTCTCAAAGCCGCGAATCTGGGTCACGTGAAATCCGCTCCCGCCACGTGGCCGTCGTCGTCCAGCTGAATCGTGATTTTTCCGTGCCCTTCAATACGGCTGATGGGCTCGATGGTGATGCGCTTCATCGCGGCTCCTTAACCGAACTTTACCGTCTGGCCGGCTTCCGGCTTGCGCCCTTCCAGCAGGTCGGTGATCAATCCGAGAATCGCCTTGGCGGGCGGCGGGCACCCGGGCAGAAAGTGGTCTACCTTGACAAACTCGCGTAGCGGACGCGCCTGCTTCAAGAGCGCGGGCACGCGGTCGCTGGGAATCAGCTTCTTTTCGTCCGCGCCGTCCACATAAACGCGTTGCAGAAGTTTGCCGACGGGAATGTTGTTGCGCATGGCCGGCACGTTCCCTGTGACAGCGCAATCGCCCAGGGAAACCAGTATCTGCGTGCGCTGGCGGATCTTTCGAATTTTGTTGAGATCGTCCTGGGAACTGACCGCACCTTCGACGAGCGTCAAATCCACTTCCTCAGGAAACTCCTGCGCGTCCACCAGCGGGCCATACACGATGTCGATCTTGCGGCCCAGCGAGATGATGGCCGCGTCCATATCCAGCAGCGACATGTGGCAGCCCGAGCAACCATCCAGCCAGACGGTAGCCACTTTCACCTTCTTCATTGCTGCGCTCCTCTTCGCTGCGCAAGCGAGGTGACCGTGCCCAGCTTCTTGACCATTTCCTCAACCGCCCAGCCTTTCTCCGCCAACGCGCCGGTTGGACAGGCCTGCACGCACTTGCCGCAACTGGTGCAGGTCGTAGCCTGTCCCCATTTCTCATTCATCTCGCTGGTAATGCGCGAATGGATGCCGCGCGATGTCACATCCCAGACGTGCGCACCTTCCATCTCCGCGCATACCCGAACGCAACGCGTGCAGAGGATGCAGCGGTTGTGGTCCAAAACGTAGCGCGGGTGCGATGTATCCACGCTGAGCTTGGGATAGTTGTAGGAAAATCCAACGGTATTCACGCCCAGCGAAGTCGCCATGGTCTGAAGTTCGCAATGTCCATTGGACACGCAGACCGCGCACACATGATTCCGTTCGACGAGCAGCAGTTCCACCGAGATCCGCCGGTAACGGGACAGGCGAGCCGAGTTTGTGGTCACCGACATGCCATCCTGAATGGGAGTCGTGCAAGCCGGAAACAGCCGGTCTACGCCGGACACCTCCACCAGGCATACACGGCACGCTCCCACCGGCGTGAGGCCATCCAGGTGGCAAAGCGTGGGGATGTATTTGCCGCTCGCTTTGGCCGCTTGCAGGATGGTCGTGCCCTCTTCGGCAGCGATCAGTTGCCCGTCAATGCGAATTGACAGCTTCTTCTGTGCCAAATCTTGCTCCTTTCCCTAGCCAACGGGAACTCCTTTAACATCGCAACGCAGGCAACGGCAAGCCTCGTCGAGCGTCGACTCATCGTCCAATCCGGACACGACCTCGTCGAACGAGCGGGCCCGGACGAGTGCCGGAAGTTCGTGCCCGGAGTGTCTGCGGCTGGAACTCGGCTCTTCGGGCGGATTCTGTTCGTATTCGAACTCAGGGAATAGGCTATTCCAGCGGTCCGATTCCATCAGTTGGCGATCGATGTTACGGGCCGCCTGTTTGCCGTAACCCATGGCGTTTGAAACGTTGGACGCTCCCGTAACCAGGTCGCCTCCGGCATAGAATTTCTGGCGGCTGCTCTCCAGTGTGAAACGGTTTACTTCGACTGTCCCGCTGTCTCTTAGTTTCATGCCGGAGTCTTTGGCAACTTCGGGATCCACGCCCTCGCCCACGGCAAGAATCACGGAATCGCAATCGAAACGCTGGATCTCGCCTGTGGTGACTGGCTTCCTGCGGCCCGAGGTGTCATAGGCGCCGAGACGGGTTTTCACAACTTCGATTGCCTTCACCCCGCCTTTTCCATCGCCAATAATGCGGTGCGGCGCGGCGAGGAATACAAATTTTGCGCCTTCCTCTCTTGCAGCAACCGTTTCTTCTTCGATGGCCGGCATATCCTTCCGCTCGCGGCGATAGAAAACGGTGACTTCCGACCCTTTGCGCAGAGAAGTGCGGGCGGAGTCGATGGCGGCATTCCCACCGCCGATCACAGCAACCCGCCGGCCGAGAACCACATCCTGGCCCGCGGCGGTTGCTTCCAGGAAATTCAGCGCGCCATACACCGGCTTGAGTTCGGTGCCAGCTTGCTCAATCCAACTCTCTTTCCAGGTACCAATCGAGAGGAACACGGAGTCGAAGTGGTCGTCGAGTTCGCCGAAGCTGAGGTCCGCGCCGAGCTTTGTATTAAAGACGAACTTCACTCCCAGGCGCTCGATGAACGAAATCTCGCGCTTCAGGACATTCTTGGGCAGCCGGTACTCGGGCAGAGCGAAGCGAAGCATGCCGCCTGCTTCCGGCCTGCTCTCAAACACAGTAACGTCGTGACCGAACAGCGCGAGATAAAATGCCGCCGTGAGCCCCGCCGGCCCAGCACCGACCACTGCGATCTTGCGTCCGGTCGCCGCCAGCATGCGATCCATGACCGCCTGGAACATCGGCTCGTATTTGTCGGAGAGAAGAATCGAATCGGCGACAAAACGGTGCACTTCGCGCATGTTGACCGATTGATCCAGTGTCTGGCGACGGCAGCGGTTGTCGCAGGGATGCTGACACACCCGGCCAGTTGAGGAAGGCAATGGGTTATCCAAGATGATCGACAGGAAGGCCTGTTCCAGTTGCCCTTCCTTGTAAAGCTGGAGGAAGCGCGGGATGTTCATGTGCAGCGGACAGCTGTTTTCGCACGGAGAAAGGGCCAACTCTTCGCAAACGCCAGCCGCGCAGCGCCGGGCCACGATGTGGTCTTCGAATTCGCCACGGAAATGGCGCAGAGCGGTCAGGACGGGATTGGGCGCGGTCTGGCCCAGTCCGCACAGCGAGCAGTCGCGAATATAGCGGCTCAGCTCGTCGAGAAGTTCGACGTGATGCGCTGTCCCCGCGCCCTCGGTGACGCGGTTCAAAATGCGCAGACATTTGTTGAGTCCGACCCGGCATGGGATGCACTTGCCACACGATTCGGAGTGGGTGAATTCGATGAAATAACGTGCCACGTCCACCATGCAGTTGTCTTCATCCATCACCACCATCCCGCCTGAGCCCATGATGGATCCCAGCTGCGCCAGATTTTCGTAATCCACGGGAGTTTCGAACATCTCGTGCGGAATACATCCGCCGGAAGGCCCGCCGGTTTGGACCGCTTTGACCTGACGCCCGTCGGGCGCACCTTCTCCAATGTCGTAGATGAAGGTCTTCAGCGATGTGCCCAGAGGCATCTCAACCAGGCCTGTATTCTTCACTTTTCCAACCAGCGAAAAGACTTTTGTGCCCGAGCTTTTGGGGCTGCCGGTTTCGGTGAACCACGAGGGGCCGCGCATCACAATGGGCGCGATGTTGTACCAGGTTTCGACATTGTTGATGCTGGTCGGCTTTCCCCAGAGGCCCTTCTGTGCCGGAAACGGCGGACGCGGGCGCGGACGGCCCGCATGCCCTTCGAGGGACGCAATCAGAGCGGTCTCTTCGCCGCATACAAACGCTCCCGCGCCTTCCACCACCGCGATGTCGAACTTCAGACCTCGCCCGAGAATGTTCTCCCCGAGCATTCCATACTCTCGAGCCTGTTCGATCGCGCGGTTCAGCCGGTGCACGGCCAGCGGATACTCGGCGCGAACATAAACGATCCCCTCCGCCGCGTCGGTTGCGTAGCCGCCGACGATCATCCCTTCCAACAGCGCGTGCGGATCGCTTTCAATCTCGTTGCGATTCATGTACGCGCCGGGGTCGCCCTCGTCGGCGTTGCAGATGATGTATTTTGGCTCCGCTTTGGCCTTTGCCAGAAACTCCCATTTGTTGCCGGTGGCGTAGCCAGCGCCGCCGCGGCCGCGTAATCTAGACAGTTTGATCTGCTCGATGACCGCTTCCGGATGTCCGTCCATCAGCACTTTGTACAGTGCCTGGTATCCGCCAATTGCGATGTATTCCTCGATATCGTCTGGATTGACGATGCCGCAGTTGCGCAGCACGATCTTCTTCTGGCTTTTGAAGAACGGCAGGTCATTCCAGGACTGGACACCGGGATATCCCTCTCCATAGCGAAGGTGCCCAGTCAGGTGATCCCATTCTTCGATCTTGCAATAGATGAGGTCGGGGCTGATATTGCCCTCTTCGATATCCTCCAGCACGCGGGTTGCGTCGTTGGCTTGCACCTTGCGCAAGATCACAAGCGGCTTCCCTGGCAGGCGCACTCCGACCAGCGGCTCCTGAAAGCAGGCGCCAAAACACCCGACAGGCGCAAGCACGATATCGGCTCCGCTGCGTTCAATGCCCTGGGCGAATGCCTGATACAACCCCTCGGCTCCATTTCCCTGGCCGCAAGTGCCCATCCCGACGGTGAGGCGAGGAGTGGCCGGCAGCAGTTTTGCCAAGCCGGCTTCCCGGACTGTATTGAATGCTCCGATATCCTGAATCCGAGGCATTGCTTACTCTCCTCCTCGAATCGTCGCAATTTCACGCTGCACTGTGCGTTCCGTGGCGTGTCCGCAAATGTGGTGATTCACTTCCACCACCGGCGCCATGGCGCACTGCCCAAAGCAGGCGACAGTCCGCACGGTGAATCTGCCGTCCTCGGTCGTCAGCACCATCTTGTCGGTTTCAGCCCCGTCGCCTTCTTCGGTCTCGGCAGCGAGACCAAGGTCGAGCCGCACGCCCTGCAACAGGTTGCGCGAGCCGCGCGTGTGGCAAGCCGTTCCCCGGCAGATGCAGATCGTGTTCTCCCCCTGTGGCTGCAGATTGAAAAGCGAATAGAAGGTCGCCACGCTGTAGATCCGGGCCAAAGGCGTTGAGGTTTTCGCCGCGATATAGCGCAGCGTCTCGACCGGCAGATAGTTGTGCGGATTTCGTTCCTGTACCGCTTCCAGAATGGTCAGGAGCGCTCCGGGGCGTCCCTTGCATTCGGCGACCAGTTTCTCGATGAAGGCTTGCTCTTCGGTTGAGAGCTGCGTTTGCAAAAGTGTGGGCATGGCACTCCTCTGCGGAACTTCTCCTTTTCCAATTTATCCAGCAGTCAGGAGAAGTCCTAGCACCGACGGCACGTAGCAAGGTGATGGTAGTCACAAAGGCGAGGTCATGCCCTGCGCCATAAATGTGTCGCGATCCAGAGGATAGGGCTGCAAAGCCGCTTGGGACGGGGCAAGTGCCCGATACCAAACCTATGGATATGCCCTTCTGCTGGCGCCGCCAGCGGAAGGTCGGCGTACCTAAGTAATACCGACCGAACCATTCTTGAATGGGCGGGAAGAACAATTCCGCGGTTGGATGTGCCCAAAGAGCAACTTTTCAGACGCTTTTGGGTTCCATATAGTTAGGTATCTCGGGGAGGAAATCTTGCAAGCATCTCATGTGTACGGTCAGTCGCCTCGTTTACGCTTTGCCAGCCAGAGTGTTTTGGCGCTCCTGGTGATTTTGCTATGCACGGCATTTGCCGGCGCCCAATCTGGCGCCATGAGTCCGTATCAGGGAGAATCGGACGGTGTCAGCGCCGGTGGAAAGTGGCTTGAGTTCCATTCGGAAGACAAAATGACGGGTGCGAAGAAGGTCCGTTTCGAACTCCAGTCGGACAATTATTTTAAGGAAGACGCCAACTACAAGCCGCGAGTCACCTTGATTTGCGAAAACGGCAAGCTCAAGTTGGGGGACTTCAATCCCGGTGTCCGGCTGGCTCCGCCTAATCGGCCCGGCTTTTGGGGACAGCCGCAGCTTGAAGTAGAGGTGCGGGTCGACGATGTCCACTACTTTAAGGGCTGGAATTGGCTGCGTGGCCATTTTCTTTCCATGGACAAAGGCACGGTTCGCGGCCTGCTCGGCGCTCAGGTGTTCAAGGTGGGATTACCGACGCGCAGCGGACGGCAGATTGCGGAATTCTCGCCGGCTGGGCTGGAGTTTGACCGGGTCAAGCATGAGTGCGATTTGACTCCGAAGAAGCCCAGCAACGACTAGTTCAGTACGCAGAAAACAGCCATTTCAGGGGGAGGCGAACTTGCCTCCCTTTCTTATTGCAGCCGTTCTCAGTCCTTGGATCTCCATCCGCGTTTCGCCAGGTAGTCAGGCTCGTCACCCCTTTCGCATGGGCGACAACTCCCTTTTGTTTTAGATGCTTGCAGCGCCCGAGGCTTCCCCTCACACCTTCGTGTGACAAGCGGCACAGCCGAAGTATGCTCGCCAGACCAAGATGGATCGTAATCGCATTTATAGGTTGCACCGCATCGGGGGATTCATGAAGAACGTTCTGATCCTGGGAGCCGCTGGCCGCGACTTCCACAACTTCAACGTCGTATTTCGCGACAACTCCGATTATCGAGTCGTCGCTTTCACCGCAACACAGATTCCCGACATTGCCGGCCGCCGCTATCCGCGTGAACTCGCCGGCCGCTTGTACCCGGAAGGCATTCCCATCTTTGAAGAGAAGGAACTAGAGCGGCTGATCGCCGACGAAAAGTCGATACCGTGGTGTTCGCTTACAGCGACATTGCCTATCCTACGCTTATGCATTTGGCCTCCCGGTTGTCGCTGCCGGCGCCGACTTCTGGCTCCAGGGCACCGAACACACCCAGGTCAAATCGAGCCTTCCTGTCGTTTCGGTATGTGCCACACGCACGGGTTGCGGTAAGAGCCCGGTTTCGCGGCTTGTCGCTGCCACCCTTCGCGCGCAGGGGCGCAAGCCAGTAGTCATCCGGCATCCCATGCCCTACGGCAACCTCGCCGAGCAGGCTGTACAGCGTTTCGCCACACTCCAGGACCTCGATCGTCATCAGTGCACGATTGAAGAGTGCGAGGAATACGAACCGCACATTCGGCTCGGCACGGTTGTTTATGCCGGCGTGGATTATGAAAAAATTCTCCGGCAGGCCGAGAAGGAAGCCGACGTTATCCTCTGGGATGGCGGGAACAATGACACTCCGTTCTATGCCTCGGACCTTGAGATCGTAGTTGTCGATCCGCATCGCCCTGGGCACGAACTGGCTTACTTCCCTGGAGAGGTGAATCTGCGCCGCGCCGATGTCGTCATCATCAATAAGGTAGACACCGCCGCTCCGAAGGATATCGAGACCGTCCGGCAAAACGTTAAGTCGAGCAATCCGAAGGCGGCAGTGATCGAAGCAGCTTGCCGCGTTTCCGTGCCGACACCCGAACTGATCAAAGGCAAGCGCGTTTTGGTTGTTGAGGATGGCCCGACCCTTACCCACGGCGAGATGGAGTATGGCGCGGGCGTGGTCGCAGCCCGCCAGTCCGGAGCAGCGGAATTGGTTGATCCTCGGCCTTACGCCGTTGGATCGATTCGCAGCACCTTTGAGCGCTACGGACACATGCACAATCTGCTCCCTGCGATGGGTTACAGCGCCACACAGCGGCATGAACTCGAGGAGACCATCCGCAAGACTCCTTGCGATCTTGTCATCGTGGCCACGCCCATCGATCTAGCGCGAGTTGTCAAGATCGACAAACCGTCCTTGCGCGTCAGCTACGAAGTTGAGGAGTTGACCAAGCCGGGGCTGGGTGAGAGATTGGCGGCTTTGACGCACAATCGGGAACACGTATTGGCATAGATCGCGGCTGGACCGTTGTCTTCGCAAGTACAGTAGTCTGCGCAACCGAATGGTCCAGCCAGCTTCTTTCGTCAACATGCATCTCGCCATCATGCAATCATGGCAACCGACTTCAGGAAAAGGTAGACAATGAACGCGACAGATTTCCTTTCAATTAAAGACTTCTCGCCCCCCGAAATTGAATATTTGCTTACTCTGGGACGCCAGGTAAAAACGCACCCCACAACCTATAGCGACACGCTCAAGCGTAAAACGCTGGCTTTGATTTTTGAAAAGCCATCGCTGCGTACGCGCGTCAGCTTCGATGTTGGCATTCAGCAGCTTGGGGGATTTTCCTTTTATCTTTCGCCGGCCGAGATCAACCTGGGCAAGCGCGAATCGGTTTATGACGTTGCTAAGAATCTGGAACGCATGGTCCAGGGCATCATGATCCGCACCTTTGCCCATGAGATCGTTGATCAGCTGGCTGAATATGCCAGTATTCCGATCATCAACGGATTAACCGATTACAGC
>CAWDPB010000043.1:0-32442 GCA_963804075.1 uncultured Acidobacteriaceae bacterium | reverse complement strand
AAAACGGCGACGTTGAAATCTCGATTGACCCTTTGCCCGCCGCCGCCGCATGTGCCGGCAAGACGCGGCCCATTAGTTCGCACTCGCGCGCCATCACCAGCCGCTGATCTTCGAGCGAATAATTGCGCCCCTTGCGGATCAGTTCGGCAATGTCTTTCTCTTCCAGAAAAAATTCGTCAAACCATCCAATCTGCGACAGCACCTGCAAGTCGGTGAAGTCTTGCGGAAGAAAATACTTGTCGGCTTTTTCGGGAGACTCACCCGCGCTTCGAAACTTTTCGAATAGTTCGCGGTATCGCGGATACCGCCCAATCACATTGGTCGGATGCGCCTGAAACAAATATTGCAGCGCAAAGCGCCGTTCTTCCTGCGTCAAATCCCGCGCCGGACGGCTCGCCACCGTCAGAAACGGATCCTGCGCCTCTCCCGAAACATAATCCTGAATCTGCGAGATCAGCGATGGCACCAGGTTGAAGGTCTGATGCACCCCCGGAAACTCGTCCAGCAACTTCACCATCCCGTAGTAGTCTTTCAGTGCGTGCAGGCGCGTCCACGGCAGCCGGTACTGTCCGGTCACCAGGTCCTTATAGAAAGGCTGGTGCTGGTGCCAGAGGATCACCACTCGTATTTGTGCCATTTCGTGCTCGTTTCTCTTTATTAAATCGGTAAAACTTTAGTATGGCATAAGCGAGCCTCAGGCCGCCCAGAAACAGTACCCAGTTACCAGTACTCAGTACCCAGAAATGCGAACGCCAGACCCTGCCACCGTTCGTTTCACGGCTGCAAGCAGAACACCTTCGCGCTGCAACTCTTATGCGGACGCTGCCAGCCAATTACTGGGTACTGGCAACTGGGTACTGATTTCTTCCCGCCCCAGTTTGGACTACACTTATAAGGACGAAGATGACCACACATTCGACCTCTGAAAATGCCTCTCCGGTGCATTACGATTTCTCTCTGCTGACTGCGGAAGATCTATTCTTGTTCAACGAAGGCAGCCACTATCGCGTCTACGACAAACTGGGCGCGCATCTGGTCGAGTCCCAGGGCACTGCTGGCGCCGTCTTCAGCCTCTGGGCGCCCAATGCCCGCCGCGTCAACGTGATTGGCAGCTTCAACAACTGGAACCCCACCTCGCACCAATTGCAGCCGCGCGGCTCATCCGGAATCTGGGAAGGCTTCATTCCCGGCATCCAAAAGGGTGCGCTCTACAAGTTCCGCATCGACAGTAACCAGCACGGTTATCGCGCTGAAAAAGCCGACCCCATCGCCCTTTTTGCCGAAAAACCGCCGCGCACCGCTTCCGTTGTCTGGGATCTCGACTACGATTGGCGCGACCAGGCTTATCTCCACAACCGCGCCGCCGCCAACACCGTCCACTCGCCCATTTCCATTTACGAGGTTCACCTCGGCTCCTGGATGCGCGTTCCCGAAGAGCACAATCGTCCGCTCAACTACCGTGAAATCGCCCCCCGCCTCGCCGAACACGTCAACCGCCTCGGCTTCACTCACGTGGAACTGATGCCGATCACCGAGCATCCCTTCTACGGCTCCTGGGGATACCAGACCACCGGGTACTTCGCGCCCACGTCACGCTATGGTACCCCGCAGGATTTCATGTACTTTGTCGACTATCTCCATCAGCACAACATCGCCGTCATTCTCGATTGGGTTCCGTCGCACTTCCCTTCGGATGCCCACGGCCTCGCCTTCTTCGATGGCACGCACCTGTTCGAGCATTCCGATTCGCGCCAGGGATTTCATCCCGACTGGAAGACGCACATCTTCAACTACGGCCGCAGCGAAGTACGCAGCTTCCTCATGTCGAGCGCCATGTTCTGGCTCGACAAATATCACATCGACGGCCTGCGCGTGGATGCCGTCGCGTCCATGCTCTATCTCGATTACTCCCGTAACCCGGGCGAGTGGATCCCGAACAAATTCGGTGGCCGCGAAAACCTCGAAGCCATCGACTTCCTGCGCCGCTTCAATGAGGAAGCCTACAAAGAGCATCCCGACATTCAGACTTATGCCGAGGAGTCTACCTCCTATCCCATGGTCTCAAGACCCACCCATCTCGGCGGCCTCGGCTTCGGCTTCAAATGGGATATGGGCTGGATGCACGACACGCTCAAGTACTTCAGCCAGGATCCCATCTATCGCCAGTATCATCACAACAAGCTCACCTTCCGCATGCTCTACTCGTGGCACGAAAATTTTGTTCTTCCTCTCAGTCACGACGAGGTCGTGCACGGCAAAGGTTCTCTCATCGGCAAAATGCCCGGCGACGAATGGCAGCGCTTCGCCAATCTCCGCTTGCTTTATGCCTACATGTTTGCCCAGCCGGGAAAGAAACTCCTCTTCATGGGTGACGAGTTTGGCCAGGTCAGCGAGTGGTCGCACGACCGCAGCCTCGACTGGGACGTGCTCCAGTATCCCGTCCACAGCGGCCTGATGGCGTGGGTCGAGCAGCTCAACCGCCTCTATTCCAGCCAGCAAGCCATGCACTGGTTCGACAACGATCCCCGCGGCTTCGAGTGGGTGGATTGCAACGACGCGCCCGCAAGTATCGTATCGCTGTTGCGCAAAGGCCAATCGGAAGACGACAACATACTCATCGCTTGTAACTTCACCCCCATACCCAGATTGGGTTACATGGTAGGCGTGCCCACCGGCGGTTATTGGAAGGAACTTCTAAATAGCGATGGGAAAGAATACGGCGGAACCGGCATTGGGAACATGGGAGGCGCCGAAGCCATGCAAGAGACAACCCACGGGCGCCCCTACTCGCTCAGACTAACTCTCCCTCCACTCGGCGCACTGTTCCTGAAAAGAACTTAGACGTGAAGACAAACCTCTGAGTGTGAGGCTCCGCTCGCGATTATTTCTATTTCAACGTCTGCTTAGCCAGCCGTTGCACTCATTCGCGCACTTTGCGAACAATTGGGCTCTCGGCCGCCGAACACGGATTGCTCCATAGCGAGATCGCGGCATTTACGGCGAATAACTTCGAGGACGGACGCCGCATCAACGAACGCGAAGCCATAGCGAAAAGCGCTCTTTTGGCGGACTGTCGCAAGAATCCTCACAGGTCCGGATGGAAGTATGAAATTCAACTCCACGATTTCGCTCAAAGGCGGTTCACCTATTATCATGGCTCCAATTCCGGATTCGCTAATGTCAACCGTACGGCCTTTTAGCATACCGCGAGTCCGGGAATAGACTCTGATATCAACCTCGAGTTTGAACCGGGGCTGGAGACGCCTGTCGCCAGTCGTTCGGGCGGGGCTGGCCGCGAACTGTTTCTCGGCTTCCGACACTGCGATTACGCTCCTCCACAGTTATAGGCTTACTTATCGCACCGCTCTCTAGTTTGCTAGCTAAATGTAAGTTACCGGTGTGCAGGGTTTGGTGTCTGGTCAATTGTGAACAGGTGGCAGAGGCGTATCTAAGACTCCGGAGCAGAAGAACGGGCGATTACCGATTCAAGAATTCCGAACAGGGAGATTTCAAGCCATCGGCGCGACATAGCTGAACATTGCTTGCTTCAATTGCGAATCGACTTCATCCGCGATCGTGACTACGTCCAGCAATAGTCTGCTGAAATCCACGTCGCACAAATTCCTTTGCAGCGTGCTAAAGATGCTCACCTGCAAGATACGAGATTCTTCCACGACCATGGGCGCGGTGTAGCCTTGCCGGCGGCGCATCTGTCCATGGTCGCGGGCAGCCATGGAAATTGGGGCCTCCGAGGACGAGTCCTGCCGCAGCCGAGCTACAAGGTCCTGAAGGAGCTTAGGAAGATGCCCCGTGCGGTCGCCGCGGCTCAGAGGAATACAGATCAGTTCGGCATCCCGCTCCACCGCATCCAGCCAGTTTTCAATCGTATTTTCGATCTCACGCTCCAATATGGAAGAGACCGATTCCAGCTTTGGACGTTTAATCCTATGAGGGTTGGCTAGCCGGGCGCGTATAAGTTCCTTGAGCGGGCCCATTCGAACCGGCTTCGAAAATATCTCGTCGGCTTGGGCAAGAATGGCGGATAGCGCCTCCTCCACTGCCGGGTACCCGCTGAGAATCACGGTCAATGCATCCGGATGAGTGTGGCGCATGGCGCTGACCACGGTGAAGCCGTCTCCGGCCAGAGGCAAGTGCAAGTCGGAGAGAAGGACATCGAAAGGTTGCGCCGCGATATGCCTGAGGGCGTCACGCACGTTGGAAGCAGTCACAACCTCAAACCCGTCGCGCTGCAATCCTTCCTTCAGCATCAGACTGACAGCCTCGTGGTCCTCGACGACTAGCGCTCTTGGTGCTGTCATAAGGAACCTCCCGGCTTCGCGCCCGATCCCTAGCAGGCCGGATCTGGCAGAATGACACTCCTGCGCTTCCCGCTACAGGCCATCCGCACCCCTTGCTGTTTTATTAAGCGTAGCCTCGGGCACAGCTGAATACTGAGCAATACTGACCAGTGTCCTCATTTGCCAATACCTCTGCCGGGTGTCGCAGACATGCCAGTAGATCGCAATAACATTGAATGAGCCTGGATGAGAGTCCAAGCTCGAAGCTCTGCTACGGTTTCCACACTCCCACATTCACCAACATATCTTCCAGCTTCGCGTTCTTAAGTATCTCGCGCACTGCCGCATGATCGATATGTGGCGCGATCGGTTTATCGTTCTCGGCAACTGCCCACGCTGTTGCCGCCACAATTGCAGTCCCAGCTTTGAAGTCGAGAGGATCAACTTGTCGAACGTGTCGCTCGACTTGTGATGGATCTCCATATAGTGAGTCATATCCACTTCCAGATCGAGCGCCGGAATTCCCTGCAACATGAACGGCCCGTGATCGGTGTCATAACTCGCTTCCATCGAGAGATCGCCGCCGCTTAGATCCTTGAGCAGACCATCGCTCCAAGGCTGCATCGCCTGCTTCAAATCGGCTCGGCCTTCCACCTTCCATCCCTTCGGATGTCCCGCGCCATTATCCGTATTCAGAACTGCGACGCACTTCTTCAGCTCATCCTTGTGCGACTGCGTGTACGCATACGATCCCAGCAATCCTTCCTCTTCTCCGCCCCACAAGACGAAACGCACGCTGCGCCGCGGCGCTTTGCCCAGAGCTGCCATCGCCCGCGCAACCTCAAGCACGCTCACCGCGCCGGTTCCGTTGTCCTGCGCGCCGGTGCCGAAGTCCCACGAATCCAGATGCGCTCCGATCAGAATCCACTCGTCGGGATGTTCGCGTCCGCGAATCTCGGCAACCACGTTGTTCACCGTGATCTCGCCCGACGTCTTATTCTCGACCGTCAAATGTACCGTCACGGGCTCGCGCTCCAGTTCGCGCTGGATCAACTTCGCGTCTTCCATTCCAAGCTCGACGCCCGGCAAAGGCACCAGCTTCGATCCCCACATGCCAGCGTGCGCGTTGATCACATTGTTGGGCGCGCGATCGGGCGTCATCACCGCAAGCACGCCCGCCTTCTCAAACGCCTCCCACGCGGCCTTCACTTTGGGGACTGCCTTGCCGTATCCATCGGCATAGATTTTGACTGTGTCGAGAAGCACGATCTTTCCCTTAAGTTCGTCAGCTCGCGCTTCGAGCGCCTCCGGAGAAACGTCCGCGATCGAGACGACCGTGCCTTCCACGCCTCCAGGAGGAGTCGATGGCGCCCAGCCCAGCGACGCGACATACAACGGCCGCGCCAGCGGACTCAACATCGCGCCAGTCGCCGTACCGCGCTGCCATCCGGCATCGAGCGTGAACGGCTCCGGCCGCACGTTCTCGATCCCATAGCTGCGGAACTTTGCCGCCGCCCATTCGGTCGCACGGACGTAAGCGGGCGAGCCCGTCAAGCGCCCGCCGATTCCGTCCGACAGTTCCCGCAATGTCGTCATCGAAGGACCGCCGTAAATCGAAGCAGTCAGCTTGTCGGTCACCGGCTTTATGTCAGCTGGTTGCTCGGCCCCAGCCGCCAACGCCATTGCCAACCACACCAGCAAGATTCCACACTTACGCATTCCGGCCAAGTTCATTTCCCCTCCGAATGAATGGCAAATTCTCTACGAACCGGAGCCACAATGCAAACTCCGATTCATCCGCTCCGTGCTAGACTCGCAAACAGGCCGGTTCCACGGGCAATCTGGGAACCAGCCACAGCCACTATTGTGCGGATCCGCATTCTTACCCGCTATATTCTGGGAGAAGTCGTCTCCCATGCGCTGATCGGCGCTGCCGTATTCACTTTTATTCTCTTCACGCGCGACCTCGGGCGCATTCTCGAACTGGTAGTGCGCAACAGCGCGCCGCTGCCAAGTATCGCCGAGATTTTCTTCTACACCATCCCGGTAGCGCTCACCTACACCATCCCGATGGGCGTGCTGGTCGGCATTCTGATCGGTCTGAGTCGTTTGTCCGCTGATAGCGAAGTCACGGCCATGCGCGCGAGTGGATTGAGTGTCTGGAGCTTTCTGCGCGTCTGCTCCATTTTTGTGATCCTGGCGTGGCTGCTGGCGCTGGCTAATAGCGTCTACATCGCGCCGATGTCGATGGCCTCGCTCGGCAACCTACAGAATCGGCTGGAGTCATCCCAGGCCTCGTTTGAGGTGCAGCCGCGCGTGTTCTACGAAGGCTTCCCGAAGATCGTCCTCTATGTGCAAGACGTGAAAGCCATGGCTGGAGGGGCGCTCTGGAAGGGCGTTTTCCTGGCCGACCTCAGCGATCCCGCCGCGCCTCGCATTACCCTCGCCAAGCAAGGGCTTCTCGTCAGCCAAAGCGCCAGCACGCTCGACCTTCACCTCACCGACGGTTCCACCCACGAGGCGGATCCGAAGAATCCCGATCAATATCAGATCTCCACTTTTCAGGTCACCGACATTCCAATCCAGGTCCCGGCCGCGCAAAGCCACCAGCAAAGCGAGTCGGCTTCCCTGAGCGAAATGACGCTCGGGCAACTGCTTCAAAGTGCGCACACAGGAGATGCCAACTCGCGCCGCTGGGCGTCGATCGAGTTTCATCGTCGCTTGGCGCTGCCCACGGCTTGCCTGGTGCTTGCCATGGTCGGCGTACCTTTGGGACTGTCTTCAAAAAAGGGGGGGAAGTCGAGTGGTTTTGTCCTCACCATTCTCCTGGTGTTTCTGTACTACTCGGTTTCGTTGATCGGCGTTTCGCTCGCCCGGCAGTCGAGGCTCTCTCCTGGGGCGGGCGTTTGGCTGGCCGATGCTTTCTTTCTCCTCGGCGGGGCGTTTCTGCTCTGGCAATCGGAGCGTCGCCCGATCAGTTTCTGGTTCCGGGGTTCGAAGGAACCGCTGGCGGACACTTCTCAATCGAAGTCTCGCGCATCCGCACACGGAATCACTTTGCCCGGAACCTCCATTGTGCGCGAGTTGCAAGCTCACGCCCGCGCCATCCGCTTTTCGAGGCCCCGGCGTTTCCTGCATCTTCGCTTCCCTACCATTCTCGACGATTATGTGCTCCGCGATTTTCTCCTATATCTCGTAATGATCGGCGGAGCTTTCGTCACCCTGCTGCTAGTGTTCACGCTGTTTGAGTTGCTGGGTGACATTCTGCACAACGGCATTTCCGCGCTGGTCGTGGGAGAGTACTTACTCAACGTAACTCCCTATTTTCTCTATTACCCGATTGCGCCCATGAGCATGCTGCTCGCCGTTCTGGTCACATTCGGCCTGTTGCAGCGCTCGAACGAAATTACCGCGATCAAGGCAACCGGCATCAGCCTGTACCGCATTGTTATTCCGGTGCTGTTCGCGTCGGTCGTGGTCGCCGGCGTGCTGTTTGCTTCCGACCAGTTCTATCTTCCCTACACCAACAAACGGCAGGACGAGTTGCGCAACCGGATCAAAGGCAAACCTCCGCAAACCTATCTGCGTCCGGATCGAAAGTGGATCTTCGGCCAGCATTCCGACATTTACTATTACCAGCTCTTCGATCCGGATCGCGACGCCTTCGGCGGCATCACCATTTTTCAATTCGATCCCAAGACGTTCCAGATCACGCACCGCATCTCGGCCGACCGTGCGCACTGGTCGTCTGCCATGGGCCGCTGGGTCTATGAGCAGGGTTGGGAACGCAGCCTGAACGGCTCCGCCATTGAAAACTATCAGCGGTTCGACGCCGCAACATTTCCGGATCTGACAGAAGTGCCGTCGTACTTCAAGAAGGAAGTGAAACAGTCCGCAGGAAATGAATTACGCCGAACTGCGCCGCTACATACACGATCTGGAGCAGAGCGGCTTTGACGTGGTGCGTCTGCGCGTGCAGTTGCAAAAGAAAATCGCGTATCCACTGATCACGCTGGTCATGGCGGTGCTTGCCATCCCGTTTGCGCTTTCGGCGGGCAAGCGCGGAGCGTTAGCCGGTGTGGCGACGGCTATCGGCATCGGAGTCTTCTATTGGACGATCTCGGGCTTGTTCGAGGCGATGGGTAATCTCAGCCAACTCCCGCCAACCGTTGCCGCCTGGTCTCCAAATCTGGTCTTCGCCTTCGTTGGAGGGTATCTGATTCTGCGGATGCCAACCTAACCGCTGCCGTTGAATTATTCAAACACTTAATCATTGAGTCATTGAAGCATTAAATCATTTTGTCATTGCAAACCGCATACTTGCTTGTCAATTAAGCGGTGATTCAATGCTTCAATAACCCGATGATTTACTTGGCTGCCATTCCGTACGGTGCTCCCTGGATAAACAGGGTTGTGCTTGGGTTCGAATTCAGCTCTCCTGTCGTCGCATTCATGGAGAAGCCGGTAATGGTCTGGCCGACGTTGTTTGAGCTGAAGAGGAACTGTCCGGAGTTGTTGTAATTTGCGTGCATCGCCAGCGCCACGGGTTGCGCGCCGGTCGGTTCGCTCGTCGTGGGAGGCAGAGGGCTCAATGTGCCCGTCCCCGTGGAAATCAGGAAGGCAAAAACCTGGCTCGACCCGTTGGCTGCCACATATAAGAAATTATTGGTCGGATCAACGAGCATCGCAATCGGGGTTTTCCCAGCACCCACGGGCGAGCCGATGAACAAAAGTTGATTACTTTGCACCTGGCTCCGGGTGCAATTATTGCCGCCGTTGCCTTGGGTGCCCACAACCGTGCAAGCCGCAAATGCCTCGATCGCGCCAGCGGTCGATCCCTGCGAACCTACGTACACATACACTCCGCCTGTCGTCTGCGGCGGAGCGTTCGTGTTGACCGCCTGCACTACTCCCGGATTCGGAGCGGTAGAGTAAGGAGAATTCGGCTGCTCGGTAAGATTGCCCGACGAGTCCACGGAATACACGCTGAGTTCGTTATCGTTGTTGGCCGAGGTCAGGTCCTTATTACTGGTCAGAAACAGCAGAGTTTGTGTCGTGCCATTGTTAGGCGGCGTAAAAGTGAGGGCGGACAGCGCCGTTGGCATTCTGCTCAACGGGTATACCGATGCCGGCGTCAGCGTTGTCGTTCCCGGGGTTGCATTGAACACCAAAATGGACGGGCAATCTGACCCATAGGAGCCATTTGGGTTGGGACAATCCGACGGCGTCAGACTCGATCCCTGATCGATTACAAACAGCAGAGTACCAGCCGCGTTTTCCGTCATGGCCAGCGACAGATCCCCCGATGGCAGCGTCTCCGCAACGGTTGGAGACGAAAGGCTCCCATCTGAATCTACCGTGTAGGAATAAATGGTTGGCGCGACCGTCGTTGACGATCCGGACGGAGATAACCCCTGATTCAAAAGAAATGCGACATTCTTGGTCGGATCCAGCAAAATATTCCGCGGCGCCCCGCAGCTCACGGGATTGCTGCCGGTTAGCGTCATACACGTGTGCGCATTGGAATTGATCAGCGAGATCCCGCCATTGTCGAGGTCGATCGAGAACGAACTGATGTTGAAATTCGCCTGGCTGATCACATACAGCAGCCCCGAGGGCCGCGAAGACGAACTGCCGCAATTCAACAAAAGCACGCTCAAGGCGCAAATGCCCACGAGTACCAACACTCCGCCGCTTCTCTTCAACATCCACTCTCCTAGCACACCGGGTGATCTGTCCATCGGGTCATCGGGTGATCGAAAGACCACCCTCGTCTATTCATCGGGCCATCTGGCGATCCGGTCATTAAAAATCATATTCCCGCTTGGTTTTCGATGAACCGATGATCAGATCATCCGATGTCCCGATGTAGATGTGGCCGAAGTATATTTGTTTATCAGGAATGAGCGGGAAGAGCAAACCCAGAGTCCCCGAACGGCCGCTTTTGCGGTTCTGCGTTGGAACCTAAGAAGCCGCCGGAATCCGAATTTCCACCTCCAACCCGCCCTCTTTACGGTTGGATGCGCGCAATTGGCCGCCATGCAGCCTGATCGCCCGGTCGGCGATCGACAATCCCAATCCCGCCCCGCCCGTCTGCCGGTTGCGCGCGTCGTCGATGCGGTAGAAAGGTTCGAAGATTCTCGACAGCGCTTCATCGGGAACGCCCGGGCCCGAATCCGAAACGCGAATCACGATCTGTTCTCCGCTTGCGCCATTCTCCCTTTGCAGACCCACATTCACCGTAGTGCCTTCGGCGGTATAACGGGTCGCGTTGCGGACAACGTTTTCAATAGCGCTGTGGAGCAGGCCAGCGTCGCCATCGACCAGAAACTCGTCGTCGACCGCCGCGATCATGTGGCATTGCCGGCCCGCGCTTTCGTACTCGGCGTCGCCCACAACCTGCGCAACCAGCTCCCGCAGCGACAAAACTGTTTTGTGAATTCCGTCGGCGCCCGACTCCAGCCGCGAGATCGTCAGCAAGCGCTGGATCAACTGATTGAGACGGTCGGCCTCAAGCTCGATCCGGTTCAGCTGGCCTTCAATTTCAGGAGCCGAGCGTTGCCGTGCCAATCCCAACGCCACACTAAGCCGAGCCAGCGGCGAGCGCAATTCGTGCGATACATCCTTCAGCAGGCGCGATTGCGATTCCACCAGCGTCTCCAGACGCTCGGCCATGCGGTCGAAATCGCGCATCAGCTCGACCATCTCGCCGCGCGGACCACCTGCCGGTGCCCCCGTGCGCGCCGTCAAATCTCCAGCAGCCAGGCTCTGAGCTGCCTGCCGCAGACGCGTTACTGGCCGCGTCATCGAGCGGGCCAATAAATAGCAGACCAGGCCCGAGGAGATCACGGCAATTAAAATCCCCAATCCTGGAAACTCATGTGGCGCACCGAGAAACAACCGCGGACCTGGGGGCATCTCCATCACCAGCGTGTATCGCTTGCCGTCCAGCGTCCACGCCAGACGCTTGATGCGCTCGGGCATCAGCCTTTCCAGCCATCCCTCGCGAGGAGAAATCCCGCGCCTGCTGTCTTCGATCCACGGCGGAACGTGCCGTCCGGCTAACTCTTTTCCATTTGCATCGAACACGAAAACGCGCACGTGCTCGGCATTGCGGGTTGTCTCAAGATAGTCGTGTACCGCGCGCTCGCCGCCCGTCTGGTAAGCATTGACCGCCTCGGCGAGGACTTCGGGAGCGCGGGCATCGATACCACGCCGCCCCGGATTCAACGCGATAGTCACCAGGATCGCCAGGATAATGAACAGGGCCTGGGCGGCCCAGAACGACAGAAAAATCCTGACGAATAGACTTTTCATCTCTTGTCTATTACCCCTTGGCCCTTACTTCTTGGCCTTCATTTCTTGGCCTTCGTGGCCGGACGCGCGAACATATAGCCGACACCGCGAATGGTTTTGATGTGGTCGCCATTCTCATCGGAGTCTCCCAGCTTGCGGCGCACTTTGCTCACGTGCATGTCGATGCTCCGGTCAAAAGGCATGAACTTCCGGCTGAGCACGGCATTCACGAGGCGCTCGCGCGTCACCACGCGCCCGGCCTCGCGCAGCAGCACTTCGAGCAGATTGAACTCCACCGAAGTCAGATCGACCGCCTGTCCAGCCCGCAGAACTGATCGCGTCGCAGGATCGAGTTCCACATCGCCCACGCTCAAGACCTCCGGCACGGCGTCCGCCGGCTTGACCGGCTTGGTGCGCCGCAGAATCGCCCGGATGCGCGCCACCAATTCGCGCGGATTAAACGGCTTGGGAAGGTAATCGTCGGCGCCGATTTCGAGCCCCACAATGCGATCGACGTCTTCGCCGCGCGCTGTTAACAGCAGCACCGGAGTCTTCGAAACGCTGCGTATGCGGCGCAATACTTCAAATCCATTGATCCCGGGCAGCATGACGTCGAGCACCACCAGCGCGAACTCGTTCGACAATGCCTGTTGCAGCCCGGACTCGCCGTCATGCACGGCTTTCAGGCTGAAGCCCTCAGCCGTCAGATATTCCTGCACCAGGCCGCACAACTCCACGTCGTCATCCACGACTAAAATGCGTTCCATCCTTCTACTCATGTAACACCTTTATCTGCCGGCAGGCGGTAAAGATTTGTAAGAAGCATCGAGCGATCGGGTGATCGGGTCATTTGTGATTTGTAGTTCCCAGTTCTCAGTAATCAGTCGACGCTACCACCTTCTGACTTCATCTCCCAAGATGCCCAAAATTGAGAACTGACAACTGAGAAATGGGAACTGCCTTTACAAAACTTTACCGCGCTTGACCGACTCTTTACCGCTATTTCCCTCAGAAAGTGTTCTTATTCTTGTATTGCAGCTATCCGGGCTGCCTCCCGGACCCCAAGGAGATCTTAATGAAATCGATTCGCTTCACAATCCTCTCGGTCGTCGCCGCCCTTCTGGTCGGCGCCGCAGTCCTATTCGCTCAGGGCGGCATGCACGGCCACGGCGGTCCAGACGGTGAGTTTGGCCATATGCTTGGCTTTTACGCCGACGCCCTTGACTTGAGTTCCGCACAACAAGATCAGATCAAGGCCATCTGGCAGAACGAAAAACCCACGATGAAGCCTCTCATGCAGCAGATGCATCAGAACCACGCCGCCATGAACGCTCTCATCGAGAATGGTGCATTCGACGAGGCCAAGACACGCGCGCTCGCCACGCAGAACGCACAAACCATGATCAATGTTGAGGTCGAACACGCCCGGATGAAGTCCGAGATGTTGCAGGTTCTGACCGCCGATCAAAAAACGAAATTCCAGCAGCTCGAGGCGAAGCACGAGGCACGCATGCAAAAGCACATGCATCCTGGTCCGCCTCCTGAGGATTAATCCGGCTTCTCTCCACTTGTTACTCTCTCTCCTACACCCGGGCGGTTAAGTTCTTGAAGCAAAACCGCCCGGAATTTTTCACTGAAATCGAGAGAGAAGCAAAGCCAGAGAAGCTGTCTTCCGGCCAAGAAACCGATTAAGCCTAGAACGCTCGAACCCGGAGCTCCCCCCATGGAAAGCGCCGACCTTCTTTATTCCGGCTTGATGTTCACCGCAATCGTACTCTCACTCTGGACCGTCGGCCTGCTCACTGCGGCCTGTTGCTACTTCGCTTCGGCTATGCTGCCGCTGCGAGTTCCGAGCGGTCACTCACGATTATTAAGGCCTCGATCCGCGACCGACTCGCGGATTTTGATCGATTGGCCCCGGATCCAAAAGCGGGACGACATCTCAAATTCCGCACCCGGCGCTGCTACAATCTCATCTAGCAAGGATCATGTTCCCCAACCGCCTGCGCCCTCTGATTCCCTACCTGAAGCGTTATTGGCGCGGTCTCGTGCTGGGAGCGATGTGTGTAGTTCTGACCAACGGGATTGCGGTCCAGTACCCCCGCGTCATTCAGCATTTTATTGACGACTTAGGCAGCGGAGTCACCCGCCAGAAGATTGCGACCTACGCACTGCTCGTGGTCGGCATCTTCGCCGTCAAGGGAATTTTCCAGTTCCTGACCCGCTTTATCGTCATCGGAATTTCTCGCGACGTTGAATTCGATCTTCGCAACGACCTCTTCGCGCACCTTGAAACGCTTCCCCACTCCTATTACCAGCGCAATCGCACCGGCGACATTATGGCGCGCGCCACAAATGACCTGAATGCCGTGCGAAATCTGCTCGGCCCGGCCGTCATGTACTCCGCAAATACGATTGCCCTGACCGTCTTCGCGCTGTTTTACATGCTGAAACTGAGCCCGAAGCTCACGCTTTTCGCTTTCCTCCCGCTGCCCGTTGCCAGCGTCATCATCCAATATTTCGGACGCCGCATTCATGAGCGCTTTGAGCGCATTCAGGCCATGTTCTCCGACATCTCGGCCCGCGCTCAGGAGAATTTTTCCGGCGCCCGCGTCATTCGCGCCTACGTGCAAGAGCAAGCCGAGATCGCCGCCTTCGAAACCGCCAATCGGGAATACATACGCCGCAGCCTGGGCCTTGTCCGCCTCATGGGCATGCTCTGGCCAACGCTCGAACTCATGCTAGGAGCCGCGGTTGTCATCGTTCTCTGGCTGGGTGGGCGAGAAGTCCTCCAGGGCAAAATGAGTGTGGGCCAGTTTGTCGCGTTCTTGCAGTACATGGCTCAGCTCACCTGGCCCGTGATTGCCCTGGGATGGGTCATCAGCATCTTCCAGCGCGGCACCGCATCGCTCGCGCGCATTAACGAGATTCTGCTGGCAAAGCCTGAGATCGCGGACGAACCGGCTACGGGCTTCGAGCCGCGAGCTACGAGCGAGCCGTATGCGCAAAGCGCGCGGGGGGTGGCTCGAACCTCGAAGCTCGTAGCTCATAGCTCACCCGATGTCGTTGGCACAATCGAATTCTGCAATTTAAATTTCAGCTTCAATGGCACGCCGGTTCTGCACGATATCAACCTCCGCATTCCTGCCGGATCGAGTCTGGCCATCGTCGGTCCTACCGGCTCCGGCAAAACAACGCTAGTCAATTTAATCCCGCGTATCTTCGACGCCGCCCCCGGAGCTGTCCTGATCGACGGGCGTCCGATCCGCGAATTTCCCCTCGAAGTTCTCCGCCGCAACATTGGTTTTGTTCCACAAGAGACTTTCCTCTTCTCGGACACTATCCGCGAAAACATTGCCTTCGGCGTTCCCGGAGCGGCGCTCGACCAGATCCAATCCGCCGCCGAAGCCGCCAACATCGCCGCCGACATCGAGTCTTTCCCCGAGTCTTACAACACCACCGTCGGCGAGCGCGGCATCACGCTCTCCGGAGGCCAGAAGCAGCGCACCGCCATCGCTCGCGCCCTGCTCCGCAGCCCGCGCATCCTCATCCTCGACGACGCGCTCTCCAGCGTCGACACCCACACCGAGGACAAAATTCTCAACCACCTCCGCGATCTCATGGCAGGGCGCACTACGATCTTCATCTCGCACCGCGTCTCTACCGTCCGCAGCGCCGATCACATTGCCGTCCTCCATCAGGGGCGGATCGTGGAACTCGGCACCCACGACGAGCTGATCGCCTCGAACGGTTATTACACCGATCTCTATAACAAGCAGTTACTTGAAGAGGAACTCGCCGAGGTCTGAGCCGGCTTCGGCCATCTCCGCGCAGGACCAAAACAATCCCGCTGCCGCAATCCGCTCGTGGCCACCGATCACCGGGATCCTTCTAGTCCAGGTATCCTGGAGGGCAGCAACGGAAAAGAAAAACTTGCGTTACTCGCTTGCAAACTCCATTAAAATAGCTCGTCCCATCAAAACTTGGCTCCAGACAAAGGAGTGTTTATGCTGCGTGTTCGCCGAGTCGCTCTTTCTCTCTCACTTCTCTCAACGCTATTGTTGACCAGCCTCTGCTTCGCCGCTTCTCCAGATCGAATCTCTGGCCCGATTGTGTCAGCGGAAACCGTCCGGTTTACTGCTGGCGTTCCCATGCAAGCGCGCCCCGAGTTCGACCAGGGCGCAGTCGATCCGTCCATGAAGTTGGGCTACATCACGCTGCTGACCGTTCCCACGGCCGCACAACAGAAAGCGCTCAATAAGCTTCTCGCCGACCAACAGAACCGGCACTCCGCTTCCTACCGCAAGTGGCTTACGCCCGAGCAGTACGCCGATCGTTTCGGTCTCAGCCAAAGCGACGTTCAAGAGCTCACCACATGGCTGCGGTCGGAGGGCTTCACTGTCGTCAATGTGGCTCGCGGCCGCAACTGGATCGTCTTTAGCGGAACCGCTGCGCAGGTCGAGAAAACCTTCCAGACTGAAATCCACAATTTCGACGTGAATGGCGAGAAGCATTACGCCAATGTCACACCTGTCGTGATTCCAGCCGCGCTCTCCGGCATCGTCACCGGCATCCGCGGCTTGCATAATTTTCTTCCGAAATCGTATGCGCACCACGCCAAGCCCAACTACACCTTTCCGTACCAGGGCAACGATTACTTCTTCATCGCACCCGGCGATGTTGCGGCAATGTACGACCTCAACACGCTCTACAACAACGGCTATGACGGCACCGGCGAAAAACTGGCTGTGATGGGCCAGACCGACGTCTACCTGAACGATCTGATTTATTTCCGGTCCGGCTTCGGACTTTCGCAGTTCACCTGCACCACCAATGGCACCAATGTGATTACGGCCTGCAACACAAGCAATTTCCAATACGTGCTTGTTCCGGGGAACACCGATCCGGGCGCGCCCAGCTCCAATGACTTGCCGGAGGCCGACATCGATCTCGAGTGGTCCGGCGGCACGGCCCGTAATGCCCAGATCATCTACGTCAATGCTCCCTCCAGCAACGGCGGCGTTTGGGACTCCTGGTATTACGCGGTCAACCAGACAATCGCGCCCGTCATCACTTTGAGCTATGGCCTTTGCGAACTCGCCGAAGCGGGAAATACTGGCACTGGCGAATTCACCTTTGGCTCCGACGAAGCGGAATTGCAGATGGCTAATTCCGAAGGCATCACCTTCATGAACTCCTCGGCGGACCAGGGCGCAGCCAACTGCGATTATCAGGCAAACATAGCGGTCAACGGCTACGCGGTCAGCTATCCCGCCAGCAGTCCCGAAGTCACTGCCGTCGGCGGAACTCTGATTCCCACGGGCGAGTACACCTCTACCTACTGGAACACAACCAACGGAACCGATGGCGGCTCCGCCAAGGGATACATTCCCGAACAGTCGTGGAACGACGCCGAAGAATTCGGCGTGTTCTGCACCGCCAATCCAACGAACGGTTTCTGTACCGGCAACGGCATTACCGACTGGGCGAGCGCTCAATCCGTGATTGGCATCTGGGCCAGCGGCAGCGGCGTCAGCAACTGCACCAGCGTCGATACCAATGGAGTTTGCCAGAGCGGATTTACACAACCGTCCTATCAAACGAACCTCAGCATATCCGGTCAGACTGCGGGACGTTTTGTACCCGATGTTTCATTGCTCGCGTCCATCTACTGGCCAGGTTACCTGCTATGCACGGCAGCGGACGAAGTCGGCGGAAGCGGCAGCACCAGCTCCTGCTCACCCGGCGGGGCGCAGGGAATCATCAACGACCAAACCGATTACGGCTACGGCTGGGGAGGCACGTCGGTTGCGTCTCCTATCTTCGCCGGCATTGTGACTATCCTCAACCAGTACATCAACGGGGCAGATTCCCCGGGCTCGGCAACATCAACCCGAACCTTTACACAATTGCCGCGACTCCTTCCACAGGAGCCTTCAATCCCGTAAACACGCCCAACACAGGCGCTTACTCCGACGGCGCGTTTTGCACGCCAGGCACGCCCTCCAATCAGCCCACGTCAATCCAATGCCCGGACTCCGGATTCATCGGATTTAACGACTACAACGTGGACGCCACTACCAACTACAACCTGGTCACCGGACTCGGCTCGGTAGACGCTGGCAACCTGATGCAGGCGTTTTCGGCGACGGTTGCCGACTTCACCATCGCGAGCACTGGCAGTTCCACGCTGACGATACCCGCCGGCCAGACAACGCCGGCCTCGTACTCGTTTAGCGTCGCAACGACTGGGACGGGAACCACGTTCGGCAATAACGTAACGTTCGCGTGCAGCTTCAGCCCAGCCGATCCAACGCTGACGAACGGCAGTTGTACATTCACTCCCTCTTCGATCGCGACAGGCGCAACCAGCCCGCAAACAGTCACGCTGAGCGTCGCCACCGCAGGTCCCAACACGGCCAGTAAGGCGAAGTCAACACAGCGCGCAGATAATCGCTCGCCCAACCGTCCATGGCTGCCGTTGACTCTGCCCATTGCCGGTGTTCTGCTCGCTGGTTTCGCTGGCCGGAAAGCCTCGAAATACTCCATGGTTGCCAGCTTGTGCGTCGCGCTGGTAATGGCCGCACTGCTGGTCGCCTGCGGTGGCAGCAGCACACCACCGGTCAGCGTCACTAACGTTGTGGCAAGCCCAACGAGCCGTTACCCGAACGATGCAGCGGATAGCTGGCCCAGCCAGACGGCTCAATTCACCGCCACCGTCAGCAACGACTCCTCCAACTCAGGAGTTACGTGGGCTGTGAGCACTGCCAACGGCGGCACCATTGACGCCAGCAGCGGCGTGTACACGGCGCCCACAGCGGCAGAGGGGCTTCCTTCCTCGGTTACCGTCACGGCAACCTCAGTGAAGGATACGTCCAAGTCTGCCACGGGCACGATCACCCTTACTCCGGCAACGGTTCCCAACACGTATACGGTTACCATCACCGGAACGGAAGGCTCAAACACTCACACGCAGACCGTCCAGCTCGTCGTGCAGTAGCGGCAACTGGATTTCTGCACGGCCAGTCTCTTATAGGAGTGGCCGCAAGCAACACGAAGGCGCGGATTATATCCGCGCCTTTGTCTTGCCCACTAAAAATGCCAGCAGACTCAAAACGAAGCCAGTTAAAACGTAAAGCGTGCAGAAAACTGTAAGACGCGCGGAAGGCCGTTGGGGCTGATTTCCTGGAGGGTGCCGAAATTGCCGGAGCCTGAATTAGGCACTAGATAGCAGGTCTGATTGGCCGATGCTCCGTCGCCGCAATTGGCCCCAATGGGGTTGTATTGCAGTTGGTTGACTCCGCCTCCGTTTTGAACGTAGTAATTGGCGTGGTTGAACAGATTGAACGCTTGCACCTGAAATTCCAGTTCCTTGCCTTCGCGGATCTCAAAGCTGCGCGCCAACCCGGCGTCGATTCTCTCCAGCCAAGGACCATAAAAAGAATTCAAGCCGATGCCCGGAGTAGGCCCAGCGCCATTGATGCCGCCTGCGGTGTTCGCCGTGTCCTGGTTAAAGGCGGTATCGTTGAGGTTGTCATTGCCTGTGAGTTGGCCATTGACGGCGATGCCGCAATTCTGGAATGCAGTCGCAAACACCGTGCTAGGACTGGTGGATGGATTAGTACAGGCGGGGCTCAGCAAGCCTGCATAGGGACGGCCGGAAGAGAACTCCATGACGCTGCTCAGCCGCCAGCCAGAAAGAAAATTGCGGCCGGTTCCTGCGGAGGTTAACCTCTCCAGCTCGGGCCGGTAAACGCCGGCCAACGTCAGGTGGTGCCGCTGGTCGAGCAGCGATGGAGCATGGGTATTGCTGAAGTCGAACTGATTGTTGAAGTCCATCCCGTCGAGCATCACGCTCTTAGCCCAGGTGTAGGAAAATTGCAGCGCGACACCCTGGGACATGCGGCGCTGGACCTGCGCGAAGAAAGAATTGTAATGATTTTGCCCCGTGCTGATGATCTCCTGGATTTGGCCGAGTTGGGCACTGACGAGGCCTTCCGTGAGCAGATTATTATCCATTGTTGGCAGTGTGTAGATCCGGCCCGTTGCAGGCGGACGGCGTCTGCGCGCTCGGAGGGCAAATGATGTAGGTGGTCGTCCCCTGCAACGGCTGCATGTTTGCGTCATAAGCGCTCCCGGAAAGCAGATGGACGCCATGATTCCACATAGTGCCGAGCGTTAAAGTCGTATTCTGGTCAATCTCGCGCTCAATCTGCAAACTCGCCTGCAGAATGTAGGGCACCCTGAACTGCGGAGAAATCAGGGAAATGTCGGCAGCTCGCGAAAAGCGGGGAATTGTTTGGGAGGATAGCGGGGAACGTCGGTCCGTAAACGGTCCCCGTCACTGCGTCAATCGATGGCACCTGTTTATTCGGTGCCAGCGCCGAATTGAAGCTGGCGCTTACCGAGGACTGCTGTGACAGCAATCCGTTCGAGACCACGGCGTTGCGATAATTCAGGCCGTTCATGTTGGTGTAGAACTTGCCAACTCCTCCACGGACGACAGTCTTCGATTCGGGTTGCCAGGCGAACCCGAAACGTGGCGCGACGCGCCTAAATTGGTTGGGATACTGCCCGGTGAGCGGAAACAAGGGGTTTTCCGCGGGCTGTGGGTACACCTGGAAGTCCTCGCGCACGCCCATTTCGAGCGTCAGGTTCGGCAAGGCGCGGAATGAGTCCTGCACGTAGAACCCGTAGTACGGAACGGAGAAAGAAAAAGTCGGGTTGCCCGAAGTCTGACTAAAGACGTTGTATTCGCCGAGCGCAAAAGCCTCCAGGTTGGAAAATTCATAGCTGCCGAGAAACGACCCGAATTCGACAGCCTCGTTCGGGTCGGCGCCGCCATCGTTGTTGTCGGCATCCCAAGTGCGGTTGAAATCGAAACCGAATTGCAAGGTGTGCTTCCCAACCACGTAGTCGACGCGTTCGGCCAGCGAGTGCTGCCGCTCAAACACCCTTCCAATCGAGAAAGGAGCATTGCCTAAAATAAAAGGGGCAGGACTGTCGAGGATGATGGTGGGTGTGTTTGGAGCCAAACCGGTGGGCGTCGAGATCTCGTTATCTTGCGAAGTGCTGGCGTGAAATTCGTTCAGAAGGCTGGGCGAGAAAGTGTGTGTCCATCCGAGGCTGGCCTGGAAAGTATGCACGTAGGCGTTCGCCAGCGTTTGCGTGCCATAGTTTCCGACCGTGGGATCCGTAATCACTCCGCCGGGTGAACTGAAGCGGTTCACATTGAAGCTGAGGAACAGCCCATCGCGGGCACTGGCTTGATAGTCCAGCCGCGGCGTAATGACCCAATCATTGCCCTTTCTGGATTTCGAGCCGAGATTGGAGTTGAGCGCGTTCACAACATTCGACACTTGCTGAAGGTAGGCCTGATTATTCGGGTCCGGCGCGCCCTCGCTTCCGGGCACTGGCAATGCGCCGTAGGGCGGAGGCAGCGCTGGAGCCGTCGTCACCGAGGACGGAAAAAAATTGGCGAGCACAAAAGCGTCCAAGTTCGAAGGGTTCGTCGCCAAAGCTGAGTTAATAACGGAAATCGGATTATTCCGCAGTTGCTGTTCATAATCCGCAAAGAACCATAAGCGGTTGCGCAGGATCGGTCCGCCTACCCCGGCACCGAATTGCTGCAAATTATCCTCGGGCTGCGGATTGCCGGCATCTTTATCGAGGGCGTCGTCGGCCTCGAACGCAGAGTTCCGGTTGTAATAGAACGCACTGCCGTGGAACGCGTTGCTTCCCGAGCGGGTCACCGCGGTTACGAAGCCCGCGCCACCGCCGTAGATGGCAGAATAGGGGCTGACTGCAACTTGAAACTCCTGGATCGCGTCCTCGCCATAGAGGTACGGGATGCGGTAACGGCCGATAATGTCGGAAAAGTAATTGTTGGTCGCATTAGATCCGTCCACGGTGAAAGCAGTGGAACCATTTCCATTGGCGTAGCCCGAGTCCTCACCGCCCTGTTGTCCGGCAATGCTCACCAGACCTGTATCGCCGTCGTAGCTGGTATTGGGTGTCAGAACCGCAAAGTCCGTGTATTTACGCCCGTTGAGCGGCAATTCTTCAATCAACGACCGATCCAGCAGGGTGCTGGCAGAGGATTCCGCTGGCCGCAGCAGCGGCGTGGTTCCCATTACTTTAATCGTGTCCGCGCTGGCGCCCACCTGCAGCCTGATGTCCTGTAATGCGGTATTTCCTACCCGCACCTGCACCAGGGCCTGGACATCGCGAAAGCCTTTAAGACTCGCTGTGATGGAATAGTTGCCCGGCATGACTGCGGGAAACTGATACAGTCCGGCGTGGTTTGTCTCGGCGGATTGTTGCACGCCGGTCGCGAGGTTCCGCACAATCACCGACGCTCCCGGCACTACCGCTCCACTCGGATCGGTGATGCGGCCGCCGATCAAACCCGTTAACACCACATTTTGGGCGTTGAGCAATAGGCAACTCGCGAACACGGCACAAACGCCGCAGGCCGTGACCCTATTCATCGACCGACAAGTCTTCCCAATCGATCGAGTAATCAATCTAATAAGGAGTCTCAAAGGCATGAGGTTGAGGGATTCATCCCGCTTCATAGCTTTACTGTCCTTTTCACGCATTCTGTGCGTCCATGCGCCAAAACACAGGACAATAATTCTGCACTGTCAATCCTACGTCACACAAGCGTTAACACTGTGGGAATGACCTACTATCGACGGTAGGACTGTCTATCGGTCTCCTGCTCGCGTGGCGCAAGACTGGCGGTCCCGCAAGCACGCGCCGATCACACCCGGAATTAACTTGGTTGGGACGAACAAACATGTCGATGAGCGGAACGAGGTGACCGCGGAAGTAATCCAGAGAGATTTGGCTGCCCCCCAGGGATTCGAACCCCGATATGCTGATCCAGAGTCAGCTGTCCTACCATTGAACGAGGGGGCAGCAAGCGCCTTCGGGACAATATTACCGGCTCGATTTTCATTCTATGGTGCAGAGCGATCAGGGTCAACATGGCGGGCAATCCCCCGGCACACGCAAGTCACCCGGCGCTAATCCTACTTTCGCTTCGGGCGTTGGTAACCGAGCTTCCCTTCCCTTGCGATAGAATCTTTTCGTCATTAGACGAGAGTTTCAAAGCTAGATCTCCGTGAGGGAAACGATGGCGACCACTTTTGAAAACCTGCCCGCTTCCGCCGACGCTATCGAAATGGCGCGGCGAGCGCTCGAACCCGAGCAATGCGCTCTGATCGTCGTCGACATCCAGGAAAAACTTCTGCCGCCAATCTGGGAGAAAGAACGGCTGGTGCGCAACGCGCAATTGCTGATTCGCCTGGCAGGCATCCTGAAAATACCGGCTCTGGTGACCACGCAGTATATGAAGGGCCTGGGCAACACGGTTCCCGAAGTTGGGTCTTTGCTTCCCGAGACGCCATCCATCGACAAGTTGATGTTCTCCTGCTTCGGCAGCGACGCGTTCTGTAGCCTGCTTAAGCGCCTGCCCGGCCCACGCACCACGGTGTTACTGTGCGGCATGGAAACCCACATCTGCGTGATGCAAACGGCTCTGGGAGCGCTGCGCGAAGGCTACCTGGTACACGTCGCGTCGGATGCGGTCAGTTCGCGGACGGAACTGAATTGGCGCATCGGCCTCGAACGCATGCGCGCCGCCGGCGCTATTCTCTCCTCAACTGAAATGATGATTTATGAACTGCTGCGGTCCTCGGGCGCGCCCGCGTTCAAGGAATTGCTGCCGTATTTGAAGGGCTAGCAGCCGCGTCGAGTCTTGTCGCGCCCTACTCTTTCTTCTTCACCCGCACCACGATAATTTTCGAAAAGCCCTCTTCAAACGTCGGCGCCTTCAGCTTCGCCGACATCTTGCGCATGATTTCTTCGGGAACGACGCGCCCCCGGCGCGCATGGCGTTCCATGCAGATTTCCAGCGGCACATCGAAGAACAATCCCTGCACGTCGTATCCATAGTCCTTCGCCAACTTGATCCAGCTATGGCGGTCGTGCGGAGTAAGGTTAGTTGCATCCACGTAACTCACAGGACGGCGCGCAATCAGCCGCGCCTTCAGCATGGAACGCAGATTTGAGAATACGAGATCCTGAAAGCGCTGTTCCTCGGCGTCGTCGAAAAGCAGTTCGCGCAGCAAGTCGCTCGACAAGGGACGAATGTTGTGACGTTTGAACCACGAACTCTTGCCCGACCCCGGCAATCCGATAGCAAGAACCACCGTTCCCTTGCTCGGCCTGGGGGCGGCGGGTACCGCAACGGTCGGCGGCAATTCGGCCGCAACCGTGTCCGCGCTCGGCGGCTCGGCAACCAACGAAGGAACCGCTACGGTGCCCTCCGCAATGATATCGGGAGTCAGCGGCGCTGCGGCAACAGCTAACGTGGACGTGTCCACTACGGAATCGGATGGAGCAGACTTAGAACTCGCTGGTCGCCGCGAGGGTACGCGGCCTCCACGCCGGCGGCGGCGGCGTGTGGGGCGTCCGCCATCTTCACTTCCCGCGTCTCCCGTCGAGCCTGAGGATGCAACCTCTTCTCTGACGTCCGGTCTGACGTCCGGCTCAACTTCTGGCTGCTTTTCGGCCCGCTGCGGTTCCACGGAGCGCGGCGCGTCAGACGCCGGCTCCGGCTGCTCGGAAACATCGCTCTCAAAATATTTTGGTTGCAACGGTTCCGGCGCTTTCGCCTGCTCGCCGGGACTTTTCGGAGCTTTCTTCCGGCCCTTCAGCCGGTTGCTCATCCATTTACGCATATAGCGCTTGTAGCACACTGGCGTGTGGACGGGCAATCGCTGCCCAGTACCGGGCGCGGTACCCAGCCCATTCCCCGACAGCATTTACAATGTCTGGAACTTGTTTGCGAGGGTATCAATGACTGCTACGCACCCCAACGCGGCTCCGGCCGAAGCCGGACAAATGCCCGGAGTTCCGCTCACGCTCGACGGCTACGCCACGCTGCATCAGATGATGCGCTTTCGCTGGAGCGCTTGGCGCGCGCTTGCGGTCGCCCACCGCCACGACATTGCCGCCGAAGCGTCCGCATTGCTCGGCCAGATGGAAGCGAAATCGGGAGGCCAATCCGCGCTTTTCTCCCTGCTCGGCCACAAAGGCGACTTGATGATCGTTCACTTCCGCGAGAGCTTCGATCAGCTCAACCAGGCCGAACTCGATCTGGCGCGGCTGCACCTCAGCGATTTTTTCGAGCCCACCACTTCTTATCTCTCGGTCGTCGAACTCGGCCTCTACGAATCCAGCTTGAAGACCTACAAATCGCTAGCCGAGCGCGGCATTGAACCGCACTCGGAGGAATGGAACAAAGCGATTGCCGAGACGATCGCGCGCCAGAAGGAAGCGATGAAGCCGCGGCTGTTTCCCGAGATTCCGCCGAATCGCTACATCTGCTTTTATCCCATGAACCGGCTGCGTGGAGAAGACAAGAACTGGTACACGCTTCCCATGGAAGAACGTCAGCGCCAGATGAACGAGCACGGCATGGTTGGACGCCGCTATGCGGGCGAGGTGAAACAGATTATCAGCGGCTCCATCGGCTTCGACGATTGGGAGTGGGGAGTGGACCTGTTCGCCGACGATCCGCTGGTGTTCAAGAAGCTGATCTACGAAATGCGCTTTGACCATGTCAGCGCTGTTTATGCGTTGTTTGGGAGCTTCTTCGTCGGTCTTCGTTGTCCCGCCAACCGATTGCTCGATCTGCTGGAAGGCAACCTGCCTTAAACCAGTGGCCAGTGGCCAGTGGTCAGTTGCCAGTCTGAGTTGTCGGGATCGCTGAGGCTTTGCGCTGGATACCGGTTACCGGCTACTGAGTACTGGGTACGTTCTTCTGAAACTTGAACTCGTGTCGCTTCATATCCACTCGCGCCCCGCGAAACGCCACCCCTTCCATGCGCAGCCGGAACCGCTGTTCCTCGCCGCTCTCTCCGGGGCGCTTGATTGCTCCACCCGAACCGAGGATGCGATGCCAAGGCAGGCCATCTACCTGCCGCAGAATTCGCACCACCTGCCGCGCAGCGCCGGTCCACCCTGCCGCGCGCGCCACTGCTCCATAGGTTGAAACTTTTCCATTGGGCACGGCACGAATCGCGCGCACAACGCAGGCTCTTTTCTTGTCGAGCGCTTTCTCTCGACCTGCGATTCCTCCGCCTTTTCTTTTCTTACCAGCTTTCTTTCCCGGCATTCTTCCCCAGATTTCTTTTCACAAAGCAGCCACGAGCGGCCCAGTTCCCAGTGTCCGATTTTATCCCGCCCTCTCAGCGATGGTGCTTCTACAAAAATTTACAAACCCCTATGAAACCAAAGATTACGATAAACTCATCGCACAAGTTTAGTCATGAAAAACTGATTTACGGAGAGTATCGGTATGTCTCGTCTGCTTAAAGTCCTGTCTTTTGCCCTGGCGGTGATCGCCATCGGAATGCTCGCAGCCAGCTGCGGGTCGGGCAACGCGCAGTACCGGGTGGTAAATGCCATCCCAAACACTTCCAGCATCTCCACCTATTTCGATATTCAGATGAATGGATCAACCCTGAATACGGGCGGCATGACTTTCGAGGCGACGTTCCCCGGTCCGCAGAACCGGTACCAAAGCGTCTCTTCCGGCGCCGACACACTCGGGGTATTTGAAGCGGGCCAAGCCGGTCAATCGGGCGCCATACCGCTGATCAGCAGCGCGCTCAACCTGGCAGGAGGAACGCAATATACGGTGATCCTCTCCGGCAACCAGACCTCCACCTACCCGCTGGTTGCGCACGTGATCACCGATACGGAATCCCACACCCACATCCGGCGACGTGGGCATTCGTGTCCTGGATGCTTCCCTTAGCCTGGCGAGCATTGGCAGCGTGGACGTTTATGCTCTGCCCAGCATAAACACTTGCTGCACTCTGGGAACGGGTCAGGTCGCCTCCGGTCTGCAATATCCGCAGAGCAGCGGCACTGGCGGCAGTATCGATAGCGGATATCAGAACATCGGACTCGCTTCCAATCTCACAGTGTGGGTAACTGCTCACGGTAATACGAGCGAGATTCTTTACCATTCCACGATTCGTCGCTGACCGCCGGCCAGAACTACACGCTGGTGCTGGTGGATACGGCTCCAGGCGGCTCTCCTCCGCAAACCCTGTTTCTGACGCCGTAGTCCCGCCCGCGTGGATTTTCGTTGAGAAAGAATAGAGAATTAAACCGCTGGGCCTCGCGAGAGGCCCAGTCGAACGTTTCAGGCCACGCGCGCCGCGAATGATTTTGCGGCTTTTTCTTCGTCGTCGAAGACCTCGAAAATCGTGACCAGTTTTGTGATCTGGAGAAGGTCTCCAATACGCTGGTTCAGCCTGGCCAGCTTGAGTCAGCCACCCGCGTTGCGCGCTGTCGTATACAAGGAGACCAACGTGCCCAGGCCGCCACTATCGACCTGACTCACGTCGTACAGGCTCAGTACGATCCTGGGCGACTGTGCCAGCAGCTTCTTCACCGAATCGCGCAGGAACGCCGATTCTTCGCCAAAAATAAGGCGTCCGCTGCAATCGACGACCATCACCCCATCCAACGTTCGAGTACTCATTTTGAGTTGCATGCCAGGTTCTCTCCATCCGGACCGCGAAAAAGAATGCCCGAAAAAGTTAATGCAAGAGCGTACCCCGTCCAGCTTGACCGCGCAAGGGAGGGATCGCGGTGGCTCGAAGTTCATAGCTCACAGCTCGTAGCCCTTAGCTCGCGGCTCAAACCCGAGACTGTATAATCAGGCTTCGCATGAGCTACCAGGTCCTGGCGCGCAAATATCGTCCGCAAAAATTCTCCGACGTGATCGGCCAGGAACACGTGACGCGCACGCTGCAAAATGCCATTGAGCAGGGCCGGATCGCCCACGGCTACATTTTCAGCGGCCACCGCGGAATCGGAAAAACGACGGTCGCGCGCATTCTGGCCATGGCGCTCAACTGCCGTGCGACCGACAAACCGTCGGCCGAGCCTTGCGGCGTGTGCGAGTCCTGCACAGAGATCCGCGCAGGCAACGCGGTTGACGTGATCGAAATCGACGCTGCCACCAACCGCGGCATCGACGAAATTCGCGAACTGCGCGACGGCGCACGCTACCGGCCGGCGCGAGACCGCTTCAAGATCTACATCCTCGACGAGGCGCACCAGATCACCGACGCCGCTTTCAATGCCCTGCTCAAAACGCTGGAGGAGCCGCCCAGCCACATCATTTTCATGATGGCGACGACGCAGCCCGAGGATATTCCGCAGACCATCCGCTCGCGCTGCCAGCATTTCAGTTTTCGCGCGGTGAAGTTCGAGGACATTCTGCAACAGCTGCGCGACCTGACCCGGCAGGAAAAAATCACCGCCGACGACGATGCACTCGCGCTGCTGGCCGAAGCCGGCGACGGCTCCATGCGCGACGCGCTTTCAATCCTCGATCAGGCGATCGCTTCGACATCCGAACATTTGACTCTCGACGCGGTGCGCAGCCTGATTGGCGCAGCCCCGGCCAGCGCCCTCGAAACCGTGATGCAAGCCGTTTCCGAAAGTGCGAGCGACAAAATTCTCGTGCTGCTCGACGAACTGCTCGGCGAGGGCCACAGCCCGGCGCACTTTGCGCGCCAGCTTGTGCGCTTTCTCCGCAATGTGACTGTCGCCAAAATCGCGGGCAAGGAATCGCCGCTATTGCAGGTTTCTTCCGACGAACGCGCCCGCGTCGCACGTATCGCCGACTTGTTCAGCGAAGAAGATTTGGCTCGGCATTTGCAAATCATGCTGCGCACGCACGGCGAACTCGGCTATCGGCAAGAACAGCGTTTTCACCTCGAATTGGGACTGCTGAAAATGGCGCACGCACAGCGTCTGCTGCCACTCGAGCAATTGTTGAGCGAAGCGGCGGCTTCTCAGACTCCGAGCGCAGCGCGGGCCGGCGGGCGGCCGGTTCTTGCCTCACCTTCGGGACCTTCCAGCGGATCTTCGGGGTCAGGCGCTGAGATTCGCCGAACCGAGGCCCCCGCACGATCCAATTCCGTTTCGCCCTTTGCCGCCGACACCGCGCGCAAGAGCGTGCCCAAAGCCGAGTCGTCACCGGAGCCAGCCATGCTGTCACGTCCGGCATCGGGCGCTTCGGGCGCAAACGTCATCATGGGATCGGCCGCACCAGCGATTGTGGAAGGTGCGCCGGAGCCTCGCCCAGAGATTCGATCCGAAGTTCCAGTAGAGGTTCGGGCTGAAGTTCGCGTTGAAGCTCAGCCGGACCCTCGTCCTGAAGGCCGCGCTGACATCGGCGCCGAAATTCGTAACGAAGCTCGTAACGAAGTCCGCCGCACCGCGCCGTCACTGCGCGCCGATGCTACCGCCGATTCTTTGCGCGACGCCGTCCTCACTTCGCTCAGCAATCAGCCTATGCTCGTCTCCATGCTCGAATCCGCGGAGTGGTCGCTCGAAGCGAACTCGCTGACCGCGAAGGTGGCGTCGTCGAGCACGATGATCGAACATGTCGTTCACCTCGGAAGCTCGGCGCATCGCGACGGCCGCAGCCAGCGGACAGGCAGGAAGGCCGATTAAGGTGCAGGTTGTTCCGGGCGGCACGGCGCAGGCAAGTGCGGCACGGCGTCCGGCAGCCAACGGGAGCGCCCGCAGCCGCGCCGAGCAAGATCCAATCGTCCGCCGCATGCAGGAAAAGTTCGGAGCGGAAATTCGCACCGTGATCGATTATCGGGAAAAGCAATAGGGATTGAACCGCGGAGACGCAGAGGTCGCCGAGAAAAAATAAGAATTTTGTTTTCTCGGCGCTCTCGGCGTCTCTGCGGTAAAAAGGTTTCTTATGTCTGGATTCAATTTGCAAGAGATGTTGGCACAGGCCAAGCAACAGGCCGAAGTGCTGCAACAGAAAATGGAGCAGACCGTGGTCGAAGCCTCGGCTGGCGGCGGCTCTGTCACAGTCAAAATGGACGGCCGCAAGCAGGTGCTCGGCATCGTTATCGATCCAGAAGCGGTCAAAGCCGGCGACGTGGAAATGCTGCAAGACCTCGTGATGGCGGCGGTCAATGAGGCCGGGCGCAAGGTCGATCAAACCATGAAATCCAGCCTGGGCGGAATGCTCGGAGGGCTGGGCGGACTTTTATAAGCATCGGGTGATCGGGAGATCCGGTCATCGGGTGATTGCAATTCAAAAACAACGCACTTTAGAACTCAGATTTCCGGATGATCCGATGGCCTGATCGTCCGATGACCCGATTGGTTCTCCATGTCTAAATTTGCCGAGCCCATGACGCGGCTCATCGACGAACTCAAGAAGCTGCCGGGCATTGGCAGCAAGAGCGCGCAGCGTCTGGCGTTCCATATTCTGCGCTCGAGCGCCGACGATGCCGAAGCGCTGGCCGCCTCCGTCCGCGACGTGAAGGAAAAGCTGCGCCTCTGCTCCATCTGCAACAACATTACCGACGTTGATCCCTGCGTTTATTGCAGCAGCGCAACCCGCAATCAGAAGCTGGTGTGCGTGGTTGAGGAACCCACTAATATTTCCGCGGTTGAAAAGACGCGACATTTTAATGGCGTCTACCATGTTCTGCATGGCTCGCTGTCTCCGCTGCACGGCGTGGGCCCGGAGCAGCTGCGCATTGCTAATCTGCTTAGCCGCGTCGAGCGGGGAGATATCGAAGAAGTCATCCTGGCGACCAACCCCACGGTCGAAGGAGAAGCGACGGCAACGTATCTGGCTCAGCAACTGCGACGGCAAGGGTTGCGAGTCACAAGAATTGCCATGGGCGTGCCGGTCGGCAGCGACCTGGAATACACCGATGAAGTCACCATGCTGAAAGCCATGGAAGGCCGGCGGGAGATGTAGTGGGATCGGAGAGTAGAGATCGAAAAAAGTAGAAGAGAAAAATGGAAGGGCCTCGGTCGTGCCGTTGAGTTGCAAAAATAGATTTGTGCTTTCGGCGCCTGAGGGCCGGGTCGCTGTCGCCATGATAACTTCTTCCGCAAAGGGGTCCCACATACCTTTTCCGCGGGCGGCAGACCGCATCAGAAACTGTGCAATTATTTGAACAATGCGGAGGCGATTGAAAATTGCAACACCGACCATACGCCAACCGCTAAAATCCATATTTATCTATGATTTGCATTTAGGTTGTAGAACCATCGCCTGCGGCCGATCCCTGGCCCATCAGTTGCTCCGTTTCCAGCAGTCTGCATCCTCGCTCCTTTTGCTGGCGCGGGATCGACTGGCCGCTAACTGCGGCCCCGAATTACCCCGGCCAGCCGCGCCGTGTTGCGCTGTAACCGCTTCGCAACCGACGCTTCCGAAACCGGGCTTCACAGCCCGGTTTCATTTTTTCTTGCCAAGATTCAGTTCCGCAGTGCGATCCGGCATTCTGGCGCCTCACTCACCGTTCGCCACCTCAAGAAACAGGTTCTCTTCCATTTCAGGCGTGACCAATCCTTCCGGCATCGCGCCGCGATTGTACTCGGCCATGCGGTTCTTCCACTTCAGAAAGTCGGTGATGCTTTGCGGCTCAATGCGCACTTCAACCCGCCGCAAGCTCGCGAGCAGCAGGTTCATCTCATACTGAAATCCCACAGTAGATCGCAGGTTCTTCGCCGACGGCTTCACTTTTTCAATCTCGCGCCCACTCACTTCCAGCAGACCCCATCCGCTGGGCAGCTCATCGACGCCAATCATGCCGTGCGGCGCCAGGTAGTATCGTTCTCCACCAACGCCGGTCTCCGGCTGCCGGCGCCATGTTTGGTACTGTCGGCGAGAAAATCGCCGCGTGAGACCTTGCACTCCACTACAACCGAGTGACATTTCTTCTTCCACCCGATCGCGTCCGGCATTTCTCCGCTGGCACAAGCCTGTTCGGAGAGAACCACACCGCAACGATAGCGGCGCAGCCAAGACACGGCCATCTCGACAAGTTTTGCGTGAGTCACATCACCAGCTTGGAGAAGAAGCGGCGTCCTGAGAAGTGCCTGCCCGGTGACATCATGTGAATCCCGCTCGGACGTCCCGAGGACTGCGCGCATCAAAATCCGCGCGACCTGCGCTTCCATGAAATTGTTCGCCGGCCCTGCAAGAAACGAAACTTTATAGCAGAATCTTTCAATGTCCTTTCTCGATCTGCTGTTGGGGAAACCGCTGGCCTCCGACCAGGCGCGCGCCGAGTGCCTCGGCCCCGTGGCTGGCATACCCATCTTTGGCCTTGATGCTCTCAGCTCCGCTGCGTACGGCCCGGAAGCTGCGCTCACGCTGCTGCTTCCGCTGGGCGCGCTGGCGACGGCATATATGATTCCCATCAGCTCGGCCATCGTCATTCTGCTGGCCATCGTTTATTTTTCTTATCGTCAAACGATCCAAGCCTATCCCGGCGGCGGTGGATCCTACACGGTGGCGCGCCAGAATCTGGGAGCCGGAGCCGGCCTTCTCTCCGCCTCCGCGCTCATGATCGACTATGTGCTGACCGTCGCCGTGGGTATTTCCGCTGGCGTGGGAGCTCTGGTTTCCGCCGCGCCCAAGCTGCAACCGCACACGCTGAGCCTCTGCCTCGGAATCCTGGTTCTCATTACGCTCATCAACCTTCGCGGCATGCACGATACCGGCGCCATCTTCATGGCGCCCACGTATATTTTCATTGTCACTCTGCTCGCGGCCATCGCTATAGGACTGTTCAAGACGCTCTGTTCCTGGCGGCCATCCGGTCGCGGTTGAAGCGCTGCCCAAAGGCCTGGCGGCCACGGCCGCTCCCAGCGCGTGGCTCATCATGCAGGCGTTCGCCAGCGGATGTACGGCCATGACCGGCGTGGAAGCCGTGAAATATGGCGTGAAGAGCAATACGTACGGGTCCAGTACAGGGAC
>CAWDPB010000042.1:0-32417 GCA_963804075.1 uncultured Acidobacteriaceae bacterium | reverse complement strand
ATCAAATCCTCGGCGGGATCCGCATTCTTCGACGCCCACGTAACAGCGCCGCCTGAGCTTCGACGTGTTCTCGCAACTCGGCCATTTCGTCGACACTTCCGTCGGCTGGTTTCTCTTGTTTTCGCTGAGTTCTGCGCTCCGCTTTGTCGCGTTGTTTCTGCTGCCGTGTCTGTTCCTTCTGGCGCTTGGTAAACGTCGATCTGCCTCGTGCATAACCTATCTCCCAATATGGTTGTTGTCGACGGCTGGCCGGTAATTTCGAAGCCAGGCTCGCCGAATTCTTGCGACCTCAAAAAAGCTACCAGCGCGGTTCGCGCGGCTGACGCGGATGGCCACGATAATCGTCACGCCCACGTCCGCCGCCACCGCCACTACCTCCGCCGCCAAGCGCTGGCCGCCGCCACCGCCGGCGCCTCTCGGCCGGTCGGTCTTTGGCTTGGCTTCGTTGATGGTCAATGCCCGCCCGCCCAGGTCGGTTCCGTTGAGCGCCGCGATCGCCTTATCGGCCTCGCTCGCATTAGTCATTTCCACAAATGCGAAACCGCGCGAGCGCCCGGTATCGCGATCGGTCACGAGCGTGACTTTCTCCACCGCGCCGTGAGGCTCGAAGACGTTTCGCAGTTCAGCTTCGGTTGTGCTGTGGGGCAGGTTGCCGACATAAAGGTTTTTCATTGCAGTTCCTTTCCGAGTAGGTCATTCCTTAGCAGATCGTCCAGCGTCCGAGGTTCGGACGCGGCATATCGCGTATCGAGGTCGCGCGGAGGCGCGGGTCTGTTCCGTACCGCCTGTGTACGGGCGCTGCAAGCCGAGCGGACCGCGGAAATTCGCCGCGAAGCCTCCAGGATTCCCCAGCGCTGCGACATCTCTCCGATATCGACGGAAAGCGCGGCCCTGACGTCCGCTCCAGGAAATTCTCATCTCCCGATCCGCGTGCAGAACAAGAGAGTCCGGACTCGGAGCGTGAGATAGGTAATCGGGCGCGCCGACCAGGAACGCAAGCCGCTGGCTGGGCACGGCGGCGCGAATATCGTTGCAGAACTTGTCGCGGTTGCTGCGGTTGTTTTCGACGTTGATTAGCACCAGATCGTAGAGGTCCGCTTTCCACCAGCAACGCGCTTCGCCAATGTCCGCGGCAGAATCGACTTCATGCCGAGTTTCCGCATGGTCTCCGCTCGCAACTCGCGTTTATGAGAGGATGCATCGATCAGCAGCACTCGCCTTTTTTGTCCATGCGAGGGATGGGTGTGGGTAGCTTTGATAAGAGAACCGCCGGCGTTGTCATGCTGTCACCGCCCCGGACGCCATCGCGCGCGGACTGCTTGCCGATTTGCTATGCGTGGCTTCGCGCTCCAGCAATACACGTGTGCGTTTCCGCCGAGCGATCTTCGCTTTCGTTCGCGGTGATACCGGGACCTGTCGCCATTTCGTGAAGACATTCTGAACTCCTCTATCAGGCCCGATCTGTGTGCAGCCGAGTTAGACAACGTTTTTGGTCAGGCACGCGGAACAGCGGCCGTTTGAGCTCGGACGGGACGCCGATTGTGTAAGGAAAATCCCCGCCGCAAAGAGCAGGCCTCTCGATCTCTCAATCGCGAAGGCGTAAGGCTGCTTGTGTGACAGTGTCTTCGAGGTTAAGTAATTTCAGTATAACGTGTTTGTGCAACTCCTGCGCGGCGCTTTGAAAGCGCGAGGTTACTGAGCGGGTCCGTTAAGAATGGTGAGAGTGAGGAGTGGGGGTGACGCGCTGAAAACGAAGGTTCGCTGATGCGGAAACAAATGACCATCGCCAGTGTACGCGAGCTGCCGGCTGTGTTGCCGCAGCACATCCGGCTGATAACAAACAGGCTACGAGGCAACGGCGTTATTGCCTGAGCGCGTCCGTTCTGCCACTGCCTGGCACTGGCCTTCATGACCGCGAGGGAGCCAAGTCGTCGCTCTGGCCCAATCTTGCTTCAGAGACTTGTTCCACTGATGCCACCACTGGCGGTTGGCCTTCGTCGCGGCGTCGCCGGGTTTAACGCCTGCATCGTATTCCGTCTGTAATCGAACGCCCCAAGTACATGCCAGTCCGACATCGGCATGACCAGGGAGTCGAATGCGGCCCGGACTTCCTTCATCCACTCTTCGTAGGACTAGGCGATGGTCGATTCTCTCCCCAATGGACCCGCGCGTTCGATTCGCCCTTTAAGCAACAAGTTAGGCCAGTTGCGGCATTTGGCCAGACAAGCAGCGCCGATTTTACACCAAAACGCCTCGTTTGCTGACGCGAAAGTAACAGGCAAACGGATCGCCGCGTACACAGCGGCGTTTACATCCCGCTTGCCTGTTACTTTCGCGTCAGCAAACGAGGCGTTTTGGTGTAAAATCGGCGCTGCTTGTCCGGCCAAATGCCGCAACTGGCCTAACTTGTTGCTTAAAGGGCGAATCGAACGCGCCATTCCATTGGGGAGAGAATCGACTCATGGCCGAGTCCTACGAAGAGTGGATGAAGGAAGTCCGGGCCGCATTCGACTCCCTGGTCATGCCGATGTCGGACTGGCATGTACTTGGGGCGTTCGATTACAGACGAGAATACGATGCAGGCGTTAAACCCGGCGACGCCGCGACGAAGGCCAACCGCCAGTGGTGGCATGAGTGGAACAAGTCTCTGAAGCAAGATTGCGGCCAGAGCAACGACTGCTGGCTCCCTCGCGGTCATGAAGGCCAGTGCCAGGCAGTGGCAGAACGGACGCGCTCAGGCAATAACGCCGTTGCCTCGTAGTCTCTGTTTGTTATCAGCCGGATGTGCTGCGGCAACACAGCCGGCAGCTCGCGTACACTGGCGATGGTCCATTTGTTTCCGCATCAGCCAACCTTCGTTTTCAGCGCGTCACACCCACTCCTCACTCTCACCATTCTTAACGGACCCGCTCAGTAACCTCGCGCTTTCAAAGCGCCGCGCAGGAGTTGCACAAACACGTTATACTGAAATTACTTAACCTCGAAGACACTGTCACACAAGCAGCCTTACGCCTTCGCGATTGAGAGATCGAGAGGCCTGCTCTTTGCGGCGGCGATTTTCCTTACACAATCGGCGTCCCGTCCGAGCTCAAACGGCCGCTGTTCCGCGTGCCTGACCAAAAACGTTGTCTAACTCGGCCGCACACACATCGGGCCCGATAGAGGAGTTCAGAATGTCTTCACGAAATGGCGACAGGTCCCGGTATCACCGCGAACGAAAGCAGAAGATCGCTCGGCGGAAACGCACACGTGTATTGCTGGAGCGCGAAGCCACGCATAGCAAATCGGCAAGCAGTCCGCGCGCGATGGCGTCCGGGGCGGTGACAGCATGACAACGCCGGCGGTTCTCTTATCAAAGCTACCCACACCCATCCCTCGCATGGACAAAAAAAGGCGAGTGCTGCTGATCGACGCATCCTCTCATAAACGCGAGTTGCGAGCCGAGACCATGCGGAAACTCGGCATAGAAGTCGATTCTGCCGCGGACATTGGCGAAGCGCGTTGCTGGTGGAAAGCGGACCTCTACGACCTGGTGCTAATCAACGTCGAAAACAACCGCAGCAACCGCGACAAGTTCTGCAACGATATTCGCGCCGCCGTGCCCAGCCAGCGGCTTGCGTTCCTGGTCGGCGCGCCCGATTACCTATCTCACGCTCCGAGTCCGGACTCTCTTGTTCTGCACGCGGATCGGGAAGATGAGAATCTTCCTGGAGCGGACGTCAGGGCCGCGCTTTCCGTCGATATCGGAGAGATGTCGCAGCGCTGGGGAATTCTGGAGGCTTCGCGCCGAATCTCCGCTGTCCGCTCGGCTTGCAGCGCCCGTACACTGGCGGTGCGAAACAGGCCCGCGCCTCCGCGCGACCTCGATACTCGATATACCGCGGCCGAACCTCGGACGCTGGACGATCTGCTAAGGAATGACCTACTCGGAAAGGAACTGCAATGAAAAACCTTTATGTCGGCAACCTGCCCCACAGCACAACCGAAGCTGAACTGCGAAACGTCTTCGAGCCTCACGGCGCGGTGGAGAAAGTCACGCTCGTGACCGATCGCGATACCGGGCGCTCGCGCGGTTTCGCATTTGTGGAAATGACTAATGCGAGCGAGGCCGATAAGGCAATCGCGGCGCTCAACGGAACGGACCTGGGCGGGCGGGCATTGACCATCAACGAAGCCAAGCCAAAGACCGACCGGCCAGAGGCGCCGGCGGTGGCGGCGGCCAACGCTTTGGCGGCGGAGGTAGTGGCGGTGGCGGCGGACGCGGGCGTGACGACTACCGTGGCCATCCGCGTCAGCCGCGCGAACCGCGCTGGTAGGTTCTTTTGAGGTCGCAAGAAATCCGGCGAGCCTGGCTTCGAAATTACCGGCCAGCCGTCGACAACAACCATATTGGGAGATAGGTTATGCCACGAGGCAGATCAACGTTTACCAAGCGCCAGAAGGAACAGACACGGCAGCAGAAACAACGCGACAAAGCGGAGCGCAGAACTCAGCGAAAACAGGAGAAACCAGCCGACGGAAGTGTCGACGAGATGGCCGAGTTGCGCGAACACGCCGCAGCTCAGGCGGCGCTGTTCAACCTGGGCGTCGAAGAATCGGATCCCGCCGAGGATTTGATCCCCGGAAGCGGGCCAACACATTAACGGCAGCCGGCGGAGCTTAGAGTCCTCACAACCGAAGACTTAAGTAGTTTGCTCCCTCAGGGGCTGAAGCCCCCGGCTTTATTGGCCTTGGGTGGCACGGCTAAAAGCCGTGCCCTACCCAAAGCGATTTACGAGACAGCTTCTAGACAAATACTTCTCCGGGCAATGCGGTCAAGGTTCGCGACGCCAGAGTGTTTTCAACGATTCGTCTCGGTTGCCCGGACCTATCGGAGTCAACCTGCATACGTTCAATCTTCAACTTGAGAGTGCGCTCGATCTGACGAAGTTCCAGCGACTCCGCTCCCGCCACCAACGTTGAAGCAAGTCCCTGAAGCCCTGCCCGGCCTGTGCGGCCCACGCGATGGATGAAGTCTTCCGCCATCTTCGGCAGGTCGTAGTTGATGACGTGGGCGACATCGTCCACGTGCAAGCCACGCGACGCGATATCGGTCGCGACCAGCACCTGATAACCGGCCTTCCTGAAATCCGCTCAGCGCTCCGTTGCGCTGCGATTGAGAGCGATCGCCATGAATCATGGCGGCGCTAAAGCCGTCGCGCACCAGTTCCTTAGCCAGACGTTCGGCGCCACGCTTGGTGCGCGTGAAGATGAGCGTTTGGCCCTTCTCCGAATAAAGCAGTTGCCGGAGCACGTCGAGTTTTTCACCCGGCCGCACTTCGTACGCCTTCAGTTGCACACTTTCAGCCGGCTTCAGTACCGATCCCAACGCAACCCGCACTGGATCGCGCATGTAGTCATGCACAAGCCCGGCCACCGATTGCTCCAGCGTGGCCGAAAAACACAGCGTCTGCCGCTGCTGCGGAAGCACCGCAAGAATGCGGCGGATCGCCGGAAGAAAGCCCATATCCAGCATGCGGTCGGCTTCGTCGAGCACCAGTACTTTAATGTGGCGCAGGTCGGCGAACTTGCGGGTCATCAGATCCTGCAAGCGTCCGGGCGTGGCAATCACCAGACCCGAGCCGGCGCGAAGACCTTGAATTTGCGCTTTCTCGGAGACGCCGCCGATGACCAGAGCGGCTTTCGGCATGGTCTTGGTGCGCAGCTGCTCGTATTGCTCGTGAACCTGCATCGCGAGTTCGCGCGTTGGCAAGAGAACCAGAGCGGCAGTGCGGCCAGCTGGTTCGTCCTGCAAAGTTTCGATCAGCGGAATCAGAAATGCCAAGGTCTTTCCGGTGCCCGTTTGGGCGGTGCCGATGACGTCCCGGCCTTCAAGAGCTGGAGGAATCGCGCGTTCCTGGATGGGGGTAAGGGTAATAAATTGAGCCGCCGCCAGCTTCCGCTGCAAAGTGGAAGACAGGGGCAGTTCGGTAAATGTACTCATTCGATTTGTTTCTTTCTGGAGGGGCTTGTTGTCACACACTCTGACACACGTCTAGAGTTGCCATGCCGCTCACATTTTGATTTTTGGATTTCACGCAAATAAAACGGCGGGCAGGAAATGCGGAGATGAATCTGGTCAAAAAGAAGTGACCACCGCGTGACGAGCAAACCGTGGAAAAAGCGTCAAGGTGATTATAGCAGAACGAGGCTTAGGATCACTTGAGCCTGTATCTTTGCGGTTACTACAGTTTGCCAAAAGGATGCTTGGCACCCCAGCACTTGTGGCGTCACCCGCATGTTCAACTTGGCCGGGCAATGAGTGCTATCGCGATTTTTCGTCAATTGGCTTCCATTGCTACTATTAAGAGGGTTGTTTTGTGAGGTGAATTATGGCCGTCGCGACCGTCACGAGCGTGAACGTTAAGCAGGCTGTGCCGTTTTTCGGAGTGGCCAACATGGAAGCTTCGCTGCGCTTCTATATTAACGGGCTTGGGTTCAAAATGAAGCACTGGTGGATTCCGGATCGTGCTGAGGACAATCCCGACGGGAGAATTCGCTGGTGCTGGCTTGAGCTTGGAGCCGCCGCCATCATGCTTCAGGAGTTCCGGCCCGGAGGCAGGCCGAAGGAAACGCTGGGGACTGGAGTAAATGTCTGTTTCCAGTGCGAAGACGCGCTGGCTCTTTACCACGAGTTCAAATCACGTGGAATTCAGACGCGAAATCGTCCGTCTGTGGGAAACCGTCTCTGGGTAGTACCGCTCACCGATCCCGACGGGTACCGCATTGAGTTCTCGAGCCCGACCGATGCGCCGGAAGAGAGCGAACTGGAAGAGTAGGCTTGGTGCGGCCCGACAACTGAAACTATCGGGCGTTTTCACGTTTTGACCGCTGGTCAACAAGTGCTATTGCGATTTTGCGCCAGTTGTTTTCTCGGGACTACAATGTTGGACGTTATCGTCTCGAAAATGGCAGGTACTTGCATTCGTCTTGGCTTCCATTGTCCCTGCCCATTCGTATCCGGCGTTACGCCCAGGGAGGCGCGGAAATTCGTGAGGCAGGAATTCTTTCCGGGACGGCGGCGAGTTTTACAGTGGCTGGGGCTGACGGGAGGAGCGATGCTGGCTGGGCAGGCTTCGCCTTGGCGGTTGCTGGCACAAGGGCAGGCGAATCCCACGAAGGCGGCGGGCTCCAGGTCGGGGAAGTCTGTCTTTCACGTGGGTGAATTTCGCAAGATCTACGATCCGTCGTTCGTCAGGCCGGACGGAAAAAAGGAAAGCTGGTACATCAACGACCATACTTTCATTCGGGCGGAGGATGGGCAATGGCATCTCTTTGGCATCACGCATAAAGAGCCGGCGAATCCGATGCATGAGAGATTCTTGGCGCATGCTACGGCTCCCGATCTTTTCGGGCCTTGGACGAAACAGGCGCCGTTGCTGCAGTCGGACAAAAAAGCGCATGAGATTGTAACGTGGGCTCCTTATGTGCTGCGGCACGATGGGATCTATTGGATTTACTACTGCGCCGGGGGCGGGAGAGACGGCACGCACTATCGGATTCATCTGGCGACATCGAAAGATTTGTGGAACTGGACGCGGCATCCGGCGAATCCGATGCTGATGGATGGATATAAATCGCGCGACCCAATGGTGATGAAGTTCGAGGATGGGTGGCTGCTGTATTACGTCGCGACGAGCACGCCTCGGGGCGGAAACCACACGGTGAAGGTGGTCGGCGGCACGGATTTGAGTAATTGGTCGAATCCGCGGGAGGTGTATCGCGACGCGGAGACGGGCACGGATGGCGGGCCGACGGAATCTCCTTTCGTGGTGGCCCACGACGGTAAGTACTACCTTTTTGTATGCACGAATCATGACTACAACGAGACCGCGGTGTATGAGAGCGATACGCCGTTCCATTGGGACGCAGTGAACCTGGTGGGGAAATTTCCGGCGCACGCGGCGGAGGTAATTGCGACTCCGGAGGGGAAATGGTATGTGTCGCGCGCGGGATGGGGTGAGGGCGGGGTGTATCTGGCGGAATTTACCTGGGAGATGTGACGGCTGGCTGGGGGGGCAGTTGGACACGCAGGAGGATTCAGCGTAGTGTTGCAATTGAGTGAGCAGTTCCTCTCCTCTTTCAGGTTCCCTGAACTAAGTCAGCCCATCTGAAGTTTTCTCTCCTTAGGCTTTCAAAGAAAGCCGCGTACACCATGCATCCGAATGCGATCCTGCACGAAGTTCAGCAGCTCTACAACGTGAGCGACCGCCTTGACACGCTGGCAGAGCAACATCCTCTCGTCTCAGAAGCGCTCCTGACGATCGCGGGAAGCGTTCGTAGCACGGCAACTGTATTGGAGGTGCTGGTTGCGACGAAAATGGGGCTGCTTTCCGGATTAGATCCAGCAAGTGCCTGATTTGCGAATTGCCGTCTGGCGGCTTTGTTGGTGGGATCGGAGCCGGGCGCTAGTCGTGGAGCACGATGTTGAGAAGTGAACTGTGCACCTGCAAATCGTCGCCGCCGTGATAGTCGATGAACCCCAATTTCCTAAACCTGTTCATGAAAAAACTTACCCGCGAGCGAGTTGTGCCTATCATCTCCGCGAGGGTCTCCTGACTGATATTGGCAATTAGAGTCTGGGGCACGCCTTCCTTGCCGAAGTGAGCCAGCAACAGCAGAATCCGGGCTAGTCTCTTTTCGCTGGAATTGAAAAGCTGGTCAACCAAATCCTCTTCGTATCGGATGTTCCGGGTCAGTAAATAAGCCACGAACATGTCGGAAAAAGCGTGTTCACGGTGAAGCACTTCCATCATCGGCTTCTTATCGATCCGCATCACGGAGCAATCGGTCATTGCGGTTGCAGAGCACAGCCGAAGAGGCTGCCCTGTAAGGCAACCTTCTCCGAAAAAATCACCCTCGTTCAGAATACCGATCGTGGCTTCCTTCCCGGTCTTCGACACAACGGTGAGTTTTACTCTTCCCTTCTGTATGTAGAAAACAGCATCGGACGAGTCACCCTGGACGAAGATCGTCTGCTTCTTGAGAAAGGCTGCGATCTTCCTGCCGCCGTCAACGGTGGAGAGAAATTGGTTGGGATCGAATTTGATGAGTTTCTTGGCTGCCGACACGAGTGCCATAATTGACCCCCTTCTCAAGAGTTCCGGATGCGCAGAAGGCAACTTTCTATGATGACGGACGAATAAATGCGGAAGAAGGCGAAGAACAACGTCAAAGTTGCGGAAAACGCTGCTCCGCACGCGATGAACCAATGATTTCACCCTTGGGATCGAAAGTCAAACGGTCCCCGCTGTGGGCGTTCCTTAAACCACTGGCTATTCCCCGAAAGGGAAGCTGGTTGTTGGCGAAATCAGCGACAATTTAAGGTTTGTCGCTACGTGAAACACGCTGGCGCGTTATTTTCGGCGAACCGATACGAACGTCTAATTGCGCACTGGCGTGGAGCGGTGCATCTTCTTGTCACGGAGTGCCGCCAAGAAAGGACCACCATGGAGAACGAGGTCAGCCGCGTCGTCAATGCGGTGTCCGCAGTGATGGGGACGGCACTCCCTCCGCGGCGTGGGAACACCGCAACTTTGCAAGCAGTGCTACGACGGTCGCGACAGCGAGCGTGATCGAAAACTGGATCGACGGGTAGTCGATCGCGGTCGCGACCCTACCAATCACAACTTTGTCCATCGCGACAGAAAAGGGGGAAAGCAATGCCATACGTTACAGTCGGAAAAGAAAATTCAGGCAACATCGACCTTTACTACGAGGACCATGGCTCGGGCCAACCGGTTGTTCTGATCCACGGATACCCATTGAGCGGCGCTTCATGGGAGAAGCAAGTGCCCGTTCTTCTGGAAGCGGGTCACAGGGTCATTACCTACGACCGCAGAGGCTTCGGCAAGTCCAGCCAGCCGACCGCAGGCTACAACTACGACACCTTCGCGGAGGACCTTCACAAGGTGATCACTCATCTCAAGCTGCACGATTTCACATTAATCGGCTTTTCGATGGGCGGAGGCGAGGTGGCACGCTACATTGGAAAATACGGCTCCAAGAGCGTGAGCAAAGCAGTGATTATTTCCGGCGTGCCGCCGTACCTGCTAAAGACTGGCGACAACCCCGAGGGTCTGGATGCCAGTATATTTGCCGCCAGTGAGAAAGCTGTGGCCGCCGACCGCTACGCGTTCTTCACTGCCTTCTTCAAGGATTTCTACAACACGGACTTGCTGCTGGGTAAGCGTGTCAGCGAACAAGCCGTTCAAGCTAGCTGGAACGTGGCGGCCAGCGCCTCCGCCACCGCAAGCCTGGCGTGTATTCCAACCTGGCACGAGGATTTCCGTGAAGACCTGGCGCGCATCGATGTGCCCACACTGGTGATTCACGGAGATGGCGACCGCATTCTTCCCATCGCGTCTGCGGGACTTCGCACCGCCAAGCTCATCAAAGGGGCGCGCCTGCTGGTGGTAAAAGACGGTCCACACTGCATCACGTGGACACACTCGGAAGAAGTCAACGCCGAATTGCTGAGCTTCCTGGGTGCCAAAGCCGGCAAGTCGCACACGGAGGCTGCCTAAGCAACCAGGGCAGCCGTGATTTTCCCAGAGAAGTTTTGGATATCTGGAAAGTGCACGAATTCATTTGCGTGGACTGGGGACGAACCCAGTCCGCGCAAAGGCTCGTGTTAAGCAAGAAGATGGTGCGAGTGCTTTTGTCGCCGACGGAGTGAGCTCCGCCGAATCGGATGATCCGCATCGCGTGTCAACTCTTCTTCGCCTTCGCGGGAGGAACCAGCGCGACGGCGGCCTCGGTCGTGAGCAGGAGGAAAGTGAATGTCTCCTGCAGGTACAAGCGGACAGCGGTATCGGTGTGGCTGAGATAGCCGATAGAGACGTCCTGGCCGATATGGAGGTCGAAATCGCCGCCACGGGTGGTCAGCACGAAAGCGCCGGCAATGGCGGGCGCCCAGATGATTTGATCTTTGACCAGCCGCTTGACGTGCTCCAATACCGGGTATCCGTGATCGCTGGTTTCGGCGAGGGCAGTATAGGCGTCGGCACCGAGCAACACGGCATAGGGGCCGTTGACACCGACGAGGCGCAAACGACTTAAGCCTTGAGCAATGGCCTCCGGGTACTCACGCACGTCGGCGGGGAGAGTCATGATCGGGTTGCTGGTCCCCTGGCGGATGCCCCCGATGCCGGCAGCGGTATAGCCCTCGAATATGGCGGCGTCCTCGGTAAAAGCAATCTGCCGCGCAGCATCCTTCGCGGGTTGCCAGTCAGAGTCGTTTGCGCCACGCTCGACGTCATCGATTGCCCGACGATCCAGTTCAAACGGAACACGTAGCTCGACTAGCGCCTTCACCTCGCGCTGCCTCGCGACGATGCCTTTCGCTGGGGCGGCGATTGTCCGCAGGTGGCCGGTGCCGACCGCAGAAAGCGCAGTGCCAGCCGGTCCCTTTAGGTCGACAACACGCCGTCCTGCAAGATAGCGCTTTAGCGTCCGCGATGTTTCTTCTGCGATCTGAGCCCAGGCTGAATCGGAAATGGGGGCAAGCTCGCGATGGAGATTATTCATGTCGTGTGTCTCCTTTGAGAGAACCGATGCCGAGCGAACCGTTGCGCATCGATGGGATGGATGAAGATGGGATCGATGAGGAGGTTCCGGCCACCGCCGGCACTTCCGGAGATTCCGCAGCCGCAGTCGACACTTCGACAGGCTGGTCTTCGGTGACGTTTTCCAGAAATGTCGCCGACGGCACAAAGAACAAGTTTCCGGTCACGGCGCGGCTGAAGTCGAGCAGCCGGTCGTAGTTGCCGGGCGGGCGGCCGATGAACATGTTCTCGAGCATCTGTTCGATGGTGCGGGGCGAACGGCTGTAGCCGATGAAATAGGTGCCAAACTCACCATGCGCGGGTCGGCCGAAGGGCATGTTGTCGCGCAGGATCTTGATCTCTTTCCCGTCTTCGACGATGGTGGTGAGCGCGCTGTGCGCTGAGGTTGGCTTGACGGAGTCGTCTAACTCTATGTCGGAGAGCTTGGTGCGGCCGATGATGCGTTCCTGCGCTTCGGTGGAGAGCGCATTCCATGCGCCAAGATCGTGGAGATATTTCTGAACGATAACGTAGCTGCCGCCGGCAAACTCGGCGTCTTCGTCGCCGATGAGCACGGCATCGGCTACGGCGGACCCGCGGGGATTCTCCGTGCCATCGACGAATCCCAAAAGATCGCGGTCGTCGAAGTAACGGAAGCCGTGCACTTCATCCACTGGCGAAACCGCATCTCCGATACGCGCCATAAGCTGCGTCGCAAGCTCGAAGCACAGATCCATGCGCTCGGCGCGGATGTGGAATAGAAAGTCGCCCGGCGTGGATACCGCGTGCCGCGTTTCGGCGCGAATCTCCCGGAATGGATGCAGTTCTGCCGGTCGCGCCGGCCCAAAAAGGCGGTCCCACGCGCCGGAGCCAAACCCCATGACGCATGAAAGCCCTCCCTCCATTTCGCGAAATTCCACGGCGCGCACCAGCGCGGCGAGGTCTCCGCAGAACGAGCGTAGGGTGGCGCGATTTTCAGGGCCCGGATTGAGCGTCGCGACGAGGAAGATCGCGGCGCGGGTGAGCGGCGCGGCTACTGCCTGTGCGAGCGCAGGCGATCTACCTGCCGCTACTGGTGCGTCCGTCGGATCGGGCTTCATCGAATTTGGCCCCTGCGTCGGTAATAATATACGAAGCCGCGCGGTCGAAGATAAATAGCCCATTTTACTTTGATAACCTTCTTACGCGTACAGAAACGGTCGCTCTCTGTGGGTTCGCCAGAAGTAAGCGAGGATGGTTACACTTGCCAACGCCGCGTATGCACACCATAACGACGTGAACGCGTATCGCTTGACCTCCATCACAACCAGCAGTATCGCCAGGTTTGCCGCGCCAAAGATTACCATCAGTTTGATCTTCGAAAAGAACAGCGAACCGCAAGTTGCAATCACATAAAGCACCGCCACGGCTGTATTATCGGTCGCTTGATTGATGTAGACGATACTGTTTCCTCTGACGTACAGCTGCAACGGGAACGCCGTTAACGCCCACAGTATGTAGAGCGTAGTTGCCCCACCGAGGACGAGGAACGGCAGCATTCGGCTGCGGCTCCTGCCGTCCGGCTCGAACAGCAGCACGCTTAGCGGCAGCAGAAAAGGGAGGAGCCCCTGCGCATAAAGCATGAACGCCGCACCCATGTCGTGTGCCACAGCAGGCGAAAGAATCCCATCCAGTCCCAGCCAAACGAATCCCTCGATAAATTGATGAACGGCGAATAGCGTGGGGAGCGCTGCGAAGAGCAGTTCACGCCGGTCCTTTACCTTGGTCAAGGTGACGACACCGACGGCACCCAGGACTCCGCTGCCTACGAAGTTCGCGGTGGCTGAGAAACACATAGTTGATCTTCTCCTTTGCGAAAACACATCCCTTGCCTAGGATTGCAAAACAACAGACCAACCGAAACATGCTAACTCGGTGACTTTCATCCGTCCCTCGTCGATTTCTATGCCACCTCTACTCGATCTTGCCTCTGCGCCGGGACGAACGAAATAGTCGTGCAGCCTTCCTGCAAAGACTCGCCGCGACTCAGATCCTTTCGTCGCGCGACGACGCACCCAATGTCAGCGCGATCGTAAGCGAGCTTCTTTCCACAGTTAAGACACACCTCATATGTCCACCCTGATAGCGTGAATGGCCGGCTGAGATTGCGGTGCCAGCAACCAAACAGCAACTCGAAGGCCAGTAGTATCGTATTTACCATAGTCGGGCCTCTACCGATGGCTCCGTCCCGGAAAGCACGCAAATGCCGCCTAAGAGTTGTGGTTTCTCGGATCGTCTTTCGCGTTTACGTATTCAAGACCAAGCGGCCCAATCGCCGAAACTTGTGTGATGTACTCACTGGATTTCGCCCAATGAAAATGGGATGTATTGCCGGGTAGAACGATGACGCTACCGGCCGGATATGCATGCAGCTTATCGGCGTCGAACTGATCGCCGAGGCCGATGTAGAAAACGCCTGAAATAACTGTGTAGACTCGATCCTCCGGGTGCCGGTGTGGCATTAGCTTCGCGCCGTGCGGCGCTTTCACCCTGATGGTGTACGGCCCGGCCTCCGAGGGCTGACCGACGACGACCGCCAGGCGAACCGAAGGAGGGAACGACGGGAAGGGTTTCCAGTCGATTTCTTCCGGCAGGACCGATCTGAAAACATCCTGGCCCGGCTGATGGGGTCGAACGATACCTCGTTGTGCTTCCGTAATGACTGCTGTTCTCTCGTCGGACATAGAAGCCTCTCCTAGTAGCTTTAGGTGTAATGCACGATTGCAATTAAAAAGGTGCTCAGCCGTTCGGATGCGCGGCGCTCAGTCGTGCTCAACGACAGTCTAGCCAGCGCGCCGAGACACGAGGTCTCGACGTAAAGAACCGACAAAACCGTGGACGAATGAGGCGATCTCATCGGCAGCGGTGTCCAATGCGAAATGACCGCCGTCAACGATGTGCACTTCGGCTTTCGGCACGTCACGGCGATAGGCCTCCGGTTCCGAAGGGTCGAACGAGAGCTCATACTCGCCCCATATCACGAGCAGGCGCGGCTGCCTCTCGCGCATCCACGCTTGCCACTTTGGATAAGAGTCCACATTGGTTCGATAGTCATAGAACAAGTCGCTTTGTATCTGGGCCTGGCCAGGTTGGCTGAGGAAATAGAATTCGTCGGTCCAGAGATCGGGGTCGTAGCGCTCCACGTTAGGATCGTTCCCGATGTGGCGTGTGCGCGTGGTCGCGAGCGATAAGAGATTCGTGCGTAGTGCGCTCTCGTTTGCCGCGCGATCTGCCCAGAAGGCTCTCCGCGTCTTCCAATTCGCCCCCAGACCTTCGTTGTGCGCCACCGCGTCCTGAACGATCAGAGCTTCGATGCGCTCGGGATGAGCCAGGGCCATGCGAAATCCCACGGGGCCACCGTAATCCTGCATGTAGAGCGTGTAGCGCGAGATTCCGAGCGCTTCGGTGAAATGACTCATGATCTCGGCATAGTGGTCAAACGTGTACGCGAATTTATTCGGGTCTGGCCAGTCGCTGTGCCCGAACCCTGGGTAATCGGGCGCGACGAGGTGATAACGATCGGAAAGCCGGGCGAACAGCGGCTCGAACATCCGCGAGGATGATGGGAGTCCGTGGAGCAAGAGAATCGTTGGCGCATCCTTCGGGCCGGCCTCTCTGTAGAAAATGGAGAGCTCATCGATCTGTATGGTGCGATAAGAAGTGGCACACTTCATGGAAACGTTCCTTTCTGTGGTTTGGGCGAACGTCTCATTCCTTTCTGCTCTAGTTTTCAGCATCAAGGCGCATAGCGGGTAAAGACAAGGTCGCTCCCTTTGGCCTGCTCGTGGCAGGGGAAGCAGGGTTTCATGAAAGCCGCGTCGGCAGGTTTGCCGTCCTGGAAGTGACCGAACCCCCAGCCTCCGGTTGCGGCGTACTTTGTCGAGTCCTTGACCATAAACTGAACGTTCGTGGGCGCCCCGGGAACGAAAGACTGAGCGTGGCCAAAGACTTTGTTGTTCTCCTCCGACGGGACGTTACGGTAATGCAAAGCAACAATGATCGTGCCGTCCGGGTACGGAAGCTTTCCTTCCCGGAAGGCGTCGATCGCGACATCGTTGCCGAGGACAGCACCTAAACTATTCAGGTTGCCTGCTTCATGGGCCGAGGAAATCCACTTCCAGTCGCGGTACCCAGGAGGGATCCCGGTAACGAAGGGCGGGGCGGGTTGCCCATCCGCGTGGCCTGGGGCAGGGCCAATGAGGGTGACAAGGCCAGCCATTGTTGCGACTGCAACCAAGAAGAATGTGAAGTGTCTCATGATGGTTCCTCCATTCAATATGCGTCGGCAAATTGATCAACAGTGCTAACTATTTCGCCTTGAAGCCGATTGCATCGCCCGCGATGAGCGCATCACAACAGAAGCGTGGATGCGAAACAATTGGACGATGGTATCGGCGATACCTTGGTATCAGTCGGTGCGGCGAGCAGAGTCTCTGGCGAAGTCCCGAGCGGGGGTCGACGCTCTCTTACGGCTGAGATCCGATTTACCGGTCGCGCCGAGGCCGCGACAGTGACCGCCCGCCAGTCTCGACTTGTTGATCGAGGCGGACTATCCGGTAAGTCGGATTCATCCAGCCAATCGTGAGCCGCGCGCCGAGCCTGCGCCGGGCCGAATAACTCCGTCACCGCGCCGATGAATGCTGCCAACTCACGTTCCGCCAGGTGCATCTCGTCTTCATAAGTCGAATTGCTAAACGATTCTTCCGTGTTCATGGGATTTCTCCTCCGGTCAGCGATGTGTCGTGTTTTCCGAGCGCATTGGATTAGCGATGAGCGCATCACACCAGATTTGGAGAGGCGAGACAATTGGACGATGGTATCGGCGAGACCTTGGTATCGGTCAGGGATTAACTGCGCACGACTTTGAGAGCCTATAGACCCAAATCGCTCAAGCCTCGGTGGTCTTCGGGGCGGCGACCAAGCGGCCAGCGATATTTGCGATCTGATTCCGAGATAGGAAGGTCATTGATGGATGCAAACCGTGACGCCATAAGTCCGTCGTCATTGAACTCCCAGTTCTCATTGCCATAGGACCGATACCAGTGGCCGGAGTCGTCGCGCCATTCGTAAGCAAAGCGTACCGCGATGCGATTCCCGGTAAACGCCCACAGTTCCTTGATGAGCCGGTAATCCAGTTCCTTGGCCCATTTGCGGGACAGGAAAGCAACGATTTCGTTTCGTCCGTTGACGAACTCCGAGCGATTTCTCCATCGCGAATCGATCGCATAGGCTAGAGCTACTTTGCCGGGATCGCGAGTGTTCCAGCCATCTTCGGCAAGCCTGACTTTTTGTATCGCACTTTCGCGGGTGAATGGAGGTAATGGAGGCCGGGTTGCGGTCGTCATGAAACTTCCACCTTTCACCTAGACACAGGCGGCTTCGGAGTTTAACAAGCACTCATCTGCAGTTCCAGGTTTCGATTCTTTGTGTCAGGGCGCGTAACGGGTGAAAACAAAGTCCCGATCCTTGCCCGGTTCGTGGCAAGGGAAACAGGTTTTGTGCACCGCCTCGTCGGCAGGCTTACCGTCTTTGAATTGAGCGAATCCCCACCCACCGGTCGCCGCGTATTTTCCTGAGTCCTTGACCATCAACTGAATGTTAATGGGAGGGCCGGCAACGAAAGACTGGGCACGACCGAAGACTTTGTTGTTCTCCTCGGAGGCAACATAACTCCAGGCCAGCCGGACGATGATAGTGCCGTCAGGAAACGGCAGCTTTTTTTCCCGATAGGCCTTGATCGCCACATCGTTGCCCAGAACGGCGCGCAAATCGTTGTTGTTACCTGCCTCGTGGGCCACGGATATCAACTTGTAGTCGCGATATCCGGGGGGAATTGTGATTCCGAAGACCGGGGCAGCCTCTCCATCGGCGTGTCCAGAGGCGGGGGCCGAGTTGGCGACAAAGCCGGCCACCGCCGCAAATGCAACCAGCAAGAAAGCAATCCGTTTCATCGTGTTCCTCCTTCTTGTTTTTCAACCGCAGCCTTCTCTGGAACGACAAATGCGACCGTGCCTTTGTCGAGGGTGTGGTGGTTCGCATCCTCCAATTCAAGCGCCACTTTGTGCGGACCTGGGGAGAGACCCATCAGGATGATTGGGTTACCACTCGCATCTGCCCACACCCAAGAGGCATCGTCGAGTCTCACATGAAGGTGTCCGACGCGCGGCGAGACAGCCTGAGCATCGGAACCGAACACCGGCGCAATGTGCAGGTTCTGGGCGCAATACTGGATGATCACGACGCCCCGGGAGGTCAGCGGCCCGGCCAGTGGAGGATCGATGACAATTCTCGCTGGGGGGTCGCTGCCGGTGAGCGGGATAACTGCGGTGAGTCGACAATCGTCCGTCGCGTTTTGCGCTACAGCGGTCATTGCGAACAACACGATAGCAGCGACCGATAGCGGACACGTCCATTTCCAGCTTGTGTGCTTTAGATTTGCCATATCTATCCTCGAACGCGTTCACGTGAAGTCGGATTTGTTGAATTGCCGGATAGCCTGCCAAGGCGCAACACTGATCAGAAACTGTCCATATTGACGACAGCCTGTCGCGTCTCCGCTTGCATCGGCCGCGATGAGCGCATCAGACCAGAAGCGTGGATTGGAAAGATCTGGACGATGGTATTGGCGATACCTTGGTATCGGTCGATGCGACAAGCGGCGTTCGATTCAGCGCGACGGCCAGCCGATTTGCCAGCCTTACAGAGGCAGCAATCGTGACCGATCGCCAATCTCTGCCTTGTTGATCGCGTATCGATCAATACCATCAAATCAGTTGCCGGAATCGGGCTGTCAGGCGATTGCCGGCGCGAGTAAAGGCTGCCGTTGACATCAATCGCAGACCAATCACCTGCCTCCGATGGACATTTCGCCTGGAGTTGGTGCATCCTACTTCCAACGGGGCGTTAAAGCAGATCCATGTGGGGGGAATACACCATGAAGAAGGCCAGCGGCACCCATCTCCCTTGCCGGCTCCCAGCTCGGCGAAGTGCGCCATGTCTGCGCATTTTTCAACAGCGACGAGGAAGAGTATCGCGTGTTGCTTCCCTTCATTAAAGACGGGTTCGAGTGTGGCGACAAGGCGGTTCACGTCGTGAATCCCGATCAACGTCACGACCACCTGCAACGGTTGGCCGTGGCGGGCATCGACCCGGCGGCGCCGAGAAGAGTGGGCAACTCGAGGTTCGGATCAACACCGAAGCATATCTTCGCGATGGCCGTTTCGATCAGGATCGAATGCTGGAGCTGTTCGAGCAATTGGCCAGCGGCAACGCCAAAGGAGGATTCCCGCTCAGCCGCATTTGTTGCCGCATGGACTGGGCGGTCGAAGACCGATCATACGTCGACGACCTCGTCGAGTTCGAATCGCGCGTCAACGATGTCTGGCGTCGCCACGACGACGCTGTCATCTGCACCTACCATCTCGGAAAATTTGGAGGCGACACGGTGATCGACATCATGCGGACGCATCCGATGATCATCATCGGCGGCATTCTTCAGCAGAACCCGTTCTTTGTCCCGCCGGAGGAGTTCCTGCGTGAAGTTCGCGAACGGCGGGCCAGGCGGACCACGTCCCCCTCGACGGCCGCGTAACATGCAACCGCAACTCGAACATCCCGCACGACGAGATCAAGCGCCTTCAGCGCTGTATCAATGATCTGGTCAGCGTCCTCGCTCTTCCCGCCATGTGGAGCGGCGGCGAGCCATCCCAGATTGTTCATACCTTGCTCGACGCGCTCCTGGGCATGCTCCGCCTGGATCTCGTCTATGTGCGGTTGAAAGACCCAGTCGGCGACGCGCCCATCGAGATGGTCCGGGTCGCTCAAATCGCGCGAAAACCCATGCCCCGACCGCAAGAGATCTGCGAGGCGCTCAACCGCTGGTTCGGAGACGACCCGCAAAAATGGCCTCCGCTGGTACGGAACTCTATTGGCGGCGAAGACATTTCGATCGTGCCTTTGCGACTGGGGCTGCAAGGCGAAATCGGAGTAATCGTGGCTGGGTCTCGGCGAGCGGATTTTCCCGTGCAGACCGAGAGACTTCTTCTGAGCGTCGCGGCCAATCAGGCGTCTATCGGGCTGCAAGAGGCGCGGCTCCTGAGCGAGCAGAAGCGGGTCGCCAACGAACTCGATCAACGGGTCGCGCAGCGAACCATAGAACTTGCGCAAACCAACGAAGAGCTGAGAAACGAAATTGCCGACCGCAGGCGGGCAGAGGAAGCACTGCGCGAAAGCGAGCGGAGTCTTCGTTTGATCCTCGATGGTATTGCGGGATTAGTAGCGATTATGAACGCGACGGGTGAAGTCGAAGTCGTCAACCGTCAGGCCTCGGATTACTTTGGCAAAACCCTCGAAGAAATAAAAGGATGGGCAACCACCGATGCCGTGCACCCGGATGACCTGCCTGGCGTGATGTCCGCATGGATGCACTCGGTCGAGACGGTATCCCCGTACGATGTCGATCACCGCCTGCGCCGCGCGGACGGCGTGTATCGTTGGTTCCGTGCGCACGGTCTTCCCCTGCGCGACGATGAAGGTCGTGCCCTCCGCTGGTATGTCCTGCTTACGGACATTAATGACAGAAGACGAGCTGAGCAAGCGCTGCAGGCCAGCGAACGCGAACTTCGCGTCATCGTCAACACAGTCCCCGCGCTGGCGTGGTCGGCGCGTCCGGACGGCTCCGCGGAATTTTTCAACCAGCATTACCTCGCGTACGTCGGGCTGCCCTTGGAACAACTGCAAGGCTCAGGCTGGACAGCTGCTGTTCATCCCGACGACGTGGGCGCGCTGATTGCTGCCTGGCAATCAATGATGGCTGCGGGCAAGGCCGGAGAGGTCGAAGGCCGGCTGCGCCGCTTCGACGGTGAGTATCGCTGGTTTCTGTTCCGCACCAACCCGATGCTCGATGAATCGGGCAACATTTTGAAATGGTATGGAACAAATGCCGATATCCACGATCGCAAGCGGGCAGAAGAGCAACTGCGGCGCAGCGAGGCATTCCTCACGGAAGGCCAGAAGCTGAGCCGCATCGGCAGCTTTTCCTGGCTGGTGGCGACGGACGAGATCAAGTGGTCAGAGCAGCTTTACCGCATTTTCGAGTTTGAACTAGGGGTGCCGGTGACGTTCGAGCTGATCGGTTCTCGTGTTCATCCGGAAGACCTCTCGCTGTTGTACGACATGATCGGAAAGGCGCAACGGTCCGTCAGCGACTTCGAATATGAACATCGGCTCGCTGATGCCCGACCACTCCGTAAAGTACCTTCACTTGATTGCTCACGGAGGCCGAGACCGGGAGGGTCGACAAGAATACATCGGCGCGGTTCAAGATGTGACGCAGCGCCGGCTCTCGGAAGAAGCTCTCGGCAAGGCCAGATCGGAACTCGCAAACGTGGCGAGAATAACGAGCCTCGGAGTGTTAACGGCGTCGATCGCACACGAAGTCAACCAGCCCCTTTCGGGCATCATCACCAATGCCAGCACATGTCTGCGGATGCTTTCCGCCGATCCTCCAAACGTCGATGGCGCCCGAGAAACCGCCCGGCGCGCGATTCGCGATGGCAACCGGGCCTCCGACGTGATCACGCGGCTACGCACGCTTTATAGCAAGCATGAGCTTTCACCGGAATCGATGGACCTGAATGAGGCGACTCGAGAGGTGACTTCGTTGTCGTTAAGTGAGCTCCAGAGTAAGCGAGTGATTCTGCGGCATGAGCTTGCGGAGGACCTCCCGCCCGTCATCGGCGATCGCGTCCAGCTTCAGCAAGTCATTCTGAATCTGCTGCGGAATGGTTCGGATGCGATGAGCGGAGTCGACGATCGCCCGAGAGAATTGCTGATCAGAACCGAATGCGATGAAGGGGACCGGGTGCGCCTGAGCGTGAAAGATGCGGGAGTCGGTTTTACCCCTCAAGCCGCGGACAAGCTCTTCGAAGCGTTCTTTACGACGAAAAGCGATGGAATGGGAATCGGGCTATCGATCAGCCGCTCCATTATCGAGGCTCATCGCGGACGTCTATGGGCGACAGCCAACAACGGCCCAGGGGCCACGTTTGCATTTTCTATTCCTTGCCGGCGGCACGAGTTGACCAGCGCAGCATGATGGGAGCCTGGTCCACATACCAACACCCAATACCTAAGTGCAATAGACGCCATCCCATGGAGTGGCGCAATGTTGTTTTATGAAGTCTCAACCGGAAGGGAGCGCCCCCAAACGTCCGCTTGTATCAGTCGTCGATGACGATGAGTCGGTGCGCGAGTCGCTGCCCGATTTGCTGCGGGAGTTCGGCTATGCAACTCGCACTTTCTTGTCGGCGGAAGAGTTTCTCGCCTCCGATTGTGTCGGCCCAACCAGATGTCTGATCCTCGACATTGCCATGCCGGGAATGACCGGGCCTGACCTTCAACGGGAATTGATTCGCCGGCGGCAGGCGATTCCGACCATCTTCATCACCGCGAATGGAGATAAGACGGTTCGACCGCGGCTACTCGAGCAGGGTGCGGTGGAGTGCCTGTTCAAGCCCTTTAGCGACACGGCTCTGCTTGAGGCGCTCAATGCCGCACTTCGAGCGAGCTAACCATTCAAACTGCGCTGCCGATCCGCTGTCGCTTACCGCGAAGGAGGGATATAGAATGATATTAGCGCGCGCTCTTGGCGATGCAGTGGGGTCATCACCAATGTCGACGGTCACGCCCATCGTGTTCATTGTTGACGATGACGTCTCGGTTCGCGAGTCGCTTGAATTGTTGATTCGGAATGAGGGCTGGCAGGCCGAGACCTTCGCATCCGCACAAGAATTCCTCGATCACCCGCGAACCGCTCTTCCAAGCTGTCTGATTCTTGACGTTTCTCTTCCGGGCCTCAACGGTCTGGAGCTACAGCAACGGATAGCCGCCGAGCGGACCGACATGCCGATCATCTTCATCACCGGCCACGGTGATATCCCAATGACAGTCCGCGCCATGAAGGCGGGCGCAATTGAATTCTTAACGAAACCCTTCAGGGATGAAGCGCTCCTGAACGCGATTCGGCAAGCGCTCCAACGTAGCCGCGTTGCGCTTAGCCGCGAAGCGGAGATGCGGCGACTCCGGAACTGTTACGCATTACTCACCCCCCGCGAGCGGCAAGTTATGGCGTTGGTCGTTTCCGGCCTGTTGAACAAACAGATTGGTGGCGAGCTCGGCATCAGCGAGATCACAGTGAAAGCGCATCGAGGGCAGGTCATGCAGAAGATGAAAGCCGACTCTCTCGCCTCGCTAGTGAAGATGGCAGCCGAGCTTCGCTCTGCACGTCCGCCCGACGCTGGCACGTCCACCGCCGCTTGATCGCGTCGAGGGACGCCCCTTGGAGAGGTCGCCCTTACACTCTGTGGCAACTGCTGTGCAGCGCTCTTCACTGCCGCAACAGGCCAGATTTCTCCCCGCTGTGTCCCCGGCGAAAAACGGGGCTTCCGGCAAGTGGTTTGTTTTGTTGGCGTCCCCGGCGGGATTCGAACCCGCGTTACCGCCGTGAAAGGGCGATGTCCTAGGCCGGGCTAGACGACGGGGACATTCCGGCCATCCAGACTGTGACGCCGGCTTTTTGTAACGAGCAATTCATAGTAACAGCCGCCTTTTTGGCCTGTCAAAGTTCTCGCGCCGATTTGGCCGTCTCGCCACGGAGACACGGAGACACGGAGGAAAGCTTTGAACCTGCGAAAACCAACAGGAACGGCCTGGCCAAGCATTCGGTCTTCTCCGTGTCTCCGCGACTCCGTGGTGATAATTCCGGATTAAGACAATATCGAATTTTCTGTCCGCCACTTTGCCCTCACCAGAATAAAATGTTCCGATGGCTGATTCGCTCTACCTGAGCCTTTGGTTCCCGTCGTTTGATTTGCCGGATATTCTGTCGCGCTCCGTCAGCGTTCTGCGGCAGATTCCTTTTTCGGCAGCCAAGCCCGGCGTAACTTATCTCGCGATTCATCCCGTCTCCTGGGGCGAGCCCTCCATCCTTGAGCGCCGGTTCGCTCCGCCTCTTGCGCCCGAGGAAGCCGTGGCCCTGACGACCGAGTTTCTCCACGAGGACTACGCTTACGTCTACGAAGCTTATTGGGATTTGTGGGGACCTGCCGAGGCCGGAGGATCATGGGTACTGGAGCCTTCTCTGATCCGTGTAGTTGCACACGGAACCGAGTTTGAAGAGGACGCCGCCTCGACTGCGGGCCATATCCAGATCGATTTCGGACTCGACGCCCCTTTTCTTCACGAGGAAATGGCGCTCACCGCGGAAACCGAAACCCGCGTGCGCAGCAACGTGCAGCGGCTGGTGGAATTTACAGCGAAGATGGAAACCAACTCCGGCGCGACCGGACGGCTGCTCTGGTCGGAATCCGACGAGAACCTCGCGCAGAAGTTGATCTCGAGACTACAGCGAACCAACTGAAACTTTTCGTGACACGACGACGCGGCGAATGCGGGGACGGGATTAAGTTGGAGTTCCCTTGGCGCCGCCAGTCCGCCTCCATCCCGCTTTCCTGCCGTTCGTTATAATCAAATAAGCACGCATGAATACTGTCCTACAAGCTGGCGCGGCTCAAGGAGAGAACGCCGTCGGTGACGTGCGCGCCGAATTCCGCGCTCTCGTGTCCGGCTGCGGCATTTATGACCTCGGTGCGCGCTCGAAAATTCGTCTCACCGGCGCGGACCGCACGCGATGGCTGAACGACATGGTCACGAACAATATCCGCGATCTTGCCCCCAGCCACGGCGTTTATGCTTTCCTCCTCAACGCCCAGGGTCACATTCAAGCCGACCTTTATGCCTATAACATGGGCGATTCGCTCATGATTGATGTGGACGCGCAGCTCCGCGAAAAGGTTCTCGCGCATTTCGACAAGTTCATCATCATGGACGACGTGGAAGTCGCAGACATAAGTTCCGCGCTCAATGCAATCGGTCTGGCAGGACCGCAGGCTAAGAGTGCCCTCAGCACAGCCGGAATTCATGCGTCTGACCTCGCTCCACTTGAGCTGTGCACGCCCACGTGCGACTGCGCGTGCGGATGCCTACAGTGCACGGTTGTGCGCGGCGACGATCCCGCCGGTTCGTCCTATGAAATCTGGTTGGCACCCGACAAGGCGAAGCCCACTTGGACGCTCTGATTGCCGCAGGCGCTACTGCGGTCGGGGCCGATGCTATCGAGCTGCGGCGCATCAGTTGGGGAGTTCCGCGGTATGGCGTCGACATCCGCGAACGCGATCTTCCGCAGGAAACCGGCCAGGCCCGCGCGTTAAATTTCGCCAAGGGTTGCTATCTCGGGCAGGAGATCGTCGAGCGCATTCGCTCGCGCGGCGCTGTGCATCGCCAATTCGGCGCTTTTGTGGTGGATGGCGCGCTGCCTGCTCCCGGAACAAAGATCCAAGCCGGACGAAAAAGACGTGGGAGAGATCACCAGCAGTGCCGCTTTACCTCTGCCCGACGGCGACCGAGCTATCGCATTAGGATATTTGCGGCGCGAGGCGATGGGTAAGAATTTGCGGGCGGGGACAGCGGCTCTCAGACAGACGGCGGTTCCCGTGGTTTGAGGGTTCCCTGCTTTTGAGGCACTTCCAGTCAAGTTGGCTCCCGCGTTCTTGGCGGTTTTCGAGACGTGGGAGTAGCGAAATTGAAACAAAGACAGGACAACATCTATGCCTGACAAAAGAAAAGACAGCGAATTCAAAGTAAGCGATCGGCGACTTTTCACTGCCGATGGAGAACTTCGCCCCTCCGTGGAAGAAGAGGCCGAAAAACAAACGGAGCAATCTGCGCAAGCTGCACCGACTCCGCGCGGCAGCGCCCGCCGCAACAGCTCCAGCTATCTACTCCGACGGCCAAGCCGCGGCTGCCGCTCCCCAGACGGAAGCGGTTCCTGAGCCGCCGACCGCCTCCGAACAACAGGCACAGCACGACGCCTATCGCGAATCGTCGCGCGATCTCGACCGCCGCGTCGAACTAAGCGGTCACTCGGCCAAAGAACTCGAAGTCAATTTCGAACGCTTTATGGCTTCCCTTTACATGACCGCCATGGTTCAGCTCGGCCTGATGCACGAACAAGGCGGCCAACCGGCGGTCGATCTCGTCGGCGCGCGCCAGACCGTCGACACGCTCGGCATGCTCGCCGAAAAAACCAAGGGCAACCTCACGCCCAAGGAGCAGGGCTTCCTGCAAAACTGCCTCTATGAACTTCGCATGGCGTATGTGGAAGTCACGAACGCTCTGGCGCGAGCACCGTCAGGCTCCCGGCCCCAGCACAGGAACCAACGGCTGATGCATGCGGAGCTGACGGTTCTGGGCAGTGGCACCTCGATGGGCGTTCCGACCATCGGGTGCGATTGCGCCGTCTGCCATTCCGCCGATCCGCACGACCGCCGCACCCGTCCTTCGATCATGCTCACGTACAACGGGCGGCACGTTCTTATCGATACCACGCCCGATTTCCGCGAGCAGGCGCTGCGCGAAAACATCACGCAACTCGACGCCGTTTTCTACACCCATACACACGCCGATCACATCCTCGGCATCGACGATCTGCGGCCGCTTACTTATCATCACAAGCCCGGCAAGCTTCCGCTTTACGCCACACCGCGCAACTGCGAATTTCTGCGCACGATGTTCCGTTATATTTTCGAGGCCAACTATAAGTTTGGAGGCCTGCCGCAGGTTGAACTGAAACCTATCGAGGGCGTGGTCGAACTGTTCGGCGCGCGCTTCGAACCGGTCACGGTGATCCACGGCGAAACTCCAATTCTCGGTTTCCGCTTCGGCTCCGGCGCTTATCTCACCGACCACAGCTCCGTACCGCCGGAGTCGCTCGATAAGTTGCGCGATCTCGACATCCTTTTTCTGGACGCGCTGCGTTACACGCCGCATCCCACGCATTCGACGGTGGAGCAGTCGCTTAAGATCGTGGCCGAGGTGAAACCGAAGCGCGCATATTTCACGCATATTTGTCACGATCTCCCGCATGAGGAGACCAACGCAAAGATGCCGCAAGGCGTGCAGCTGGCCTATGACGGAATGAAGCTGGAATTTGAGATTTGATAGTCGCCCCATGACTTTATAAATTGTCAATCCGAGCCCGAGCGGACGAGGAATGTGCAATTCTCTCGGCGGTCTCGGCGTCTCGGCGGTAAGAAAACTGCGAATGCAAATCTTCCACAAACTCGCGGACATCCCGGCCAGCTTCGGCCCCGCCTTTGTCAGTTCGGCAATTTTGACGGCGTGCACCGCGCCCACGAGCCTGTCATCGACGAGCTCGTCTGGCCGCGCCAAGCGGCTCACGGACTTCGCCGTCGCTGTCACGTTTGAGCCTCATCCGGTTCGTATTCTTCGCCCCGACCATGATTCAAGCTGCTGACGCCAACGCCTGAAAAGCTTCGCCTGCTTGAAGCCACCGGGCTGGATGCGGTCCTCCTGCTTCCCTTCACACGCGATCTTTCGCTGATGACGCCGCACCAATTCGCTCACGACATTCTCAAGAAATCATCTTCATGCCCGCGAGGTTCACGAAGGCTATAACTTCCGCTTTGGCCATAAAGCGGCGGGAACTATTCAAGTATTACGTGACCTTGGTCAGGACATGGGATTCGAGGTCCACGACTATCCTGAGATGCGTCTGCGCGGCGAGCATGTCTCGAGCAGCCACATCCGCAAGCTTCTCTCCGAATGGCGAGTCAGCCGTGCGCGCCATTTGTTGGGGCGGCCTTTCAGCATCCTTTCTTTTCCCGGGCGCGGACGAGGCTATGGCTCGAAGTACACCGTGCCCACCATCAACCTCGTGCGCTACGAAGAACTCGCGCCCGAAGATGGCGTGTACATCACGCGCATCCGCATTGGCAGCGGACGATCGCCGAGCGAGTGCTTTGATGCGGTGACCAATGTTGGCAACCGGCCCACGTTCGGTGCCGATTCGTTCGCCATCGAATCGCACCTGCTCAATTTCCATCCCATTGTGCTCACCGCCGATACGGAAGTGGAGCTTCATTTCCTCCAGCGCCTGCGCGATGAAATCCGGTTCCCTTCGATTGATGCGCTTCGAACTCAGATCGGCCTCGACGTGGGCAAGGCTGAGCGCTACTTCAGGCTGCTGCAGACACGGATGAAAAACTCGCAAACGAAAGACTAAGGAACCATCGATCCCATGCCATCCGAGATCAAAGCAATCTTCTTCGACGTCGGAAATACTCTGCTCTTCCCCAATCGTGAGCGGATTCACGCGCCCCTAGCGGAACGCGGCCACACGCCGGATGGCAGCCATCTGCGGGACCTGGAGCGGCGCATCAAGAACCAGTTCGACGCGCAGATGACCGCCGATGGTAATCACGATCACAGCTTCTGGTGGATGTATTACACGCAATTACTTGTGGAAATCGGCTTGAAAGATGACGTGCTGCGCGATCAACTCGTAACCGGGATTCGGAATTCAGCCAATTGGGATCAGATTCTTGCCGGCACGCGCGCGCAATTACAGGCGATTGCGAAGCGCTATCGCATCGCGGTGATTTCGAATGCCGATGGAGGGATCGAGGACGTGCTGCGGCGTTGCAACATAGCGGACTGTTTTCTCAACATCACGGACTCGGGTCTGGTGGGATACGAGAAACCGCATCCCGAGATTTTTCGGCAGGCGCTCAAGAGTCTCAACGCGGAGCCCGCGGAGAGCCTCTACGTGGGCGACATGTATTTGGTGGATTATGTCGGCGCGACGGGCGCCGGCATGCAGGCTGTGCTGATGGATGTTTCCGGCGCATATGCGAATAAGGGAGTGGCACGAGTGGAGTCGCTCGCGGAATTGCAGAGCACGCTGGCGATATAGGATTCGCAGCAACAGCCTGTTACGCGATCGAGATCACCTGATGATCGTGACAGTCCGTGTGCATGGATTCGTAAAGCTGCGCCAGCAGGCTCGATCCATAGCGAGCCACGAAGCTCACGCCAGCCACTTCGCGTTCCTGCAGCACCTTGTGCGGGAATAATGCATTGCACACCGTAGCGGCGTGGCGATCGATTACTTCATTGCGCTGCAACTCCGACCGCGCCGCCTGCCCTTGCAGGCGGTTAATTTGATACCACATGCGCATGCGCGCGCGGTCCGCAGCCCGTATGAGTGTGGAATCAAGCTTACCGATCGCGATCGCGGAGAGCCGTCATCGACTGCTCGGCTTGCGTATAAGCATCGCCAAATCGCGCTTGCAGATCGGGCGGCAGAGAGCGCGCGGCAATCTTTTCCCGGACGTCGTGGGGACCACGGAACAGGTCCGTCAGTTGGAGGTGGTAACGGTTCAGCACGCGCTCGGCCTTTGGCTCGACGAGCGTCGCGGAAAATCGCGGCAGCACTGGAGTCACGCGCCCCAGCAGCTTTTCATACACCACAGCCACCTGCGCGAAATACGCTACTTCGGCTGCGCCGCCGTATAAGCGAGCGTGGGCAGCAGATAGTCCTGCACTACCGGCCGAAACAGCACGTTGGGATTGAAATTTTCCGGCTGCGCCTCAATGCGGTCCTGCAACTGTTGCCGCGAGAATTTTTCGTGGCCCGCCTGAAACTCGCCCGTATCCACTCCGTTGGCCTTGCGCCGGACTACGGTGCGCGCGCCGTTCCTCACTTCAAACAGTAACGTGGTCGCCGCCGTCACTTTCACCTGCTGGTGATACCCGGCAGCTTCCAGCGCCTTGCCGCGATCAGAAGCGCGCGATCAGTTCCGGCGCATTTTCGATTGCCGCGCGAAACAGCGGCTTGGCTAGATGATGAAATTCCGGGTCGGAAGGATCGAGCAGAGCCACGCCCCAGACGGCAAACAGGCGCGCAAACAGCCGCGCAAAGCCGCTGCCCAGCGTCTCGCCCTGCCGACAGAAGAGTTCATGCGCTTTATATGATTTTATTTGAAATATTCCCCTGGAATTCGCCGAGTTTCTGGTTAAAAACTTCAACAATAAATCCAAGCTTCGCGACGTATCTTTTGGGGCATTTTGGACAAAAAAATTATTCATGACCTTATTTTCAACGACGCGAGGAGATAACAAAAACTTATGGCGTATAGATATTTTCAAAATGCTCCCCTTCCTTTTCATACCGTTCGCGCCTGATGCTTTTCAATTAATAGGGAAGTCGGATTATTAAAATGATGGGTTTGAGGATAATCAATGCGGGTACCCTGATCAAATCCACATGAACGGACCAGCCATTGCCGAAATTCTGGAAAATCGACTGGATTTGGGAAGATAATTGATCTTCTTCAGGCCTAAGGATGAATCCATGTCCGGCCCGCAATAATAAAAGCATCCCAAAAGACTGCCATCACGATTAAATAAAACGCCTTCATCAACAAATTCAAAATAATTGATCAATGAAGGAAACCCGCAGGTCCGTCTGTGAATTCTTTAACAGGAAACATATTAAATTTTCCTGCTGCGTTTTAAAATACTCTTGGGGGTGTTTATTTTTTCTCGGGCATATAAAAATCCCGGTATAAAAGCGACCTTAAAAAAACCTTTGTGGCCCATGGGTCAATTTTGGCGATCAATTTACTGGCAATTATCCCGATACTCCATATTAATAATGCCAAAATAAGCGATAAAAAATCCCTGTCCTGCTGTGCAAAGGCCTAAAGAAAGACAGGCTAAAAGAATAATATTCTCCCGTCTCCCCTCCTAATAATAAGATCGGTTTGGTCAAACTCTGTAATAAGGGTGTGCTTGTTTTTTGATTGATCATATTTTACATTTGCGCTGAAAACATGGCCGCATTGACAAGTAAGGATGAAGCAAAAAATACAATGCCCCCCACCGCAATGATGTTTGTCAATTGATGGAGCCCATCACCGATACTTTTACCAAAAGCATTAACAATCCCCCACATGCCAATGGCGATCAGGAAGAATTGATGTCGGAAAATCCCGGTTGTTAAATCCTTGGCTATTTGATACAATTGATTGGACATGACTAGAATTTGTGAACTTGTCGTCGCGAATGCGTTACCGACAAACAAAATCATCAACCCTGATAAAACTAAAATAATTTTTATTTGTTTCATAATCTTTCTCCTTTTTCTGAATGTTTAAATTTTGACGAATCATAACATAATATTGATTATTTGTCAAATTTATTATCATCATTAAACAAATAGTATTACGATGCAAATTATTGTAACACCATAGTGTCCTGTTAAAATTTTGGGCTCGTTGGGTACTAAACATAATATTACTTCATGTCCCGTTTCCTGTCATTCTGAGCGAAGCGAAAGATACTTTGAAATTATTTATCAATCGACCTGAGTAGCTCATCGCTCGCTCCTCAGGATGACGGTATTTTTTCCTGACACCTGTGAATGGACACAATTTAATAATTTATTTTATGGGAATGTCACGACTACAACTTTAAAGCGCGGATTTAGAAGATCACTTGCTGATGAATTGACTTTCTTGCTGCAAACGCTTTATGTACGCACATCAACAAACCCTCCTAATTTCTTTGCATAAAGAGCATCTTCTAAGGCCTGATGATACTTTTTTTGAGCTTCTTCAAGCAAGGAACGGTTCAGATAAGGCGATGAGAACGTCGGATCTAAAGATATCGCTTTATTAAAATCAGCCAAGCGATTTGGCGTCTTCCTTCCTGAGACAATATATTATTCCCCTATTATTATATGTTTTCATCGACTTAGGATCCAAAGCAATCGCTCTATTAAAATCATTTAAAGCAAAGTATCACGTTCTTGCTGAAAATAAGCAACGCCACGATTATGATACGCCCTATAGTAATTAGGATGCTCTTGAATAACCTATTCCAAAAGCTTATAGAATCATGCCAAATTTGACATTGTAAATTCGTTCTTATCCCCAATAAAACCAAAAAAAGATAAAAAATTATCATCCCCTTCTGGTTTTAATACGCTGATCAACCCAATATCCAACAAAAAAACAAATACCTAAACTAGGTAAATACATAAAACGGTCGGCAACCACATTAAAATCTTTCCCATCAAAACGAAGTAAAAAGAAAATAGAACAAAAGAAATATAAAAATGCAAAAATAAATAATTTATTTTTATAAAAACGCACTAAAAATAAAACTAAGACCCAAAAAGAGACGACCGACAATAAGTAAGGCCAATGAAAGATGCTTATAGGATGAGGATAATACATAATAAGGAGAAACTTGAAAAGGAAATAAGAATTTCCATAGATAAAAACCAAATGACATACCCAAATCAATACTCCTTGGGAGGAATTATCCGCAAAGTGATTCCGCATATTTAACGCATAGCTCATCCAAGCAATACATGATGACATAAAGAAATAATCGGCGCCTTCTCAATTAAGACCCGCTTGCTAAAACTACGTCCGTAAAACCAATCAAAAACTAATAAAATCAACGGCAAACTTAATGCCATTGGTTTAGCTAAAATACTTACAAGACCAAACAAGATATGTTGGGACATAATACTTTATTGATAATGTCTTAAGGTATGACCAATACTGATGCAATGCTAAAAGATAAAATAAGGAATATAAAACATCTTTACGTTCAGTGACCCAAGCCACTGTTTCAACCCTCATCGGGTGAATGGCAAATATTAACGCCGCCAAAAAACTGGCCTCAATAGGAAAGCCCCATCCGCTTTGCTAACAACAGCACTAATATAACAACTCCGGTATAGAATAAAATATTATCTAAATGAAAAACAAATTTGTTAAAACCAAAAAAATATTTATCTATGTAAAAGTGGTTAAAGGAATATAGGTATTATTAGTGTTTGGGTAAAAATTTGCTTTATAG
>CAWDPB010000041.1:0-9479 GCA_963804075.1 uncultured Acidobacteriaceae bacterium | reverse complement strand
AAGGCGGCGATGGTGACCGCCTGCGGCACGTGAGAGGCCGCAAACTTCTCCTGGCCGGGCTCGCGCTCGCTCTGTCGAGCCACACGTCCTTCGCGCAGACCGGCTACAAGTATCGCGACGCCAACGGGCAATGGGTTTACACCGACCGGGCGCCGAGCTCGGCCGCCCAGGCCGACACCTTCAATCTGGTGCACGAAAATAATACCGAGCTGCACATCGCCGTCGACCGCGAGGATGGCGCCGAATCGACACAGCTGATTGCCGTGAACGATTGTATTTGCACGGTCACCTTCACCGCGACGGTGGTCCAATCGGGCGACCCAGCCATCCCCGGCGGCACGAATTATCGTGCGACGCTGGACGCGGGAACTCGGCGGAGTCTGGTGCAGGTGCAACGTTCCGGCTCAGGCGACTTGAAGTATCGGTGGTACGCCGCCCTCGGTTCGCCGGACGCGGTACACAATCCGACAAGCCCCTACCGGGTACCTTTCTCCATCGGCTCGACCTACACGATCTCGCAGGCCTACCCGAGCCGGATCACCCATGTCACTCCCGACAGCCAGTTCGCGGTCGACATTGCGCTGCCCGATGGGACGCCGGTCTACGCGGCGCGTGAGGGAACGGTGATCAATGCCCGTCATGACTTCTTCCGTGACGCACTCGCTCCGGTGATGCTGGACCAGGCGAACGTCATTGAAATTCTTCACGACGACGGGACCATTGCCATGTACGCTCATCTGCATTGGGATTCGATCCGCGTGCACATCGGCGATCACGTGGTGCGCGGGCAGTACATCGCCGATTCCGGCAACACCGGATTCACCTCCGGGCCGCACCTGCATTTCGCAGTCATCAGAAATGCCGGCGGCGTGAGCGTCTGGTCCCAATACAATTCGCCGGTGGCGGGGGTACCGCCATCACGCCCGCGACCGGCATGGCGCTGACGGCCTATTAGCGTCGGCGAATAGCGGGATACCGACCAGCCTTCGCGACATCGATCGGGGCGATCGAGGCCCCCTTCATTCGCTCAAGTTTGCCTCTCTCAACAAGGCCGCGTACCGCGGGTCGCCGGTCAACCCTTTGAGCAGCGGGTCGCTTCTCAGCCAAAAGATTCCCGGATCTCGTTTGACCGCCGCATCGAGCCATTGGAACGCCCGATCGGCATCCCGGATTCATCGGCAACGTTGATCATGTTGCCGGTCGCGGTCGAGAGGTTGGCGCAGAGCACGATTCCATCGTATTCGTGAGTCGCGGTAATTGTGTTGCTTTTTATGGTCGCGTTGTCGGTGTCATCGGGGTTGATGCTTATAACATAGATCCCCACGTTCGTGTTACTGATGGTGTTGCTTTCGACGAAGGGGGCAGTGGATTGAAAGATCAGTATGCCAGTGGCGGCAGTGCCGGGGACGGTATACCAATCTCCATCGATGACGTTCGAGGTGATGGAGCCGTTTGCTCCGTACAGTTGAATTCCGTTCTGCGCATTGTCGTTAACCGCACCAGCTCCGATAACCGTGTTGTGGCTGATCGTTACTCCGACGTTGCTGGTCGGGCCCGTTAACGTGCCGTTCGCTGTGATTCCGTTCTTGTCGTAATCCTGCACATTGTTGTAGGTGATGGAGACGGTGGAATTGGCTTCGATCGAGGGATTGGGAGGGCCACTGGTTGCGCCGCTCTCGACGTAGATGCCGAGGCCGCCCTGACAGCCAAAAGCGCCGACCACCTGAACATGGAGAACGTTGTCCCTGGCTAATGGTCCCGTTGGCATTCTGGTAAAAGATCCCAATCGGATCCTGGCCGCAAACAGTGTCGTTGCCGGTGCCGTCCACGGTCAAATCCTCAATGGTGGCGGTTGTATTTTGGACAAGTACCATCGCCTCAATCGCGGGCCCGCCGAAGGTGCTATTGGCGTTGGCCACCAAGCCTCCAGCGGGAGGCTCAATAATTGCAGAATCGGAACCTCCATACGAGATTCCCTTCAAAATTATTTGCTTTCCGATGATCTGGACCTGCTCGGGGTAAATGCCAGGGCACACGACAATTGTGGTAGTCCCGCTGACTGGGGCAGCGGTCACCGCAGCCTGGATGGTGCTGAAATGTATATAGCCCGGTTGACAATGCGGGGGCCTACTGCGAGAGTGCCAGCGAACGCCGACGAGGCCGCCAAGAGCAACACGATTACCAGGATACAGCTCGTTAAATTCGTTTTCATATTTTCCTCCACATTGATTTTGCTGTCTTTGGTCTTTCTGGGGTCTTTCTGGTACGGGCCCGTAAAAAATAGACTGGCGCAATCCGGGCACGCGGCCGATTAGGACCAGCCGCCCGGTGCGCCAGAAAAGGCTTTAACAACCACTTTCAACGTGCCACGACGCATGGGCAACGGTTGCACGCAAGTAAAAAGGTGGACGTGGCGAAAAAACCCGCCCCCGTCCACCCATGTCGCGATTTAGTTTACCTGCTGGGTCGTCGTCCCCGAACTCTTGGCCGATTGCGAATCCCCGTTATAGGTCGCGGTAATGGTTTGGGTTCCCACCGCCAGAGTCGATTTGACCAGAATGGCGACTCCTCCGCTCAGCGTGCCCGTTCCCAGCCCTGCGCTGCCGCTCTTGAACGTCACTGTTCCCGTCGGACCGCCAGGCTCGGCGGAAGTGACATTCGCGACGATGGTTACGGCCTGCCTAAAGTTCGAGGGGTTTGGAGAGGTCGACACCGTGGTCGTCGAAGGAAGGAGACTGACTACCTGCTTGACCTGAGCGGAGAGGCTCGAAGCGTTCCAAAGATCTCCGGCGTACGTAGCTTTGAGCTCGTATGATCCGATCGACGTAAACACCCACGGTAAGGTCGCAACTCCATTGATGGTTGTGCTGGTTCCAATCACATTCGTGCCAGAGTAGAACGTGACCATGTCTCCATTTGCAATGGTAGTGTTTGACGCGATTGTGGCAGTGAGCATGACCGACTGATTGATATACGACGGGTTGGGCGCCGATGTGACCGTAGTGACTGTGGCAGCTTTTGTCGAGTTAAGCAGCACCGAAACGCCACCGTCTCCACCGGCCGCGCACGTCGTAGACGAGAAACATGAGTTGGTCACGATCAGGTCGGCCTTTCCATCTCCATTCACATCGGCCACTGCTACCGAGGTTGCGAATTGCCCGCCTGAAAGGAGGCCGTAACCATTAACAAGTGTGACCGCGTTGAATGTGCCGTCGCCGTTGCCCGTCATCACCCCCACGGTGCCCGAATTCGAACACTGTTTCTCGATGTTGCCGACGATGTACGAGCACTCGTTGGCAATGACCAGATCCGGATGCCCATCGTTATTGACGTCGGCTAACGCGACAGACAGCGGCCACTTGCCGCCGGTCTTGCTGTAAAAGTTGGGTTGCTGCAGCGTCCCGTCGCCGTTACCAAGCATCACGTAGGCTCCGAGATCCGTGACCACAGCCACATCCAGTTTGCCGTCCCCATTTACGTCGGCGATGGCGATGGAAACCGCTCCACCCGGGATGTTCGCGACGGGGCTGGCAACGGGGTTGAAGTTCCCCGTACCATCGTTCAGGAGCACACCGCCACTGGCCACTATATCCAGAAAGCCGTCGCCATTCATGTCCGCCAGGGCGATGGGGCCGCCGTTATCGGAGGCGACAATGACGTAGGGCGGATCCACATCGAATATTGATGGCGAGGAGGTCGTGGGGGCTTTGGTCACCAGCATATCGATGTTGCCGTTGACGCATGTCTCAGTCTGACATTTGCTGGTTACGACCACATCGGGGAGTCCGCTGCCAGTCAAGACCCCGGTTGCGATTCCAAAGGACTCGATGCCGCCGGCGTTATAACTCACCGCCGACTGGAATGTTCCGTCACCATTCCCCATCAGCACGTCTACGCCGCCTCCGACACCATTGGCGTTGTAGTTGGTGGTGGCGACGATGTCGAGGATGCCATTATTGGTTAAATCCACCAGTGCCAGGAAATTGGCCCCGGTTCCAGCCGTCGGGTAATTGTTGTTAAGGGCGAAGGTGCCATCGCCATTGCCAAAGAACACGGTGTATCCGGTGGTATTGGAAACGATCATGTCCGGAATGCCATCTCCGTTCACATCGGCCATGACCACGTTGGTAGCTTGGAGGCCTCCACTGTCGTATTCAACAGCGTTCGCGAAGGTCGGCGTTAACGTGCCGGTTCCGGGTTTGACAGATTCTGGCGTGAACTCCTTTGGAGTATTAGCCCCTGCGTGCCTGTGTTGGGCTGCAGCCAAGGTGAGCGTGACTGTCAGAAAAGTGGCAAACAGCGAGACAAGGCGAAGTGTCTTCATACAGCCTCCTGTGAAATCGGAATTTGAAATTGTTTGGCTCAAAGCCTTCACTTCGGATCGGAGGTTAAGGCAATTGCAACGAGATCGAAACGGGTAAAAGTCGAAGTACGATATCCACCTTTTGGAGGACATCCGGCTCGATGATGCCACGCTTCAGACCCATGGGTTACGGCATGGGATCGACCGTTGGCACAAAGCTTCGACAATATGTTTCACACGTGGCTCCTGACGATCTCTTCGCTGATCGAGAACGTACGCCGAGATTCGCAACGTGCATACTTCTCTCCTCGTTGACTTGCTGACTTGCTCTTTCTTTGCTTGGTCTTGAGGCCCAATGACGCCAGGATCGGGAAGCCTGCAACTTTCACAAATGGCAGGGATAGAACCGGGACGGATAGTAGAAAAGTCTTGATTGTTTGTCAAGACGCAAACGAAGAATTAACATCGCAGTAAATTTGCTTGTAGGACCGCAAGGAAATTCGGGGACCGGAAGCTGTGAAAAAATGCCGCTTCGTGTACGGAGAATGACTATGGCTACGTGTATCTTCCTCGCCGGCGCTTCCGGCGCCATCGGCCGGCGCCTCGCCCCCCTCCTTCTGGAGAACGGATGGCGTGTGTTTGGCTCCACTCGATCCGCGGAGAAGGCTGCGGAATTGAAGAAGGCCGGAGTTGAACCGGTTGTGGTCGACGTGTTCGACGCGGATGCCCTGCGGAACCATCTGTACGAGATCCGGCCGGAGGTGGTGATCCACCAGCTCACCGACCTGCCTTACGCGCTGGAAGCGAGCAAAATGGCGGCCGCACTGGCGCGCAATGCCCGCCTTCGGGACCTTGGCACACGCAATCTTGTTGCCGCCGCCGTTCATGCCGGCGCTAGACGATTGATCGCCCAGAGCATCTCTTTTATCTATGGCGAGGGCAGAGCGGACGAGGGGACAAAACCGCACCGGGAGACGGACCGGCTGCTGCCGGTGACACATCCGGTGTATGGCGAGACGGTGAAGGGAGTGCTCAGCCTAGAACGCCAAGTCACGGAGGCGCCGCTCGAAGGGCTTGTCCTCCGCTACGGGTTGATTTACGGGCCTGGTACGGGATTTGATGCCCCCATCGCACCGGGGTCCGTGCATGTGGATGCTGCGGCCAAGGTGGCCGAACTGGCGGTCACACGAGGCGAGCGTGGGATCTACAACGTCACCGAGCCAGACGGGGCAGCGTTGAGCGACAAGGCCATCCAGGCGTTCGGGTGGGACTCCGGTTGGCGGGCGGCCTTCCTGAAACTTCACTCGGGCTCCGCTCTTTGCTAGGCCCGACTGCGATCACGAAGAGAATGCCTTGAAGCTTAGCGAAGGACTTGAACGAGTAGGGATCCTTCTACTCCGTTCGGCCTTCGTCTCACTTCGCTCAGGAAGACAGCGGGTGACGACATTCTAATAGGTGTAGAAGCCCCGCCCGCTTTTGCGGCCTAGCCAGCCGGCATCGACCATTTTGATTAGCAGCGGGCAGGGACGATACTTGGGATCGCCGAGGCCGTCGTGCAGGACGCGCATGATGTCGAGGCAGACGTCGAGGCCTATGAAATCGGCGAGGGTGAGCGGGCCCATGGGATGCGCCATGCCGAGTTTGAAAACTTCGTCGACGGCTTGCGGAGTGGCGACTCCTTCCATGACCGCGAACATGGCTTCGTTGAGCAGCGGCATGAGGACTCGGTTGGAAACGAAGCCAGGGGCGTCGTTGACCTCGACCGGCGTTTTTTCGAGTTGGACGGCGAGATCGCGGACGGCATCGTAGGTGGCCTGGGAAGTGGCCAGTCCGCGAATGACTTCGACCAGCTTCATCACCGGGACGGGATTGAAAAAGTGCATGCCGATGACTTTGTCGGGGCGCTTGGTGAGCGCGGCGATTTTGGTGATCGAGATCGAAGAAGTGTTCGAGGCGAGGATGACGTCGGGCTTCATGATTCGGTCGAGATCGCGGAAGATCTCGGATTTGATTTCGAATTTTTCCGTGGCTGCTTCGACGACGAGGTCGCAAGCGGCAAGTTGCGCGCGATCGAGAACGGATGTGATACGGCCCAACGTGGCGGCCTTGTCGGCGGCGGCGATCTTGTTTTTGGCAACTTCGCGGTCGAGGTTCTTGGCGATGGTGTCGAGGCCGCGATCCACAAAGCGCTGTTCGACATCGCATAAAATAACGTTGAAACCCCGGCGCGCGAATAGGTGGGCGATGCCGTTGCCCATGGTTCCGGCGCCTATGATTCCTACTCGTTCGATTGCCATGAATGCCTCGCTAGATTAAGGTTGTGTCGACGCGAACTAGCAGACTGCGGAAAAAGTCGTCTCGCGGGCGGGCAGTCCCCCAGCGGCTGGAAGCCGCTGTTGATTTGGCGCGATTTGCGGCACGAGTGGAACTCGTGCCCTTCCCGTTCGTGCCTGATTCTGCAGTCTTCCCGCAGCCTGCTAGAGAGTTTAGCAGGCTCGACGGCTGTCTTTGGCAAGCGTCGGAAGCCAGACTCAACCAGGGAGAACGACTTATGTCATTTGCCGATTGCGGCGGCCTTCGAACGCACTACGAACTGACGGACGGGAAGGGGCCGGTGCTGGTCTTCTCGAATTCGCTGGGCACGAATCTTGCGATGTGGGAGCCGCAGATGGCGGCGTTGTCTCCGCACTTCCGCATTCTGCGCTATGACACGCGAGGCCACGGGCAAACGTCGGTCACGCGCGGCGACTACACGATGGAGCAACTGGGCCGCGACGTTCTCAACCTGCTCGACGCTCTCAAGCTTGACCGCGTGCATTTCTGCGGGCTTTCGATGGGAGGCATGATCGGCATCTGGCTGGGCGCGCACGTGACCGAGCGGCTGCACCGCCTGGTTCCGTGCAATACAGCCGCGCGAATCGGCACCAAAGAAACGTGGAACAGCCGCATTGCAACGGTGCGGAAGGACGGTATGGTTCCGGTTGCCGCGGCGGTCATTGAGCGCTGGTTCACACCCGAGTTCCGGGCGGCTCAGCCACAGCGTGTCGCGAAGATGCAGCGGATGATCGAGAACTCGCCGCCGGAGGGATATGCGTCCTGCTGCGCGGCCATTCGCGACATGGACCAGACCGATGCGGTCGCGAAGATTAAGGTTCCAACGCTGGTGATTTATGGCGCGAAGGATCCGGTGACGCCTCGCTCTGACGCGCAGTTTCTGACGAGCGGCATCCGCGGATCGAAAAGCGTGGAACTTGACGCAGCGCACCTTTCCAATGTTGAGCAGGATGGTGAGTTCACGGAATCATTGGCATGTTTCCTCGGCGCATGAAGGAGACGCCTTTCTCGGAGCCGGAAGCGGAGATGAATGGATGGATGACCGCGCAAACAGCGCAGCGACTACAACGCGGCGTTACAGGCTGCGGAAACGGTCATTATATCCACCAGAAGCCCCCCTCAGGCGCTAAAGCGCGAGTCTATTCTCGCGGCTTAGCGGCACGAGTGGAACTCGTGCCCTTCCCAAAACCATACTGAATCGATTCTTCCGCAGCTTGGGTATCCGTCTCAATACGAATCAGCGGAAGCCGAGCTTGCGAGCCTGCTCCATGGCGGAAGTTAAGTTGTCCGCAACGACAACGGCCTGCACTGCATGCCACGGAATAAGAAGGGCTTGCAGTTCGACGGCGGGATCTTTTTCGTGAGCGCTGGTGTTGAGCTCAATCCACAAGCCTCGTTCGTCGGTATCGTCGAGCGCGCGGGCGAAAATGACGTAACTGTCATCCGGCGATTGAATCTCATCGAGGGGACGATCGCGAAGGAACAGCTTGATTGCCTGCTGGTTTGCCCAGGATTTCCCGACGACGACCGCGGTAGTGGAATTCTGTTTGAGCCGCATGAGTCGAGCCTACCGGCTGGCGAAAGGGCGAAGCCGTGACCCGAATCACTCAAACCTGTGAGACGCCGCGGCGCAATCGCGAAGCGCTCCATGTGGAGCTTTGTGGTGTATGTCACCAAGTAACAGATGACTGTCGTAACGCACAAATGGGCTTTGCGTTAGGGAGTTTTACCCCACGGTAGTACATATGACCTTTGGTGCAAGAAAAACTCCCGCGAGGTTACTAAGGTCATGTCATCCTCTGTTCGCACGATCGCCGCAGCGTTTTTGATCGTACTGATTTCCCTTTTTATGGGATGCGGTGGTACTTCGAGCCGTCCCGTTTCGGTCGCTGTGGCGTCCGCAAGTAGCGCGATCGATCAGGGACAGACTGCCACCGTTACCGCAACCGTCGCGAACGACTCGAACAATGCGGGAGTCACCTGGAGCCTTTCGGGGACGGGATGCACGGGCGCGGCGTGCGGCGCGCTGAACAGCGCTTCGGCCAACCCGGTCACCTATACTGCGCCCGCTTCGGTGACGACCGCCTTCACGGCGACCGTCACAGCAACCTCGGTGAGCGATACGACGAAGTCTGCAACGACGCAGATCAAAGTCAATCCGATGCCGGCCATCACGACCTCGACGGTGAACGGGGCAAATGCCGGAACGAGTTATTCCGCCTCAATCAGTATGAACGGCGGCAGCAGCCCATTCACATGGAGCGTTTCTGCGGGCATTCTTCCTGCCGGACTCTCGTTAGGATCGAGCACGAGCAGCTCAGTGACCGTCTCGGGTATGCCGACGGGCGGAAGCGGTACGTTCACGATCATGGTGAAGGATGCTGCGGGCGTTACGTCGAGCCAGCAGTTAACGATCACAGTGGGTCCGCCCCTGCAACCGCTCGCTATTACGACCACCTCACTACCGGCTAGCGTGGTTGGAACGGCATACAGTCAGTCTGTGGTCGCCACCGGCGGCGTTGCCGGCTATACGTGGTCCGTAAGTTCCGGAAGCCTGCCCGCAGGCATGAACCTCAATTCTTCGACGGGCGTGATCTCCGGTACTCCTACGGGTCCGCAAACGGGCGCCATTGCCTTCACAGTCTCGGTGACCGACTCACAAACGCCGACGCATGCCACACAATCGCAGGGTCTCAGCATCGCGGTCAGCGCGCCAGCACTGAGCGTGACCACGCCGTCGTTGCCAGGCGACACGCTTGGTACGGCTTACAGCCAGACACTGGCGGCAACAGGTGGGATCAAGCCGTACGCTTGGTCAATCAGCGTGGGTTCCCTGCCCGCG
>CAWDPB010000040.1:0-20281 GCA_963804075.1 uncultured Acidobacteriaceae bacterium | reverse complement strand
CGAAGTGTGTGGGGGGTATCAAGTATCATTTGGTTGCACCGACCAAGTAAGTTCGCAGCCGAAAGCTTAGCCGGAGAACAGAGAGCTCCTCTGACCGCTTCCCTGCAAAGAGTGGACAATAGTTCCCGTCAAGAAAGGAAACAGCGTGGGAGCTATTCCAACCGCGAAGGCAGGTCTGAAGCTCGTCCCAAAGGCCGCAGCGAATCCCGGTCTCAGGCTGGCTCCAAGCCCGAGAAAACGGCAAAGAAAACGGCAATAACGGACTCCAAGCCAAAAGTCGGCCTGCGCGCCTGGATGGAGCGTGTGCCTCGAGGAGTGCGATCGCGCTGCGGTCGGATCCCGAGGCCGATCCCGTGCACGATCTGCGCGTGGCGCTGCGCCGCTGCCGCTCGCTCGCCGATGGATTGATGGCGATGGATCCGCATCCGTCATGGAAGGGAGATGAAGAAGGCTGGGCGAAAGCTCTTTCCGCGCGCTTGGCGAGCTGCGCGACATGCAGGTGATGCAGGAGTGGATCGAAAAGCCCAGGCGATCCAGCCGATCCTGTGGCGGTGAAACTCCTCAATCACGTCCACGCGCGGGAAGCCGAGTGCAAACACCTTGCGCTGAAGGATCTGAACCAATTTGACGGCAAGCGCTGGAGGCAATGGAGCCGGAGTCTTCCGGGGCGCGCTGCGCGGTTGCGGCCGGGGAACGTGGTCTATCTGCACCTGGCGCTGGAGAAGTGGACCGCAGCTTACGATCTGCATAAGCGCGCGATCCGCACACGGTCGCAGGTTGCCCTCCACGAGCTGCGCATCGGAATCAAACGGTTCCGCTATACCGTAGAGAACTTCCTGCCGGACCAACATGCGCGTTGGGGCAAGGATCTCAAGGAGCTTCAGGATCTGCTGGGCGAAGTCCATGACTTGGATGTGCTATGGGCAACGGCGATAGGAATCATGGCCTTTCCGGATGTGGAGAGCCGGAGCCGCTGGCGAGAGAAAGTCAACCGTGAGCGCAACCGCCGAATAGAACGCTATCGCGAGATGATGATCGGCAAGGAATCACTGTGGCGCGTTTGGCGGGCAGAGTTGCCCGCGGGTCCGGGGTTGCGCGCGGCAGCATTGAGCCGGTTGCGGGTATGGGCGAGTTATCAGGACCCGGATTTCCCCCACGCCCAGCGTGTGGCGCAGATGTCGCTCCGCTTGTACGACGGCTTGCGGCGGAATGGTCTGATTGGGCAGGCTGCGGAGCATGACTCGCGGGACGTACTGCAAGCGGCCGCGCTCATACACGATGTGGGCCGGGCGAAGAGGAATCAGAATCATCAGAAGAAGTCGTTGCGGATGATTTTGCGGATGGCGCTGCCTCTGGGTTGGAGCGCTCGGGAATTGGAACTGGCGGCGGTGGTGGCACGGTACCATCGCGGAGCCCTGCCGCAACCAAGAGGAAGGAACATGCAGCGGCTGGAACTCCCGGACCGGCGCATCGCGCTCGAACTCGCAGGCGTGTTACGGCTGGCCAATGCTCTCGATCCGCACAATGGGACGCCTCCGCATGGGACGACCTCGCGGCTTGAAGTGGAAGGCCGCGATGGGGTGGTGATAGTCCACTCGGCAGGGTATTCGCCGCTCGACCGGGTGGCGGAAGACGTGGCGGCGGCGCGGCATTTGCTGGAAACCGTCCTGCGGCGTCCGGTACTGGTGCGCGCACTGCGCGCCAGCCGGGGCTTGAATTAGGCCAGCCTTAGAGAGTTTAGGTGGCGGAGTTGGTACTGGATGCACCATTGTTTATTGCCCGGACTGCAAGGCGAAACCTATAATTTCTTATCCCACTCGCACGAGGAGTGCATGCAGGAGGCAACCGGGACCTCCCCAATTCGCCTGTCGCAAGAGCTGACGATCTTTCACGACGTCGCGAAAGCTCTTACTTCCTCGCTCGACCTCGATTCCATTCTGCAAACCATCATGGAAAAGATGGCGCGAATATTTCCGCCCGGATACCTGGTCGCTGCTCATGGTGGACGAAGAGAAAGACGAGCTCTACTTCGCCATCGCCGTGGGAGCCGCTTCCGATGTGCTGTAGAAAGAACGGCTGAAAGTCGGCGAGGGACTCGCCGGCTGGGTGGCCAAACATGGCCAACTTCTGATCGTTCCCGATGTGCAGGCCGATCCCCGGTTTTCGCCACGCCTGGACGAGTTGACGCAGCTGACGACACGCTCGGTCGTTTGTGTGCCGCTGCGTTCGAAACACCGCGTGCTGGGCGTGATTCAACTGGTTAACGCCAGCGTGGCCATGAGCGACCAGGAGTTGTTCTTTCTGCAGTCGCTCTGCGATTACGCAGCCATTGCGATCGAAAACGCGCGCTCGGTCGAGAAGATCCAAGAGCTCACCATCACCGACGATTGCACCGGCTTGTTCAACGCGCGTCATCTTTATAAGACGCTCGAAACCGAGGTGTACCGCTCGGGGCGCTTCGGCTACGAGTTCAGCGTGATCTTCATCGACCTGGATCATTTCAAGGGCGTTAATGACACGCATGGGCACCTGGTGGGAAGCCGGCTATTGGCGGAGATTGGATATCTGATCAAGGCGCAGCTGCGCCTCATCGATTTTGCCTTCCGCTATGGCGGCGACGAATTTGTGGTGCTGCTGCCGCAGACGAGCAAGGATCAGGCCGTGGTAGTGGCTATGCGCCTGCAGGAATCGATGCGTACCGGGACTTTCTGCAACGAGCAGGGATTGAAGCTGAACGTACGCGCCAGCATGGGACTGGCGACATTTCCGCACGATGCGCAGACGCCGCACGACATCATCCGCCAGGCCGACGAGATGATGTATGTGGTGAAGAACACAACCCGCGACAACATTGGTGTGGCGTCAAGGGGACTGGTTGAGAAATAGGGCAGTTGCCAGTTCACGGCTGTCAGTTGCCGAAACGCTAAACCCTCGTCTGCGTACTCACGGGCACGCCAAAAGAACGCCGCAACCGCGAATAGCAAGTGACCGTCTAACCTCCCCGCAGGCGGTTCTATTGCTTCTCTCTCTTCTTTAAGTCTTCCGGTTGATTTGAGACTGGCTTTATGTCTGTAGCCTCGGGCTTGAGTGCTAACGGATTGGCGGGCGCGGCGGGGTTGACGCCGAAATCCCAGACGTAGAGGTTCATCTCATCTTTACCCAGCATTTCAGCGACCGAGTATTCGCCGTTCGGGAGCGGATCTACGGGCGTGATTTTGACCCAGCCCCCGGTCATCGGCGTGACCGTGGCGGGAACAAAACGCTCATCGGTTTTTGTTTTGCCTGTGACGGCTGTCTTTAAAGAGCCGGCCACGCGCTTGCCGCCTTTGATCTCCAGCCGAATGATCTTGAAGCGGTCGGCCGGTTCGAGCGGTTGCTCTCCCGGAGCAGTCGCGCTGGCGGGCGCGCCTTGTCCGGTATCGATATTGGCGTAGAGAGAAGGCACGGCAGTGTGCGCCTGCACCTTGGCGTGGGCCTCGGGAACCTCCACGGTTCGCTTGGAGCCCGCCAACGGATTGATCGCTGACCGCAGAATGTTGGACGCTGTGTTGCGGCTCAGATCGCTGCCGGACTGCTCAATCTCGTCAAGTTGCGGCTGGTTCTGGTAGGTATCGAGCAGGAATACACCGGTTCCTCGGGCAGGTGCAGGCCGGGCGCGACTTGCGGGGAGCGGGCATCGGCGGCTTTGTGCTCGGCTTCAAGTTCGCGGTCCAGTGCGGCAGCTTCGGGAGCGGGCGCGCCCGTGAGTAGGCCGTCTTCATATTTCTTCGTCGCATCCCAGTCGATGAGAGACTTTGGGACTTCTTCCCACTCGCCGCGCTCGGCGCTGAAATAGCGGACGCGCTCGCCGCTGATTTCATACTTGGTGACCGACTGGTACGAGCCATCTTTGAGGACGAGGCGGTGAGCGAGGGTTTGAGCAGACGACATTGTGGAGAGACACAGCGCCGCGAGCGCGAGGGCCGCGGCAATGATCACGGTTGTGAAATCGCGGTTTCTGGCAGTAGACGATTTCATGCTGGGGACATTATCGGACTTTTTGAGAGAGCATGTAAGGGGTAGGTGCGTCCCACATCTCCAAGAACGCAATGCGCGCGGGACATTCAAAACAGCTCGCTTGTCACCGGCGGAGAATTACATTCGATTCGAAATTGTGTTTGACGTATCAGTAAGTTCTGTTATAACAGAAAGTACTGATATGACGCAATTGGGCACAGTGAAAAAGCGATTCATCCTACATTGGGGCGAGATGGGGGCGCGCTGGGGAATCAACCGAACGGTTGCCCAGATTCATGCTCTTCTCCACATTTCCGCCACTCCGTTGACAGCCGAGGAGATCGCAGCGCTATTGAATGTCGCCCGATCGAACGTCAGCACGAGCATTCGCGAGTTGCAGGGATGGGGGCTGGTGAGGACGGTCCACGAACTTGGCGATCGGCGGCAGCATTTTGAATCGGTCAAGGATGTGTGGGAAATGTTCCGGATTATTATCGACCAGCGAAAGAAGCGGGAAATCGATCCGACGATCGATTTGCTGCGGCTGTGCATTTCCGAATTGCACGGGGCGAATCCGGACGACTCTTATACGAAGCAGCGGCTGCAGGAGATCTATGAATTCTTTTCAGATGTGGACGTGCTGTATCGGGATATCTATCAGTTTCCGGTGGCGACATTGAAAGCTCTGGTGAAAGCACGAGGCGTGGTTCGCAAGTTGCTGTCTTCGAAGACCGCGCGGTGAGACATTTTTTTGCCTTGATGATTCTGTAATAGCAGAAATATCTGAAATATATGAAAAGATGACCGTCCGCAAACGGCGAAGGAGGAGGTGATGGAACAAGCGAGCGGTGCACTTAGTGTAATAACCGGAGCATTCGGGTTCACGGGCGGGTATATTGCCCGGCGACTTCTCGCGTCGGGCGAAAGAGTACGAACACTGACAAACCATCCCCAGTCCGGCACATCGATTGAATCGGCACCGCTCGACTTTCAGGATGCGCAGGGACTCGCGAGGAGCATGGCAGGGGCTACCGCGCTCTACAACACCTATTGGGTTCGCTTTGCCTATGGTGCAGTGGATCACAGCAAGGCTGTTGACAATACGCGGCGGATGATCCGCGCAGCCGAAGAAGCAGGCGTAAAGAGAATCGTGCACGTGAGTATTACCAACCCATCTTCCGGTTCGTCGTTGCCCTATTTCAAAGGGAAGGCAGAGGTTGAAGACGCGATTCGATCCTCTTCGCTTTCGTACGCAATTCTGCGTCCGGCCGTTGTGTTCGGGAAAGCAGACATCCTAATCAATAACATCGCGTGGCTCCTGCGGCGTTTTCCGTTTTTTGCGATTCCAGGCGCGGGCAACTATGGGCTGCAACCCATATTCGTGGAGGATCTGGCTGAACTCGCGGTAAGGGCCGGCTCCAGCCGGGAAAACATAGTGGTTGATGCGGTGGGTCCGGAGACTTACACGTACTCCGATCTTGTGCGGCTGATTCGCAGCACGGTGGGCAGCCGTAGTCGGCTCATACACCTCTCGCCAGGGATCGTGTGGGCGGCATCGCGGCTCTTGGGTTGGATGGTTCACGATGTGGTCTTAACGAAAGACGAAGTTAGTGGATTGATGCAGAACCTGCTTGTTTCAAAGGAAGCGCCTACAGGCAAGACAAGTCTTCGGTCCTGGCTTGGGGACAACGCAGAAACAATCGGCACGCGGTATGCATCAGAGCTAGCGCGACACTACAGATAACGACTTAGAGGGCCACACGTCGCCAAGAACGCGATATGTGGGCGCACAATGCGGTACCCGATTCCTTCAATGATCGGAGTTGTTTACGCCTGCGCTTCGTACTCCTTCAGCTTGCGGTAGAGCGTCGTTTTGCCGATGCCGAGCATACGGGCGGCCGACATTTTGTCTCCGTTGGTTTGGGCGAGTGCATTGAAGATCGACTGCTTTTCCATTTCGGAGATGGGGACGACTCCATTTGTGGGCGCGCTGGTGAGGCTACGCGGAGCGCCGGTGAGATTCGTGGGCAGATCGCGGACCTGAAGTTGGCTCGCGCTGGAAACAACACAAGCGCGGCCCAGGGCGTTTTCCAGTTCGCGGACGTTCCCCGGCCAATCGTAGCCGAGAAGAATCTTGAGGGCCTCGTCGGAAATGGTTTTTTCGCTACCCGACTCGCGTCCAATGCGCTCCAGAAAGTGCGCAACCAGCAAAGGAATATCCTGGCGGCGCTCGCGGAGCGGCGGGATGCGCAGCGCAAGCACGTTGAGTCGGAAATAGAGGTCGCGGCGGAACGAGCCTTCGTTTACGGCCTGCTCCAGGTCGCGATTGGTCGCACCCAGGATTCGCACGTTGATGGGGACTTGCTTGGTTCCACCGACGGGGCGGATTTCTCTTTCCTGGATCGCGCGCAGCAGCTTGGCCTGTAGGTCGATGGGAAGCTCACCGATCTCGTCGAGGAAAACGGTGCCACCATCGGCAATTGCAAGCAGGCCGTCTTTAGGGCCGGTGGCCCCGGTAAAAGCACCGCGAACATGGCCGAACAGCTCGCTTTCGATCAGCGTGGGGACCAGCGATCCGCAATCGACTGGAATGAAAGGCTTGCTGCGCAGAGGGCCAGAGATGTGAATGGCCTTGGCGACCATTTCCTTGCCGGTGCCACTCTCGCCGAGGATGAGGACCGGGTGGCTGCTCTGACCGGCTTTGGCGATGATGCGATAGAGCTTCTCCATTTCAGGGCAGCGCCCAATGATGTTGCCGAAGCCGGTGCGCGATTTGATGGTCTCGCGCAGCAGGCGGTTTTCGGTTTTCACCCGAAGATGGCCGGCGACACTCTCGAGAAGTAAACGGAGTTCCTGCAAGCTAAAGGGCTTGGCGATGTAATCGTAGGCGCCAAGTTTCATGGCCTCCACGGCGGACTGAACGGTGGCGAAGCTGGAGACAACGATCACGTCGGCGTCAGGGCACCGATGTTTGATGTTGTGGAGCGCTTCGAGTCCATTGCTGTTGGAGAAACGGAGGTCGAGCAGGACGGCGTCGATATTGGCGCTGTCAAGAAGGCGTCCGGCATGGTCCGCGGAATCGGCAACATGGGTGCTGAAGCCGAGCGAGTGTCCGACGTCGGTGGCGGCTTCGCGAATGGCGCGGTCCTCGTCGACAATAAGCAGGTTAAGGAAATTCGCGGCGTGAAGCGGCATGTGCGAGTTGTGGGCTGCGGCGGCAGTGGCGTTCATGGCTGTTCTCCGGAGTTGGGTGACCGCGCGATCGGGTTACCGGCGGTTTCGAGTATTGCGAGATCGTGCGAGGGGCTGATCGCACCTTCAGGGCCGAGGGAAGACGACTCGGGGCCACGAGCCTGTTCAAGATTGCGTCTGAAAGGCTCGTTCAAATCGGTTCTTGCGAGCAGCAGGTTGCAGTACAGCAGGAACCCGTTGAGGAGATTGTTGAAATCACGGGCAATCCCTATAGTGAGGTTCCCAATGATCTCCATCTTCTCTATCTGACACAGTTGGTGAGCGACGCCGCTGGGTTCGGCGGCGTCTTCCATGAAGGTACCGATCGCCGTTCCGTCGAAAACGTCAGTGAATAGCTGCTCGCCGCGCGGATTGGGGACAGCCCGGACCAGAGTCGTGCATGCAGTCGATATTTGCATAAGCACCTGTTCTCATGATGCAGACCCAAGCCCGATGCGTTCCAATGCGGCCGGAGAAGCCGCAAGTGGTTTGCTGGGATTCGCCGTTTCAAGCTGGGAAGGCTTTTCCGCGAATGGCCCGCGCTAACCTGATACGGAAAGAGTGTACCGCGTAGGGAATCGGAGCTAAGTGTCCACCATCACTCCATTTTTGTGATGAATCGGGGCCAAGAGGCGACGAGGCGCTGCGGGGAATTTTCCAAGATGGGCAGGAGGCGGAGCGAATTGGGAGGTTCTGGTCGAAGCGACGAAGAGCAGATTTCACCTGTAGGCGAAACTGTAAGCGTGTAATACGACGCACTATGTAATGTGTGTAACTGATTGCTATGAAATGCGTTACCTTAGCTCGACAGCTTGAGCCAGGCGAAACGTCAGGCGACGGTCGGGCGTAAAAACGACGTCGCCCACAACCGGAGGAGGTGCGCCGGCGGACGGGTGATCGCTGGGCAGCGCTCCCTTACTGAAAATGCTGGAGGTGTCGACGAGAAGTATTTTGCCGCCGGAAATGACGCTCGCCAAAGTGATCCGGAGGTAGCCGGGATTGCGGAGTCCGGCGGAGGGTTTCGCATCGAGCACGCGGCCGCTGACCTGCGTGCCACGCGGAAGAAGAGTCTGCTGGTCGACGATCAAGGGATCGTCGAGCGCACCCTCAAAGCTGTCTCCGGCGTGCGCCGTGGCGCTCGATAGAGGGCGTTTCAAACGGACGGTCAGGAACGTGCCCTCGGAAAGCCGCGCGGAAAACGGCACAAGGGACTGATTCGACGAGGGGGACAGCTGCGATTCACGATCAAACGGAAGTTTTTGGGAAGTGCTGGACGAGTCGGGGAGCGCGGGCGGGCGGCTGCAAGCGGGGACGAGCCCCAGCGCGAATGCGAGGCCGAGCGGGAACGCTATACGGAACAGCCTGCCGGACATGGATGAAATTGTAGCTGAAGGGTCGTCGGAACTGGTTCAGTCACTCACGGTTTTGTGATTTCTTTTTTTTGGGGGGGGCGATAATTATGTACTGTGGTACACTGGTACCATGGTACACAAAGAGAATCTGGTAATCGAGCGGGTGCAGACGGGCGTGCGGATGGAGAAACGCATCCTGAAAGTGCTCAAGGGGTTTGCCGAATATCATGATATGACGCTGGGCGATCTGCTGGAAGGGATCGTGCTGCATGCGTTTGATGGCAAGACGCCGTTCGGCGCCGAGTCGCTGTCGAGAATTCGGAAGCTGAAGAAGTTCTACGGGTTGGATCTCGACGCGGGAGCGAGCCATCACTTCATCGAGCGCGCTCCTCAGCGTCAGGCAGCCGCGAAGCCTCGGAAAAAGAAATGAACGGTTCAGTGGTTACAGATGCCGATGCAAACAAGGCTCTGGTCGCGGACTTTGAAAATGGCCGCGCCCCGGGAGATTTCCATCACGCCGACCACGTCCGGGTAGCGTTTGCCTATGTGTCGGAATTTTCGCTGCTGGAGGCGATCGCGAAATTCTCAGCGGCGCTGAAGCGGTTTGCAGCCGCTCAGGGCAAGCCGAATCTGTACCACGAAACAATTACCTGGGCCTATGTGCTGCTGATTCACGATCGCGTTGCTCGATCGGGAAAGTCCCAGCCGTGGGACGAGTTTGCGGAGAGTAACGCGGATCTCCTGGTTTGGCGGGGTGGCGTCCTCGAACTCTATTATTCACGGGCGACACTTGACTCCGAATTGGCCCGCCGGACTTTTCTGTTTCCGGAGCCAGATCGACAGAGACGTTAAGGAACCGCGGGCTTGAGGTCTAGAAACAAAAATGCCCACTTGTGTACCCGTATTTGCGGCACTCAAGTGGGCAAGATGTCCCTTGCGGTTACTCTGATCCGCCTCTGCTGGCAGCGCTGATGGATTCATCTTCCGGTTGGACGATGACGCCGTCAAACGGCGTTGCGCCGATGTAGCGTCCGCCAACGATGCTGACGCGGCGCAGCGGGTATCCGCTGTCGGGTCCGCGTTGCCAGGTGTTGCCGCCGTCTTTGCTTACGAAGATCACGCCAGTCTGATCGCTGGTGACGAGCAGGCGCTGGTGTGAGGAATCGAAGCTGACGGAGGTGATGTCCTTGGCAGGCAGCCCGTCGACAACGTGCTCCCAGGTGGCGCCGCCGTCGTTGCTGCGGTAGGCACCTTCGCGGGCGGCGATGACAAACTGCGTGTCAGAGGCAATCGCTGCATTGCGAATGCCGACCACGTAGGAGGGCAGGCTGGCCTGTTGCCATTTCTCGCCACCATCGTGGGAAACCATTACGCTGGAGCGCGTCGCGGCCACCACCGTGTTGCCGCGTGCGCGGATGCTGACGAAATCCTGCTGGCCCAGTACGCGACCGCCATGCCACGTTTGGCCCTCGTTCGTGCTGAAGTAGATGCCGGATGTTGTGGCTGCGAGCCAGTGCCCGGAATCAAGTTCTAAGTCATTCACTCGGGCTTCGAGTTCGGACTTGTGATAGGTAGTCGTGGTGACCGCTTTCCGGCTGCCCTTGGGGTGAACGGTCCGTGTTTCTTCGATAGCCACCACGTTCATCGGGCGCCATTGGGTGCCGTTATTCTCGAGATAAAAGATGCCGCGATTGGTGCCAGCGACCAGCGTGCCGTTCGGCTTTTGCTTCAAAGCGAACACGTCGCGCCCGCCGAGGCCGGCGGCTTTTTGCATCCAGTGCTGGCCATGGTCGTGCGAATAGAACACGCCGCCGTACTCACGGTCGTTGACCAGACCGACATACAGCGTGTTGGCATTCTGATTGTCGGCCAGCAACGCTGATACATAGCGATGGGCGTAGCCGTGGTTGGACGTTTCCCAGGTGGCCGCGCCGTTCATCGAAGCCATGATGCCGCTGCGGTCGGTGGCGATGACGACGTGATTTGAGTTGCGCGGATCAACGAAGACGTCGTTGACGACGACTTCCTCACTCGATACTCGCTTCCACGTTTTGCCAAGATCAACAGTCTTTCCAGAGGCCTTCGGTCGTTCCTGCATAGACGATATTCTCGTTCGTCGGATCCTGCTTGAGTACTCGCGTGCGGCGGGCCGTGAAAGGAATGCCCTGAATCTTCGAGAACTGGTTGCCAGCGGAATCGCTCTTATAGATACCGGAACAGGCGCTGGCAAAGACCACCTGCGGATTATCGTGGTCGACGATCACCGAGAATACGTCGGAGTCGTCGATCATCCCTTTATTGATGTGCTGCCAGTTCACGCCACCATCGGACGTCTTCCAGGCCAGATGCCAGGTTCCTGCATAAACGGTGTTGGCATCCTGCGGATCAACAGCGATGGATTCTACGTTCTTGACCTCCGAAGAGGCGGAATTCAAGTGCTCCCAGGAACTGCCACCATCCTTGGTGCGATAAACGCCGTCAAGAGCGCCGGCTACCAGGACATCGGAATTGCCGCGAAACATGGCCATCGCGCGGATGGACTTGCCGTGCATGTCGGGCAGGCTTTCCCAAGTGTGCCCGCCGTCGCGGGTGCGGAAGATCTCGCCGAGTTGCTGGCTGGAGGTGCTCCATGCGGAAACATAGACGCGATCGGAATTCTGCGGGTCAACGACGATGTGGTCGAGGACGTAGTCGTCGCCGCCGAGGTGGGCCAGCCGGGACCATGTGCGTCCGCCGTCATTGCTGGAGAACATCTGGCCGGTCGAGGTTCCTAGATAAATGTGATCGGGATTGTGAGCATCGTAGGCCAGACTGCGCGCATCGCCGCCCTCGGGCCCAATGACCTGCCACGGGCCGCTGGCCAGCAAACTGGTGTTGAAAACGCAGATCGCCACTACAAGCAAACCGACGGCGCGAAAAGTGCGCCAGTCCACCATGAGTCTCATAGGAATGGAATACCCCTGCGAAAAATATTCGCCTTCACCCCAGACTGACAGGGTAGCACGAGCGGAACAAGTTACTTAAGAGCGCACAGCAGAAAGGCCGGTAGGGTTTGCGCTACCGGCCTTTCGTCTATGTTCCTTCGACGTGCAGGTGACGGGATGTTGGCCCCGTCTCTGACGTTTATTCAGCCTTTTTCTTAGCCGCTTTCTTGGCGGCCGGTTTTGGATGATCCAGGATCGGCTTCACCTTCTTCTCGTCGACCGGAGTGGTCGAAGATTCGTTGGGGAAGGTCGCTCCAGCTGGAATGATCCATTGCTCCGAGGTGGTCGTTCCGGCGCTGCCGGTACGGCACTCGATGCGGCTTGCATCGATGTGCTGCTGCGCTTCGCCTTCGGTGATGTAGTACTTCACGTCGACGGCGCGCTCGGCAGCCAGGTTCTTATGCTTGGAGTGCTTAACTTCCTTCTCGTCCGCGTTGCCCACCACAACCAGCTTCGCGTCGGGATCCTGCTGTAGCTTGCCGGCAACGTCATCGAGCATGGCCTTGCAAGTGTTGTCCACACGCCACGGCTTCTTGACGTTGGGATATTCGCACTCGTTGAGTTTGCTGGCTTGCGGAGGTGCAGGCGGCGGGGGCGGAGGACTGTTTACCGTTACCGAGGTTGACGCCGAAGCGTTCAAACCGCGCGAGTCGGTACAGGTTGCGCCGATCGTAACCGTACCGGGCGTTGCTCCGGTCGTGTTCAACGTAGCGGAGTTCCCGCTGCCTGAAATGTTCCCACTGCTTGCCGTCCAGCCGGCAACCGTGACGGGCACGTTGTCGGGGCTGGTGCAGGTGCAGGAAATGGTCGCCGAGCCGCCGATTTCAACTGTCGACGGACTGGCAGAGCAGGAGACCTGCGGCGGGTTCAAAGGCTTCAGAGTGAACTTTGACGAGCAACTGGCGACGTTGTTCTTCTTTTCCTTCGGATCCGTAACGGTCGCGGTGGCTGTGTAGTCGCCCGGGTTCGCGCCATTCGTGTCGATGGATGCACCAGTCTCATTGCCTGCAATCTTGCCGCCGCTGCTGGCCCAAGTATAAGTCAGCTTGTGCTTGGGGTTGAAGTTGCTGGCCGAAACGCTGACATGCAAAGGCTCGCCGACCATGACCTCGGTGTGATCGATGGAGCAGGCTGCGGCAACGGGGATTGGCGGCGCTCCGCCGAAGTTAAAGACCAGACCAGTGCGGAGTCGGACGCCTTGGTAGGTCGGGCGCCGCAGGGCACCGTCGTCCGCCCCCACAGCCTCGGCCCAGTTCTCGCGAGCAACTACGTAATCGGCCTCAAACAAACGCAGAGTCAGAGGCTTCCATATCTTCAAGTCCATGCCGCCGCCCAGTGCGGCTGCCACTCCGTTGGAGGAGCCGACGTCGCGCACCGACATGCGCTCGAAGCCACCCAGGGCGTGGACGAAGAAATTCACTCCATCGCCGCGGTAGGTCAGCTTGGGTCCGACCATACCTGTATTAATCGTGGCATAGCGATATCCATTAATGCCCCAATCGCCTTCGAGGGCCGTCCACTTGTTGAAGTTGTAGGACAGGTTCACGGCAGCGCCTTGCGGCACCGATGGCAGCTTGAACGCCTGGGCCGGCGTGCTTCCATCCGGGATGTTGCCGCCGGGATTCAACCATTGATACCCGAGAAATAGTTCTTCTTTAGGCACAGCCTCGCTGGATTGCGGCGACTGCGCATTCGCCACGCTCGGCGCAACTGCAACAATCACGGCCAGGACGAGCAACAGACCTGCCCATCTCCGGTAAGTTTGACAAAGTGACATATCTCCTCCGAATCGATTCCACTTAACGATCTAGTAAAGCAAATGAGACGACGTAGTGCAACGCCTAGGAATGAGTTGCATTGGAAACACAGGATGATACAGCAATTGGCGATTTTTTCAAACCGTCAGGAACCAGCGCGGGCACGCTTGCCAGCCGATCAACTCCCGGTTGACGCGAGTGGGCGCTCGTTGCGCGGCTATCTCAAAATGATACTGGCGAGTCTTTGCCGAGTTGCGGTCAAACCTCCTTCCCTGAATAATGCTCACGAGACCTTATGGCACAAGAACGAGTCCTGATCGTGGAAGACGAAGAAAACGAACGCACCGGGCTGGCGGAACTGGTGACGAGCTGGGGCTACCGCACCGATACCGCGGCCGATGGTGTGGAGGCGCTCGAGAAAGTAGCCCTATTCGCGCCGTCGATTGTGATCACGGACGTGAAGATGCCGCGCATGGACGGCATCGAACTCGCCGAACGGCTTTCCCAGCTGGCGCAAACCGTTGCCGTTGTCATCGTGACTGCCCAGAAGACAACCGAAACCGCATTTCATGCCGGACGGCTGGGCGTGCAGGATTACATCGAGAAGCCGATCGACTTCCGGAGGCTGCGGTCGATCTTAACCAACATCGGAGAGATCCTGGAAGCGCGCACGGAGAGCGAGAGCCTGCGCCGGCGCTTGCGGGATAAGGGAGCTTTGGGACTGCTGGTGGGATCGTCGGCCCCCATGCAGGAGATATTTCGGCTGATTGAGATGGTGGCTCCGAGCACGGCGTCGGTGCTGATTACGGGTGCAAGCGGCACCGGGAAGGAGTTGGTGGCCCGCACCATTCACGACCTAAGCCCACGGCGCAACAAGCCGTTTGTCCCGATCAACTGCGCGGCGATCCCTGAAACGCTGATCGAGAGCGAAATCTTTGGCCATGAGAAGGGTGCGTTCACCGGGGCGATCGAGCGGCGTACGGGGTGCTTTGAACTCGCCGAAGGTGGCACGCTCCTGCTCGATGAGATCGGCGAGATGCCGGTGGGCACGCAGGCCAAACTGCTGCGCGTGCTGGAGGATCGCAAACTGCGCCGGCTGGGCAGCAGGGTTGAGACCTCGGTCGACGTGCGTGTGCTGGCGGCGACGAACAAGGTTCCGGACGAAGCGGTAGCCGCGGGCCAGCTTCGCGAAGATCTTTATTACCGGCTCAATGTATTCAATATCAATATGCCGGCCCTGCGCGAGCACAAAGAGGATATCCGCGAGCTGGCGAAAGGCCTGTTGCAGGACATGAACCAGAAGCACGGGCGAAAAGTGTCCGACGTGAGCGAAGCCGTTCTGAATGTTTTTCAGAACTATTCCTGGCCCGGCAACGTGCGCGAGCTGCGCAATACTCTCGAGAGAGCTGTGATCGTGTGCGAGGGAGGATTGGTCGAAACCAAGCACCTGCCTCCAGGTTTTGGGCAGAGTGTGAAGGTCGTCGTAAACGATCCGGATGCGGTGCATCTTGGCGTGGGCACGACGGTCGAAGAAGCGGAGAAATTGCTCATCCTGAAAACGCTGCAGGCCACGAACAACAACAAGACGCGCGCCGCGGAGATCCTGGGAATCAGCCTGAAGACACTGCACAACAAGCTAAAGGAATATGGCCGGCCGCAGGATGCCGTGCTGGCGGAAGAGTAGTGAAGTTCTCCGCTCCCAGTTCTCAGCACCATTGCGAGCGCTGAACTGCGCGCTCTTACTGAGAACTGAGAACTGGAAACTGAGAACTCGTTTCTATGACCCGGAAAATCATCATCGTGCTGGTGATCACCACGCTGTTTACGGCGCTGGTTGTGGCATTCTCCTGGGTCTATTTGTCGCAACTGCTGAAGCAGCGCCTGATCTGGGCGGATGAAACCGCTTCGCAGCTAACCAACCAACTCGAATATGCGGCTTCCAAAGCGCCTCCCGACCTGACCAGCACGCGCGTGGATACTGAAAATCCCAAGGCGATGCGCGCTGCCATCACGAATTATCTGCAAACCGACACCAACTTGAACGAGATGCTGGAATCGGTCGTGGGTAATTCGCGGATCATCTACGACGCGGCGATCATCGATCCCAGCGGCGTCGCAATCCTGGACACCAATCCCGTGCTCAATGGCAAGCCGGTGCCGGTGCGTCCGCCGTTGAGCTTGCTGCGAGACGCCGGCTTTCGACACCAGTTGCGGTTGCTGTATGGACAACCGGCGACGGTATACGACGCTGGTATGGGCCTCGAAATGGATGGCCAGACGTTTGGCAGCATTAGGGTCGGAGTCTCGACCGTGTTTCTGCGCAATGAACTGACGCCACGATTGCAGCAGGCGGGTTTCTTCTCGGTGCTGGCAATCTTTTGTTCGCTGGTACTGGCGTCCATGGTTTCCAATGTGGCGCTCGGTCCCCTGCGAACGATCTCGCGGGACCTGGACACCGCCAGTGCCGGCGCTCCCTTGCCGGAGGAGGAATCGGGCCACGACGAAGTCGGGCTGGTGTCATTGAAGATCGCCCACCTCGGCCGCCAGATTCGCGACACCAACCAGATTTTTTCCGCGCTGAAAGACAACGTAGAACAGGTGATGTCGAAGCTGCAGGACGGTCTCATGTTGTTCACCCGCGACTCGCGGGTCGTGCTGGTGAGCGCGTCGGCGGAGAAGTTTCTGAGCCGGCCACGCCGGGAAATCCTGGGCCGCAAGGCGGAAGAGATCTTCTCCGACGGCACGGTGCTGGGTACGGTCGTGCTTGCGGCGTTCGCTAAGCAGCGGCCAGTCGTACAGTACGAATTCGATGCGTCCGATGGCCGCCGCGTGCAGGTGTCGCTCGACTTCATTCAGGAGAAGGGAACGCCGATTGGCGCGCTGCTGACAATGCGAGATGTGGAATCGGTGCGGCGCATCGAGGCCGAGATCGAGATTTCGCGCCGCCTGTCGTCCGCCGGGCGCGTGACGCGCGGCGTGGCTCACGAAGTAAAGAACCCGATCAACGCCATCGTGCTGCATTTGCAGTTGCTGCAGAACAAGATCAAGCAGGAAGATCCCGAAACCAATCGGCATATGGATGTGATTGGAAACGAGATTCGGCGGCTGGATCGCGTTGTGCAAATCCTCGTGGACTTCACGCGCCCGCGCGATTTGCGCCTGGAAGAAGTGGACCTGCGCAGGATTCTGGAAGATGTGGTTGTGCTGGCGGCGCCCGATGCAGGTCGCCGGGGAATCACGCTCGCGAAGGACTTGCCGAGCGAGGCCCTTACGGTGCGCGTGGATGCCGATCTGATGAAACAGGCCATTCTGAATCTGGTGATCAATGGCGTACAAGCCATGACGCATGGGGGGACCTTGACGGTGGCAGGAAACCGTCAGGATGAGATGGTGGTGGCGGAGGTACGAGATCAAGGGGTCGGCATTCCTCCCGAGGCGCAGGAAAAGATTTTCGAGTTGTATTACACAACCAAGAAAGACCAGGGTGGAAGCGGCATTGGTCTGGCCCAAACCTACCAGATCATGCAGTGGCACTACGGCTCGATCGAGTTCGATTCGATTGTCGGTGCTGGAACGACATTTCGGTTACGGCTCCCAGCGGTCAGTGCGAAGACCGAGCTGGCAGAGATGAGGGCCTGAGATGCGGTTGGCGCGCGAAGTCTTAATCGCCGTGGCATTAGTTTGTTTGAGCGCCGCTCTATTGGTGGGGCAGGAAGCGGAGCCACCGAAAGCGCCGAGTTCCCAGGAAGTTCAGAAAACCCAAGAGCCCGGCCAGGATTCGCAGGGGGCAAAAGAATTGATTGCTATGCCCTTGGAAGAACCGCCGCCGGAAACAGAGAGCGAAGGCAAAGACGCCAGTAAGCCGGTTGACAAGGCGGCTGGTGAACAAGCCCTCCGGAAGTTCCGCGATGTGAAAAATCGCTCGGGTGCAAAAGGTGTTGATGCTCCAATCGGGCCGATCAAGCCTAATGGCAAGCTGCACAGCAAGCGTTTCGTGCCCAGCCCGCCGTCCGCTTCCAGCAGCGAACCAAAGAAAGTTGTGGTGCGTCAGGGAGGCGCGGCCGAACCGTCGGCGCAGATCGTAACCGGCATGACACTTCAGGAGGCCATTGCGCAACGCCAGGACGCTGAGAAGTCCCTGGACGCAGCCGACGAAAATCTGAGGCGGCTTCTCGGTCGTCCGCTCGATGCCCAGCAGGAAGAAACCGTATCGCAGATCCACAACTATATGGGCCGCGCGCGTTCCGCGCTAAGGGAAGGCGACATTTCCCGCGGGCACACTCTGGCGGTGAAGGCAAATCTGCTGGCCGAGGACTTGGTGAAGTATTAGCACACGGTTGACCCCTTTCGCCGAACCGCCTACCATTACGTCCTCGCGGGCTCAACCTTTCTGATCGTGGCTAAAGGGAGACCCGCGTTTTTCTCATGGACCTGATCGGACAAACCGTCTCCCATTACCGCGTCCTCTCGAAGCTGGGAGTCGGCGGCATGGGGGTGGTTTATGAAGCCGAGGATACAAGGCTTGGCCGCCACGTCGCGCTGAAATTCATCCCCGATCACCTCACCCAGGATCAGCGCGCGCTTGAGCGCTTTACGCGAGAGGCGCGGGCCGCTTCGCAACTGAGTCATCCCAATATCTGCACCATCCACGACATTGACGATAACCAGGGATGCCCGTTCATTGTCATGGAGAAGCTGGAAGGCGAAAGCCTGAAGCAGCGCATCCGTGAACACTCCACCGGCCGCGGCATGGAGACCGACGAGTTGCTCGACATCGCGGTGCAGGTTGCCGATGCGCTCGCTGCCTCGCACGCCAAGGGTATTGTGCATCGCGACATCAAGCCCGCCAATATTTTTATTATGCCCAATGGGCAGGTGAAGATCCTCGACTTTGGGCTGGCCAAACTCGCAAAGAACGCAAGAGTAGGCACGGCGACCGATACCTCGCTCGAAGAATCGCTGACCCAGGTTGGCGTGATTCCCGGGACGGCGGTGTATATGTCGCCGGAGCAGGCTCGGTCCGAGGATCTGGACGTGCGCAGCGATATCTTTTCGTTTGGCGTCGTGCTCTACGAGATGGCGACCGGCAAGAAGCCGTTCACCGGAACCAACGTTGTGACCACACTGCACGCCGTCATCAATCAGAAACCGGCCGCGCCGCGCACCGTGAATCCGTCAGTCCCGCGTGAACTCGAAATGATCATCGCCAAGGCGATGGAAAAAGATCGCAATCAGCGGTACAAGGATGCCGCCGAAATGAAGGCTGACCTGGTGCGGCTGCGCAAAGAATCGGAATCGGGCGCAGTACGCAGCGGATTGCGGCAGGTTCAAGGTTTGCGTTCGGCCCCGGGTACGTTTGAAAACGCGGGAAGCAACCGAAAATGGGTATTGATCGTCGTCGCCGCAGTACTGCTCACGATAGTGGTTGCCGTGGGCGCGTGGTGGTTCCACCGTCAGCGCCAGGCAGCGCAGGTGGTTGATCGGACAATTGCCGTACTGCCTCTGCAAAACATCAACAACGATGCCGAGAACGATTTCTTGAAATTTGCGCTGGCGGACGAGATTGCCAACGCATTGACCTATTCGCGGTCGCTTGAAATCCGGCCTTCCGCCAGCACCGAGAAATACAGCAACGGCGAAGCGGATTCCTCAAAAATTGGGCGCGAACTCGGCGTAGGAACCGTGATTGCGGGCCACTTCCTGAAGCAAGGCAACAAGGTTCGGGTCACGCTCGAAGCAATCGACGTGAAAAACAACCGGCTCATTTGGTCGAATACGCTGACCGCTCCTGCCGACGATTTGCTTTCGCTCCGCAGGCAGATGGCGAAGAAGGTCGGACAGGAGTTGATTCCGGCGCTCGGCATTGCTGGCGAATCGGTGGAAGCGGGCAGTGCTCCAGCCAATCGCGAGGGATACGACCTCTATCTGCGCAGTCTGGCGGTGCCGCACGATCCGGGACCGAACAAAGACGCCATCGCGGTCCTGGAGAAAGCCGTGCAGCTCGATCCAAACTACGCGCCTGCCTGGGAAGCGCTGGGCCGCCGCTATTACTTTGACGCAATTTACTCAGGAGGAGGCGCGGCCGGTTATGAGAAATCCAACGCGGCCCTTCGTCACGCTCTAAGCCTCGAGCCGGGTCGTGCGGGTGCTGCCGGTTTCCTAGCGACCAACCTGGTGGAGACGGGAGACCTGGCGAAAGCTTACGAAGATGCGCGGACCTTGGTCGAACGTCGTCCGGGCAACGGGACCGCGCACTACTCGCTGGCGTATGTGCTGCGCTACGTCGGACAGTTAGAGCGTGCCCAGAGCGAATGCCAGAAGGCGCTGGCCATCGATCCCCGCAACTACAATTGGCGTTCTTGTGCGTTCGCATTTTTTGAGCAGGGGAAAGACCAGCAGGCTATGCAGTATTCCGCCAGTTGCGGAACCGCCGTGACCACCGCGTTGCCATACTGCCGCTTCAGATCCTCGGCCTGCGCCATCGGCAATTGCAATCCAATGGCGAGATCGTTTGTGAAGTGCGCTCCGCCAATGGGGACCGACGCGGTGTAAGCGACTGCGCCCTCGAAAAAAACTGCGAGATCGGTGGAGTGAGCGCCGATTTCGATCACGGACACTCCCAACTCCCGCTCGTCTGCCGAGAGCGTGAACACTCGGCGGCCGCGATCGCCCTCGACTCGGTCCTGAATCATGGAGTCGATGTGCTGCGTGGCGCGGTCACCGATCACGGGCACATTGGGCGATGAAGGTCGTTCTGACGCTGACGGACGTCGAGCCGACCGTCCGCCTCAACGCCGCGCTCGAGCAGGAGGGCGTCGAGACACACCTCGTCTCTCCGCTCGATGATGTTCGTGGGACGCTGCGGCGCGTCAAGCCTGACGTTCTCGTCGTGACCGGCGCGCTCCTGGATCAGCAAACGCTGGCGCTCGTGCGCGAGCAGCTCTGGGCAGGCGTTGCGGTC
>CAWDPB010000039.1:0-7075 GCA_963804075.1 uncultured Acidobacteriaceae bacterium | reverse complement strand
CCCGCCCCGGACTCGACGACCAGGCCGAGCGCGGCCGGTTCCTCGACCCGACACACGCAACCTCGAATGGGGACGCGACGATCGAGCCGGAGGGCTCCGAAGCCCTGTTCCGATCCGCGTCGAGCTTCGCGCCGAGGACTGTCCGGACGACCCAGGCGACCGCGTCGGCAAATACGAAGTGGTTGCGGCTGGGCCACGGGTCGCAAGGCTCGGCCCTGCTGGGGCGGCGTTGAAAGGAAGCCCCGAAGGACAAGATGCGGACAGTGACGATATACGGTCCCGACGGTGCCGTCGCCAGTGAGGTAGAGATTCAGCCTCGAAAACCGAAGCGCTGAACACGGTTGGGTGGATCCGGAATATCTTCCATTCCGACTCGCGAGGCTGCCCCGCCCGAGCCGCGCTTGGGCGGGAATTTAGCGAACCATCGTAAAACGCCCTTCACCTGGCCCATTTGGGCGACTCTATCACTCTCGCTTGTGCTGAACCTCACAGACACTAGTGCTCCATAAACACTACAGTTCCTATCGAGGATCGTAACTGGGGTTGTTGCCACCGAGCCCGAATTTGCGGTTTGTATCCTCGTCAAGTCCAGCAAATGCACATGATTGCTCCCCCGAAACCGACATTTGGGGGACAACATGCCAGTCAAGAAGTTACATGCGCTTTTCGTACTCCTCGCCTTATTCGCGTTAACCGATATTTCTGCAGCCAAGGCCGTAACCTATACCGCAGCCAACGTTAAGGGAAGCTACAGCTTCCTGATGACTAAGTGGCAGGTGGCGGGTGGCAGCCAGGGAGCGATTCTCGGGATCCTCAGCTTCGATGGAGTCGGCGTGGTGAGCGGCTCCATGAATTGATCCACGATGGCAAACTTCAGACCTTTTCGCTCGGATCGGGCACCTATGGTCGCTGCCAATGGCAGCGGGTCCAGGCGATGGAGTCGGTACCCAGAGCCTGCAGATCGGGTCCGTACTGACTTCTGTTTCCGCTTCCGTTGCCCATACACTGCAATTGTTGATCATCCCCAATACCGCCGATGAAACGAACACGACGGCCGGCACAGCGAACCTACTCAGCCTGACCGGCCCAGCCACTGCGTCCAAACTAAAGGGAACCTATAGCCTGATTTTCGACCGGCGAGCCCAGCAGGACTCCCAGCAAACATTGCTCGGGACAATCACCTTCGACGGCAAGAGCAAAGCGATGCTTCTCCTTTACGTAATGAGGTCAATCCAGTAATTTTACCGGCACGGGCAGTGGAACTACACCGTCAATTCAGACGGGAGCGGCACGATAAGTCTCACCCTTTCGAATAGCACAACCATGCAATTCGACTTCGTCATGAACACAGTTTCCGGCGCGGTCGCCAAGGGACTGCAACTGCTGGACGTGACCGATCCCAACTTCAATTCGACTGACGCCGGTACCGCTATTTTCCAGTAGAAGCGGGTTCATCGCTGCGCCTTACCCCTCGTCACTGGCCCCACTCATTCGCCCTTTTCGTCCGAATGGGTGGACGCGCCGGCTCAACCTCTGAACTTCGTTGATAATGGAACAAGGCGGGAAGTACTTGCCTCCGCCGAAAAGTCAGAAGAAGGCTGCGCACCAACCAGGCCATAGTTTGAAGCAAGGGAGATGAAATGCCCTCTACCGCTAACCCCGACTCCACCCCCAACCGCGACGCCAGCGGCAAGGCCAACAGGACTGTCTGCAAAGTCGCCCTGCTCGGCTTCGGCACCGTCGGCAGTTCCGTCGCTAAAATTCTAGTGGAGAGCCGCGACATCGACTTGCGCCTGACCCACATCCTCAACCGAAATGTCGCCCGCAAGAAAGTTGACTGGCTTCCCGCTGACGTCGTCTGGACCGAAAACATCGACGACGTGCTTTCCTCCGATGCCGACATCGTCGTCGAAGTCATGGGCGGGCTTCAGCCCACCGAAGACTGGATTCGCCGCGCGCTCACATCGGGAAAACTCCGTGGTCACCGCCAACAAGCAGCTCATCGCGCATTGCGGCCCAGAGCTGATCGCGCTCGCCGTGCAAAAGCAGCGGCAAATCGAGTTTGGTGCATCGGTAGCTGGAGGCGTGCCCGTCATCTCCGGACTGCATCAAGGCCTCGCCGGCGATGAACTGTTCAAGATCTACGGCATTCTCAACGGCACCTGCAACTACATCCTCAGCCAGATCGAGGCCAACGGGGTTCCCTTCGCCACCGCTCTGCGCGAGGCGCAAAAGCTGGGCTTCGCGGAAGCCGATCCCACCGACGATATCGACGGTCTTGACGCCCGCGCCAAGCTCACCATTCTCGCTCGCGTTGCCTTGCACTGCGACATTTCCGCATCCAGCATTGTGGCGCGCTCCATCTCGCCGATTGACGCTGTGGATTTCGAAAACGCCGCCCAGTTAGGTTGCACCATCCGCCAGATCTCCCGTGCGGAGTTGAAAGACGGTAAGTTGTTCGCGGCAGTCGAACCCGCGCTGGTGGAACTCAACTCACCGCTGGCGCGCGTCGAAGGCAGCCAGAACCTGGTCATGGCGACGGGCGTCTATGGCGGCGAAACCGTTTTCGGCGGACACGGCGCCGGCGGACACCCAACAGCGGTCGCTGTAGTTTCCGATATTCTTGCCATAACTCGGGCGCATGAAGCTCGGGCGAATGGTCAAGCCAGCGAGCTGCCGGCTAAGAATGCACCCGCAGAAACTGGCTCTCCGGAAAGCGCCAAGCAAGACACCAAGCACTCCCGCCAGAATTCGCCAATTGTGACCTCAGACTTCGTCACCAAGCACTACCTGCGCTTTTTGGTAAAAGACCGCCCCGGCATCATCGCCAGCCTGGCCTCGATTCTGGCCAAGAGCGAAATCAACATCCTCTCCGTGCTGCAGAAACCCAACTCCCCCAAGTCTCACCTGCCGCTTCTGATCACGCTTGAGGAATCTCCGACCTCGCTAGTCGAACAAGCGGTCAAGCAAATCGATGCGCTGGATTTCATGGTGCAACCCTGCCTGCACTTACCGATTTTGTAGCCCAAGCTGGGGAGACGGCGACAGCAAAACGCCGATTACGCGTTCCAAGGATTAATGACAGTAGCGGAAATTTCGCTGAAATGGCCGACGTTTCGCGTAGCCAATGCCGCGTGCTGGGCAAGAACAATTCCGGCGATCATGGTGTCGCGCAGGTCAACAGGCCGCCCCTTCTTCCGCCGCACCGCCATAAGGTCCGCAGCCTCGGCAGCAGCGGCCGTATCAAAGGAAGCCACCCTCCGGCCCATCCGTTCGATGAGCTGATCGAACGCCTGCATCAGCAACGTCCTGCGCTTTCCATGGGCAAGAATCTGCAATCCAAACTGGACTTCCAAGACCGTGATCGAAGTAGTCCAGATTGAGGTTCGCGGTTGTCCATCCAGCCAGGAAACGACCCTGCTCTCGGGAGACTCGTGCATCAGCGCGGAAAGGACGTTGGTATCGAGAATGATCATCTTTCGAAGTTCACAGGCTTGATTTCCTGTCCGCGTAATTCGGGAATATCGGATTCCAATCCTGCTTGGGAGAATAGCGCGGATATTTCGGTCCCAAGCCCGCCAGCTTGCGAAGATTCTTCTTTCACGGCGTCTCGCAAAATGTCGCGAACCTCTTCTTCCATGCTGTGGCCGTTGCGTCGCGCCCGCCGCTGCAAGCGCAGCTTGACCGAACTCTCCACATTGCGAACTACAAACTGAGCCATGCGCGGATCTCTCACACTCTTGATATCACGCTATCATACTGGACACAAACCGTCAACACCCGTCCAGAAGGGCGCAAAAGCGCATATCGGAAGAACATGTCAGTTTTCAGCGATAGGGCAGATTGCCGCTTTGGAAGGCTGTGACAGCCGGTTCGAGGTGACATAACAACGGCTTCCCTCGTGCACTTCGGAGCCTGCCCTGAGCGACATCGAAGGGTATCCCGTGGTTACAGCTTTGGGTTGTACAAAACAGAGTCCCCCGGGCACCAAGTCTCAGGAGGGATCGCGCCACGAAGCCCTACGCTTCCACCTGAAAAAACTGCGCCATCTTGCGGAATTTCTGGTAGCGCGATTCAAGCAGATCATGAGTCGCCAGCTTCTTCAATTCCGCCAGGTGCTGTGTCAACGCATGGTCGAGCAACTCGGCTGCCCGGGCATGGTCGGTGTGCGCGCCTGCCGGAGGTTCGGGAATGATGCCATCGATGCAGCCCAACTCGCTCATGTCTTTCGCGGTAATCTTCATCGCTTCGGCGGCCAGTTCCTTCTTGCTCGCGTCGCGCCACATAATCGACGCGCATCCCTCCGGTGAAATTACCGAATAAACAGAATTCTCCATCATCAGCACGCGGTCGGCCACGGCAATCGCCAGCGCACCGCCGCTGCCGCCGACGCCGATCACCGTCGCAATGATCGGCACTTCCAGCCGCGACATCTCCAACAGATTCCGCGCAATCGCCTCGCCCTGCCCGCGTTCCTCTGCGTGCAGTCCCGGATACGCGCCATCGGTGTCCACAAAGCTAAAAATGGGTCTGCCAAACTTCTCCGCGATTCTCATCACCCGCAGCGCCTTGCGATACCCCTCAGGGTGCGGCATTCCAAAATTTCGATACACGCGCTGCTTCGCGTCGCGCGCCTTCTGCTGGCCAATCACGATCACTTCCTCGCCGTGAAAGCGTGCCATCCCGCAAACAATCGCCGGGTCGTCGCGGAAGCCGCGGTCGCCGTGAATCTCGCTCCAGTCGGTAAAAATGCGGTCGATATAGTCGAGCGTGTAAGGCCGCTGCGGATGCCGCGCCAGATTCGTGCGCTCCCATGCCGTCGATTGCGACGTCACTTCACGTCGCAGCTCGTCCACCCGCTCGTGCAGTTGCCGGATCTCGCGCCGCGTCTCTTCGCCCTGTCCGTCAACTTTTTCGAGCCGCGCAATCTGCTCCTCGATCTTATCCAGCTCCTGCCGCGCTTTCAGTCCAGATTCCATCTTGAGGCCATTTCCATTCCCACGTGTATTGTGGTGTTCCACAATCGAGAGTAAGAACTCGGCGCCCGTAACCGCCGTACCCGCGCCTGGATCTTGTGGCTCCGCCCGCTTTGTCTTCGCTTGACGCATTGATGTGGCGCAGACACTCTTATCCGCGCAAAAGCCAGCACCTTCCAAAACTCTGGCCGCGGAATGGTGTTGGTATCGGCGTCAATAATCAGCTAATTATCCGCACACACCCGCGCCCGCACAATTCCTCAACCCGAACCATAAAATTGCGGTCTGGCATCACATTATAGCCTTCGGCTTCCATCACCACCATGAAATCCCCGTCCCGTTCCAGGTCAAACAACACCTTGGCTTCGCCCTGGCACTCGCAAAATAGCGTATGCAATGCGTCCACCGTGCCATCTTCCGCTGTCCCCAGAGGAATACGGATTCGTATCGCCTTCGGCATCGGCACGCGCGCCTCGTCCAGCGGGATAATGTCGTTCGCCGTAACCTTCGGACTCGCGCCTTCCTCAATGCGTACACCCCCGCGCACCAGTACCGGAACCTCCAGCTTCACTTTCTCCGCAAGCTTCTTGTAAGCCTCCGGGAACACCAGCAGCTCAACTTTCCCGTACATGTCTTCAAGCGACGCTTGCGCCCACAATTCGCCGCTTCTCTGGACTTCGCCACTCGCAACCCCGAAATAAGCCCCGCCGTCGTGATGTTCTCATCCTTCGCAGTCGATTTCTTCATCGCTCCAATATCTTCGGTCGAGAGCGCATTCAGATCCGTGAGCTTGTCCTTATATTTTTCCAGCGGATGTCCGGTGATATAGAAGCCGAGAATTTCCTTCTCCGCCGCCAGCCTTGTCTGCTCATCCCAGTCCGGCACGTTGGGCAGCGCGTCATTCGCCTGGTCCGCCGGTTCGTCCGCAAACACGCCAAACAGCCCGTGCTGGCCGGATTCCGCGTCGCGCTGCGCCTTCTGTGCACGTTCAATCGCCTTGTCGAGCGCCGTCATCACCTGTGCCCGCCGTCCAAAACAATCCATCGCGCCGCTCTTGATCAGCGATTCCAGTACGCGCTTGTTCAGCAGCCGCAAATCCACCTCTTCACAGAATTCATACAGCGATCTGAACGGTCGCCTAGTTTCTCCCGTGCCGCCACAATCGATTCAATGGCATTCCCGCCCACATTCTTCACCGCCGCCAGTCCAAAGCGAATCGCCGCCGCATGCGGAGTAAAATTCGCGTCGCTGATATTCATATCCGGCGGTTCCACCGGAATCCCCATCTCGCGGCATTCATTGATGTACTTCACCACGCTGTCCGTATCACCCGTGATTGAGGTCAGCAGTGCCGCCATGAATTCCAGCGGATAATGCGTTTTCAAATACGCCGTATGATATGCCAGCAGCGAATACGCCGCCGAATGCGATTTGTTGAATCCATATCCCGCAAACTGCGCCATCAAATCGAAAATCTTTTCGATCTTCTTTTGCGGATACCCGCGCTGCGTTGCCCCTTGCACAAAGCGCTCGCGCTGCGCAGCCATCTCCTCGGCTTTTTTCTTCCCCATCGCGCGCCGCAAAAGATCGGCTTCCCCCAGGGAGTAACCGGCGAGCTTGTTGGCCGCCTGCATCACCTGTTCCTGATAAACAATACACCTAGCGTTTCCTGCAAGATCTCCTTCAACTCGGGCAAGTCATACTCGATTTTCTGCGCCCCTGTTTGCGCTCGATGAAGTCGTCCATCATGCCGCCATCGGGCCTGGGCGGTAGAGCGCATTGAGCGCCGTCAGGTGTTCGATGGAGTTTGGCTGATAGCGCCGCAGCACGTCGCGCATCCCGTGCGATTCGACTGAAACACGCCCGACGTCAATCCGCGATGAAATACTTCCCGATATGTCTTCTCGTCTTCCAGCGCTATGTCATCCAGCTTGAGCTTGCGCCTCGGCGCGATCAGCTTCAGCGTGTCGTCGAGAATCGTCAACGTCGTCAACCCGAGAAAATCCATCTTCAGCAGGCCCATCTTCTCGATGGCCACCATATCGAAAGCGGTGACGATTTCGTCGTTCTTCGTCCGTGCAACGGAACCAGCTCAATCA
>CAWDPB010000038.1:0-25950 GCA_963804075.1 uncultured Acidobacteriaceae bacterium | reverse complement strand
TATTATGGACTACACCGATCAACGGTCTTTCCGGGCCGATTCCCGGAGAAGAACCCGCGATTCATGCCTACGATCTCAAGGACCACAAGGACAAGGTGCTTATCGAAGGTGCAGCTCATTTTCAGCTTTCTAGCGATGGTTCCAAGCTCCTATACAGCACCGAGGGCGGTGAAGGACCGGCCAATACGGAATCATCGATGCCAAACCGCCCGACTCGCCGCACAAGCCCGGAGACGGGACTCTGAACTTGAGCGGAATGCGCGCTCTGGTTGATCCGCCGGCGGAATGGAAAGAGATGTTTCAACGAGGTCTGGCGCCAGGAGCGGGATTATTTCTTCGAGGCCTCGATGAACGGAGGGACTGGCAGAAGGTTCACGACCAATATGCCCAGCTGCTCCCCTACGTCGCCGATCGATATTCGCTCACTTATGTCATGGCCGGATGATAGGAGAGTTCGAACTCGCACACTTATGTCGGTGGCGGCGATTATCCGAGCCTGCATGCGGTCAATGTGGGATTGCTGGGAACGGATTATGAAGTCGACTCGGCGAGCGGCATGTACCGCTTCAAGAAAATCTTTGCTGGCGAAAACTGGGACGCACATACCCGCTCTCCGTTGACCGAACCCGGCGTCAATGTGAAAGAAGGAGATTACCTGGTTGCGGTCAACGGCCGCGCGCTGCATTCGCCGCAGACTCCCGACGAGCTGCTCGTCAATACCGCCAACGAAGTCGTAACGCTCACCGTCAACTCGAAGCCGAGCGCGGACGGCGCGCGCAAAGTCGTAGTGAAGCCGATTGCCGACGAGTTCAGCTTGCGCGAACTGAACATGATCGAGACCAACCGCAAGAAAGTCGATGCGGCCAGCGGCGGACACATCGGCTATGTATACCTGCCCGACATGGGCGACGAAGGGCTCAACCAGTTCATGAAGCAGTTCTTTCCGCAAGTTCGCAAGGAAGGCATCATCTTCGATGTCCGCTACAACGGCGGCGGTTTCGTGGACCAATTGATTTTCGAGCGCTTGCGGCGTGTGCTGGCGGGGATGGGTTCGGCACGCAATTGGGAGTCGGGCACGATTCCAGACGTTGTCTTCTACGGCCATATGGCCTGCGTTACCAATTGGGAGCGCGCTTCCGATGGCGATCTGTTCAGCTACTTCTTCAAGCAGTACAAACTGGGCCCGCTCATCGGCGAGAGAACTTGGGGTGGCGTGCGCGGCATCCGCGGATTTTTCCCTCTGATGGATGGCGGCTACATCACGCGGCCCGAGTTTTCGCGCCTACGGCCTTGACAGCAAGTGGGTGATTGAGAACCGCGGAGTTCAGCCCGACGTTGTGGTCGATAATCCACCCGACTTGGTCGTTAAGGGACAAGATCCGCAATTGGAGAAAGCCATCGACATGCTGATGCAGCAGATCAAGGCCGATCCCAGGAAACTGCCGGCGCGGCCGCCAGACTTGCCGGCCTACCCTGAGGGCCCTGGGTTGTAGAGCTGATCGTTTCAAGATCAAGTGGTGTGGAAGAGGCGCGGGCTTCAGTGAGCTGGCGAAAGACTTAGCCAGCAACTGAAGCCCGTTTTGTTTCCCCCGCGTCCTCGTCTTCGTTGTAGAAGCGGTTCCACGAACTGACGCTGCCTTGCTTCGGAGAACCTCGACAAATTTGCGAGGTTTGCTTTTTGCTCGTGCATAGTCCGCCACGGCTTTGCCCAACGGAGGAGTGCGATGGTGTCGGTTCCGGGATCGCTCTCCGCATTCCGGCCGGCTCATGCTTTTAGAGAGGTTCGTCGGCTCTGTTGTGGGTATTCCTTAATGAAGAGAACTTCTCTGCAGGCAGGCTGTGCTGCTCCAAACATCGCGCGATGGGCTGCCGAGAGCGCTCGGTACTTTCGTGCTTAACCGAGTCGGGGCCGCGCCGATGGAGACAGTGATCCACTATGAGCGACAACGACGACATCGTGAAAGAGTTCCTTGCGGAGAGCCACGAAAATCTCGACCGGCTCGACCGCGGAAGTGGTCGAACTGGAGAAGCATCCCTCGGATCAGGAAATATTGGCCAGCATCTTCCGCACGATCCACACGATCAAAGGAACGTCGGGATTTCTGGGATTCGGCAAGCTCGAGGCAGTGACGCATGTCGGCGAGAGTTTGCTTGCCCGCCTCCGCGATGGACAGCTGAGCCTGAATCCGGAGCGGACGACGGCTTTGCTGGCTATGATTGACGTCGTCCGGCAGATGCTCGCCGAGATACAGGCGACCGGAGCGGACGGTAACGGCGATCACAGCGAACTCAGTGGCGAATCTGACGCGTTTCAGCAGCCCTCACCTGGCGGAATGCCACGGCGTCGCCGCCTGGCGGCCGAAACCGAGTTCATGTCCCGAGTCTCGTCCCTGCCGGAACAGGCCTCGACAGTTGTGCACGAAGCAGGAGAAGCAAACGACAACACCCAGGGCAAACGAAAGCGCCCGCCGAAGCCGCCTTGCAAGATCGCAGGCAAAGCGGGTCAGGGATCGGCTGAGAAAGAAGCCGCCGAAGTCGCGAACGCAAGTCCGGCGAGGCCGACACCATCCGCGTGGACGTGGGACTGCTCGACAAGCTGATGAATCTGGTCGGCGAACTGGTGCTGGCGCGCAATCAGATCCTGCAATTCACCCGCAGCAGGAAGAAACGACCTCGCTGACAACCGGGCAGCGCTGAATCTGATCGCGACCGAATTGCAGGAGAGCGTCATGAAGACGCGGATGCAGCCGATCGGCAGCGTCTGGAGCCGCTTTCCGCGCACGGTCCGCGACGTTGCTTCGCCTGCGGCAAAAAGTGCGGATCGAGATGGAGGGCCAGGAGACCGAACTGGATAAAACGATTATCGAGGCCATCAACGACCCGATGACGCATCTGGTGCGCAACTGCCGTCGACCACGGCATCGAACTGCCCGAAGAGCGACAAGGCACGCGGCAAGGCGCCGAAGGGCGCTCTGCTGCGCGCCTTATCACGAAGGTGGGCAGGTGATCATCGAAATCGCCGACGATGGGGCGGACTCGATCCGCAACGGAGTCGCTCCAAAGCCATCAAGAAAGGCTCGTCACGCCGAACAAGCCGAGCGCTTGAACGACCGCGAGGCCTGCGAACCTGATTTTTCTGCCCGGTCTTTCGACGGCGGATAAGGTCACGCAACGTTTCCGGACGGGGCGTCGGCATGGACGTGGTTAAGACCAATATCGAGCACATCGGCGGCACCGTGCGATTTGCAGTCGGCACCCGGCAAGGGCACGACAGTCAAGGTGAAGATCCCGCTGACGCTGGCGATCGTGCCCGCTCTGATCGTCTCGACCGGCGGCCAGCGCTTTGCCATTCCGCAGGTCAGCCTGCTGGAGTTGGTCGGCCTGGAAGGCGAAGAGGCGGGCAAGCGCATTGAGATGGTGCATGGAGCGCCGGTGTACCGTCTGCGCGGCTCGTTGCTGCCGCTCGTCAACCTGAATCAGGTATTGAAGATTGAAGAAATTGGCCTCGGAGAAAGCGGCAGGAAGGATGGCCCCGCTATGCCGGAAAACAAACTGTCGATGGCGCCCGGAGCCGGGTGCGGGGAAGGCGGCGCCTCCCAGCGCGTGAACATTGTCGTGCTGCAAGCCGACGGCCAGAAATTCGGACTGATCGTGGACGACATTTCCGATACCGAGGAGATCGTCGTGAAGCCGCTGGGCAAGCACCTGAAAAACGTCAGCGTGTTTGCGGGCGCCACCATCATGGGCGATGGCAAGGTGGCGCTGATTCTCGATGTCCTCGGCCTGGCGCAGCATGCTCACGTGGTGGCCGAGAACCGGGAGCGCTCCTCGGCCGAAGCCGGGGCCAGGGAAGTGGAAGGCGCGCACGCCAAGGACCGGCATCCGGTTCTTCTGTTCCGGCTCGGCGGGAACGGAACGATGGCGGTCGATTTATCGGCCGTGGCCCGGCTTGAGGAGTTCCCGCCCGAGTCCCTCGAACGGGCCGGCGGCCGCGAAACGGTACAGTATCGCGGCCAGATCATGCCGCTGGTGCGGCTGTCGGATGCTCTCGGCGGCGGACCAGGAATGGCCGCTAGCCAGGAGGCTTTGCAGGTGGTCGTGGTCTATGGCGAGGACGGGCGAAACGTCGGGCTCGTGGTCGACAACATCCTCGATATCGTGGACGAAACCTACGCGGTGGATCACAAGACGGCCCGGCCCGGAGTGGTCGGATCGGCCGTCATTCAACAGCATATTACCGACATCGTCGACGTCGCGGGCCTGCTCGCGCTGGGAGCATAACGAATGGCCACTGAGGCAACGGCAATGAAAGGCGCACAGCTGTTCTGCACGTTTTTCCTGAAAAAGCATTTCTTTGGCGTGCCGGTACAGCAGGTGCAGGAGGTCATCCGCTATCAGGAAATGACCAGGGTGCCCCTGGTTCCCGATATTGTGCGGGGTTTGATCAATCTGCGCGGGCAAATCGTGACCGCCATCGACCTGCGGCGCTGCCTTGACATGCCGGAGCGCGCACCCGGAGAGTTGCCGATGAACGTCGTGGTGCGCACAGCCGAGGGGGCGGTCAGCCTGTTAGTCGATGAAATCGGCGACGTGATCGAGGTCAAACCGGAGACCTTCGAGCCTCCGCCGGAGACGCTACAAGGGCCCGCCCGCTCGATGGTGCGCGGAGTCTACAAGCTGAACGGACGGCTCCTCCTCGCGCTTGACATGGAACAGGCGGTGGCTGGGAGAGCTGCCTCCGAGCCCTGATCTGAGAGGCACGCATCGGCTCTCTGTTCAGGGCAGGCTCAGAAACCGTCCGTTCTCTCAATGCCACTACATGACAGGACTACTTGGCGACAAGCTTAGTCAGATCCGCCAACGTGGGCTGGTCGGCAAAGACGCCGGCGGCAACCATGTAGGGCGTCCCAGTGGCGCTGGAGCCATAGGAAATCTTTCGCGATCCCTCTTTTTCACCTGGCTTGGGCACCCAATATTCTGCCCACACGCCATTGGGGTTTGCGGTGGCGGCGCAAAGCAGTTCGAAAGCTGGATTGCCTTTGACGTCCTTTAGTGCGGTTAGTGGCTTGCCCACCAGTTCCGGCTTGATCGGATTGGCAGCCATAACTCCCTTTGAACAATCAAGGACAACGATATAAGTATCCTTCCAGACCCATGGCGATGGCTTGCTGGCGAACTCGGAAACGCCAGCGTCTCCTTTTTTGGAAAGGTCGCCAGCGGCTTCGCGAACCTTTTGCATGAGTTCTTGTGGGGTTGCCTTTTCTTGTGCGGCTGCACCATGCGAAAGCATGATGGACGACAAAACCAGGCCAGCAGTCAGTAGAGATGCACTCTTTTTCATCGGGACTCCTCTTGATTCGTGATGGGTCTTATGCGATTTAATTCCGTTAGCAACCGCGAGATCTTCTCCAATCCGGCGGGCAAAGTCGCGGCTATTTACCCGGTGAATGGGTTGCAGTAGAAAGCAACACGCAACCAGCGTTGCTGCTGATCTCTTCCGGGTGAGTCACTTTGTGAGGGTACTAAGTCCGGAGTGCAGGGTCAGTGACTACAATCACGCTGAAATTGTGATGAATCGTATCGAGGAGCAGTTTTGTAAGTTATGAAGAGAGGTCAATCTCGGCAAGGAGCCTCAATGACCTCTCTAACATTCTCTTCTTGCTGTAAATAGCACCCTTCTGAGTGTCGCGCTATTCCCGGTGACCGATGGTGATTGGGACGGCCAGCTGAAACCAAAAGGCGTTGGTTGGAGCCCGGTTTTCCACCATCGTGTCACGCAGGTACTTGACGGCAAACCCTCCGTGCGTAATCAGGTTGAATCGGACCTCCGGCCCGATGCCAAGATCGCGCCCTCGGTTTCCCCCGTTGAACGCCAGGTCGGCTAGTTTGTCATCGGTTGTTTGTTTGTAGAGGAACCCGTTTACGCCGACGGCGACTGCGCGGGAGACCCCGTGCATGCCGTCGAATTCCCAGTTGAACTCGTTCCCGCTTTGGTAATTGGTCGCGTTGTCATCGAAGTTAAAGACGTATTGCAGCTTGGAGCTGATTTCTTCTTTCCCCTTCAGATATGTGAATCCGCCAACTGGGGCGGCCGCGTAGTTATTCTGGCCGATGTTGAGAACATCAGTCGTTGAGCGCCCAGTTCCCGGGAACCACAAGTCTCCTTCGTAGTAGAAATGCCAATGAGCCTTCGCATACCGGACGCCGAAAGGGCTGATGGCTACGTTGCCGACGGCAAGTTTTGTAAATTTTCCCGGGGGAACATGAAGCTCCTGATGAATGAAAGGGATGGCTACGTTACTCTCCACGGTACCGCCAAGGAAATTTAGGCCCCAGTTGTGCACGACCTTGAAAGCGAATGCGGCGACCCTCAGCTTGAACTCGATGGGTGCGGCGTTGCCATTGGCTGTATCCGTCTCGTTCGCGGAAACGGAGGCATTGTATTCGTAGAACATGGTGCCGTGGGGAGGGGGCATCATGCCGGGCATAACGGTTTCGACGCCGATGGGATAGACGCTGGCTCCGTTTTCAGAGCCAAAGGCAGCGGCCGCCATCATTACTAAGCAGACGGCGACAACGCTAAGACGCTGTGGGATGGAACACTTGCAGGCTTTCTGTTGGGCGACTCTCATTTGTTTCTCCTTATGATCGATGATCAGTAAGCCGGACATACGGTGTGCCCGCCGCAGCGGTTTTCGCGTATTAAGTGCATTCATCGTCCGGCGAGAGCTGTACTTGAACCTGCGCGCATCACGAAGGCCGTCCCGCCAAAGTAATGTTCCGACCTCCGTGCGCTAAATGTCTCTACTCACTCAAGCATGGTTGTTTCGCCGCCGATAACCCTCAAAGTGCAAGTCCCGGAGATTACTAACATGCGAACGTTAAGCCTGCGAAGGAAGTTGGCGATTGGCTTCGGCATTCCCTTGCTGATCATGGTCATCATCGGTATTACCTGCTTTTACGGCGTGCGTCAGCTAAGTGAGATTTCCACGACCATGCAGCTGAGGGCAGGGACAGCGAACCTCATGAAAACCGCGAATGTCAAAATCAATAATCGGAAGTTGGACATTCGCACGTTTCTTCTCGTCGGCGATGAAAAGTATATGAAGGACTACCAGGAGCAAGGCCGGGCATTGGACGAGATACTCGCCGAAACGGAGAAGCGGCTAACTACGGCAAAAGGAAAAGAAATGCTCGCCCATTATCGGGAACTGGCCGCCGCCTACGATCGCGGCGCTTCACAGGCTACAGAACTGCGCCGCGCGGGAAAAGGGAAGGAAGCTGTGGCCCAGTTGTTGGGCGAGAACATGAGCGCGATACGTGTCGAACTGGAAAAGCTTGTCGATGGCTTTATCGAGCATGGGGATCTGCTTCAGGAGGCTGGCCGCCAAGAGCAGTCTGCCACCGAGTCCAAAATCATGATCGCGCTCGTCATCTCAGTCCTTCTCGGGGCAGCCGTTGGCATTGGGATGGCCATTTTCTCAATCCGCAGCCTGGTTTCGGCGCTGACCGGGGCAGTGAAGTTTGCCGATGCAATTGCCGCCGGCGATCTGGCGCAGAGTGACATGGTTGTCGGCAGCCGGGACGAAATTGGCAAGCTCATCGCAGCACTCAACAAAATGAAAGAGAGCCTGCGCACAAAAGAGGCGGCGACGGCCCGCATGGCGGGACTGGCGGATAAGACGGCCGTCAACCTCATGTTCGCCGACCAAGATATGAAGATTCAATACCTGAACCCGGCCGCGCGCCGCGCATTGGAGAAGCTGGAAAAGTACTTGCCGATCAAAGTCTCCGAAATCGTAGGCAAGTCGATTGACGTCTTCCATAAAGATCCCGCCGCACAACGGCGCATTCTGTCCAATCCGAATTCTTTGCCTTACACGGCGAAGTTCATGATCGGGCCTGAAAGCATCAGCTTGGTGGCCGATGCCGTCTATGACTCCCAGAAGAACCCAATCGGCACGCTTGCCACATGGGATGTCGTCACCGAAAAAATCAGGATCGAAGCCCAGAACGCCGACTATTCAGGCCAGGTTGCCGCCATCAATAACAACCAGCCGGTGGCGGAATACGACATGGAAGGCATCGTTCTGCGCGTCAACAAACGTTTTGAGGAACTGATGGGTTACACCGAAGCGGAGGTCAAGGGACGCTCCGTGAGCATGTTCGCCTCCGAAACGGATCGCAACAGCGGGACCGACGTCGAATTGTGGGAAAAACTCAAACGCGGAGAGGCAGCCAGCGGTGAGTTCAAGCGCGCGGGCAAGAACGGGCGCGAAGTCTGGATGCTGAGCTCCTACAACCCCATTCGCGACGTGGACGGGAAACTCTTTAAAGTTGTCGGCTACTACAACGACGTCACCGAGCGCAAGACCGTGGTCGAGACCGTCGCCCGGTATCTCGACAAGATCAGCAAAGGCGACATTCCAGCGAAGATCGCCGACACCTATAACGGCGATTTCAACCTGATCAAGAACAACCTGAACACGTGCATCGACAACGTGAACGCGCTGGTGGCCGACGCGGCCATGCTGGCCGGGGCGGCGGTCGAAGGAAAGCTGGCAACCCGCGCCGACGCCTCGAAACACGGCGGCGACTTCCGCAAGATTGTCGAGGGTGTGAATCACACGCTCGACGCCGTCATCGGGCCGCTGAACGTGGCCGCCGACTATGTCGACAAAATTAGCAAGGGCAATATTCCAGCGAAGATCACCGACAGCTACAACGGCGATTTCAACGTAATCAAGAACAACCTAAATACGTGCATCGACGCTGTGAATGCGCTGGTGGCGGACGCCAATATGCTGTCCCAGGCAGCGGTTGAAGGCAAACTTGCAACGCGGGCGGATGCAGCGAAGCACGGCGGGGATTACCGCAAGATCGTGAAGGGCGTGAACGACTGCCTGGATGCCGTGATCGGCCCCTTGAACGTGGCGGCCGACTATGTGGACAAGATCAGCAAGGGTGCGATTCCGCCCAAAATTACCAACAGCTACAACGGCGATTTCAACGTAATCAAGAACAATCTGAACACCTGCATCGACGCCGTGAATGCGCTGGTAGCGGACGCGGTCATGCTGGCGAACGCGGCGGTGGACGGCAAGCTTTCGACACGCGCGGATGCGATGAAGCACGGCGGGGATTATCGCAAGATCGTCGAGGGCGTGAACGAGACGCTCGACGCCGTGATTGCACCGATGCGCGATGTGGGACGTATTCTCGGCCAGATGGCCGCAGGCGATCTCACGGTCCGCATGGAAGGAAACCATGCCGGAGATTTCAAGCAGCTCTCCAACGCGGTGAACACAACCGCCGAGCAGATGCAGTCGGCTCTCGAGCAGATTGGAAGCAACGCGCGGTCCCTGGCCGCCTCCTCGGAGGAGCTGTCGGCGACCAGCCAGCAGATTACGGCCAATTCGGAGGAAACCACGGCTCAGGCGCGCACCGTGGCCGAAGCCGGCACCCAGGTCAACACCAACCTGCAGACGCTTTCCTCCGGCGCCGAGGAAATGAACGCGACCATCGGGGATATTGCCAAGAACGCGACCGAAGCGGCCAGGGTAGCGGCCGAGGCGGTAGCGGCGGCCGAATCGACGAACCAGACGGTCGGCAAGCTGGGCGAGTCGAGCGCCGAGATCGGCAAGGTCATCGAAGTGATCACTTCCATAGCGCAGCAGACCAACCTGCTGGCGCTAAACGCCACTATCGAGGCGGCGCGCGCCGGGGAGGCCGGTAAGGGCTTCGCAGTGGTCGCCAACGAGGTCAAGGAACTGGCCAAGCAGACCGCCAAAGCAACCGAGGAAATCAAGGGCAAGATCACGGTCATTCAGGAAAACACGACCGGAGCGGTAAGCGCGATCGGCGGCATCCGCGATGTGATCAACAAGATCAGCCACATCTCCACCGTCATTGCGACGGCGGTTGAAGAGCAGAGCGCGACGACCGGGGAAATGGCACGCAATGTCTCCGAGGCGGCCCGCGGCGCCAGCACGATTTCGGCCAACATCAATGGTGTGGCGGAAGCGGCGCAGAACACCACCACGAACGTCAACCAGACTCAAACCGCAGTCGAGCAACTGGCGCGCATGGCCAGCCAGTTGCGCGAACTGGTGGGACGGTTCAACGTGGACCGCAAAACCGGGATGGAGACGAGTGCGCCGCTTGTCCGCGGAGCCGCGGCTGGACACTAGGCTGTTCGGCGAGCCGGATCGTTGTGGTCCGGCTCGCATTCTTGGGGCCGCAGCGAACTAGACAGAGGAGTTGAGCCGTGCAGCCAATACGCGTATTGATCGTGGACGATTCTGCCGTCATCCGCCGCTGCCTGAGCGATGTCATGGGTTCGGAACCGGACATCGTGGTAGCCGGAACGGCGGGAACGGGCGAGATCGGCCTTGCCCGGATCGCCGAGCTCAAGCCGGATCTGATCACGCTGGACGTGGAAATGCCCGGCATGAGCGGCATCGAAACGCTAGTCGAAATCCGAAAACGCTATCCCCGATTACCGGTCATCATGTTCAGCTCCTTAACCGGGCCTGGGGCGGCGGCAACGGTCGAGGCGCTGGCCCGCGGGGCGAGCGACTACTGCGCCAAGCGGATGGCCGATAGCGAGAGCACCAGCGAACACATCCGGCAGGAACTGGTCCCGAAAATCAAAATGCTGTGCGCACAGCGGCTTTCCACCGTGACCGCGCCTTCTGTCGCCCTCACTGGCCCGCTTCCCCAGCTTGCAGCGCTATCCCAGAGGCCGGCACGGATCGATGCGCTTGCCATCGGTACTTCGACGGGTGGACCGAATGCGCTCGCTGCCTTGATCCCGGAGTTCCCGCGGGACTTCCCAGTTCCGGTCGTGATCGTGCAGCACATGCCTCCGATGTTTACGCACCTGCTTGCCAGCCGCCTCGACTCGCTCACTCCTCTCCATGTTCGGGAAGGCAAACCGGGGGAAAAACTGGAGCCCGGACAAATTTGGATTGCGCCCGGGGATTATCACATGACCGTGGGCCGCAAAGGCAACGTCTGCTTGCTCGAACTCAATCAGTATCCCCCGGAAAATTCTTGCCGGCCGGCGGTTGACGTGTTGTTTCGCTCGGTCGCGCAGGCGTATGGAAGCCACGTGCTGGGGGTGGTACTGACCGGCATGGGCGCGGACGGCACGCGTGGTGCGTCTGCGATTCGGGCGGCGGGAGGCGCTGTCATTGTTCAGGACGAAGCGTCGTCGGTTGTCTGGGGCATGCCAGGGAGCATCGTGGCCGCAAATTTGGCGGACCGCGTCTTTCCGTTGAACGGAATGATGGCCGAAATTGTACGCCGCGTCTTGTTTCAAAGAAGCAACGCGACTGGAGTTGGGGCGTGAAACTTGCAGAATCGAGCCGGACTTTGCACCAGCGAAAGAGATTGAATGTACATTGAAGCCACAAGCGGAAAAGCCTGGGCGGCTCCCGCGGCCATCCCCGCCGACCCGGCCTACATGAAGATCCGGGATCTGGTTTATAAGATCTCTGGGATTTACCACGCGGAGCAGAAGCTCTATCTGCTGGTTTCGAGCAGTAACCGGCGCATGGCGACCTGCGGAGCGGGTACTCCTTCCCAGTACTTTGACTATCTCACTACCAGCGCGCAGCGAGAGATTGAACTGCGGCTTTTGCTCAATGAGATCACCATCGGCGAGACGTACATGTTTCGCCATCCGCCGCAGCTTGAAGCGCTGCACAATGTCCTCCTTCCCCAGGTTATGCAGGGGAAAGCTGCGATCGGGATCAAGCGGCTTCGAGTCTGGTCGGCCGGCTGTTCGACGGGTGAGGAACCTTATACCCTCGCCATGTTTCTCATGGAGGAAAAGCAGCTCGCGGGCTGGACGTTCGACATTCTGGCCACCGACCTGAACACGAACTCGCTTGAGGCGGCACGGGCCGGAATCTACGGAGATTACGCGTTACGCAACGTGAGCGATGCTATGCGGCGGAAATATTTCCGGGACGCCGGCAACGACAAGCTCCAGGCCAACGATCTGCTCAAGTCGCGCATCCGGTTCGAGCGCGTCAACCTTTCCGACGACAGCAAGATGCTTTTCTTGAAGGGAATCGACGTCATTTTCTGCTGCAACGTCCTCATCTATTTCGACCTGGCTTCCAAACGCCGCGTCGTGCAGCACTTTTACAGCAATCTGGTGGCGGGAGGTTATTTCTTCCTGGGACACGCCGAGTCCCTGTTTCACGTCAACGACGCGTTTCGGCTGATCCACCTTCCCGGTACCACCGCCTACATGAAGCCGCCCGCCGGCTTCGTCGCTGGAGGCAAGCCATGAAAGAAGAGCGAGAGACGCTGCTTGAAGAGCAGATCGCAAAGATCGAATCGATCTGGACCGCGCCCCCCATCCTTGTGCCCTTGCTTGAGATGATGCGCTTGCCGGTGGAAGAGATTCGCGTGGAGAAAGTCGTCGACTTGGTCTCCCTTGATGCGGGGATCGCCGCGCAGTGTCTGCGGCTCGCCAACTCTCCGCTTTTTGGGCGCCGGCCCGTTGAAACCGTTCGTTCCGCCGTCATGGCTCTGGGCCTGGAGAGAGTTCGATCGCTCCTGTTCGGTTTATGCATGCACCAGACCATTCCCAAAGCCATGTGGGTTCTCGACCCCAACGCTTTCTGGAGACACTCGCTCGGATGTGCGCTGGTGACTCAAAGAATGGCGCAGGGAGTTGGTTATCCAGAGCCCGAGAAAGCCTATCTGGCCGGCTTGATCCATGACATAGGTTTTCTCGTGAACTCTGTGCTCAATACGGTGGAGTTTCGCGAGTGCCTGAGGCTCTCCGCCGCGAGCGGATGCCCGCTTCATTTTTCAGAACAACGCACGCTTGGGTTCACGCACGAAGACTCGGGCCGCTTGCTCTGCAAACGTTGGGGCCTTTCCGAGGAACTGGTGGAAGTTGCGGGCCGCCACCATCAGGTGGAATCGATGTTCACCGCCGGCCCCCTGGTATGCCTGGTTCACCTCGGCGACCTGCTTTGCCGGGTAAGGAATCTCGGCTATGGGTACAACGAAATTCTGGCGGTTGAGCTGGCGGAAGATCCTGCCTGGAAGCACCTTGTCCCCGCCTATCCGGCGTTCGCGGAGGTGGACCTGGTGCGCTTCACGCTCGATATAGATGGCTCAATGGAAGAGATCGCCGCCCTGGTCGATTCCGTGTTTGCTCCTTCACGGCAAGCTGCCGCGCCCGGCATCTAGGTTCGGACCGACAGGCTGGGCGCCGTTCGTCGCTCTGCGGGGTTCGCCTTGCGAGCTGCAGCTGGGAACTGGCGAAAAGCGAACGCCGCAATGTTCTGCTCTACGCCAGAAAGCCGCGCGTGGAAGGCCAGGGCTTCATAATCCGGACGATTACTTTTTCTGCCAGCTATTGCCGCTATCGGGGCTACTCCATGTTTGGTGATCGGCAGTTTCCAGAACGATGCCGGACGGGTCTTGCAGGTCAATCTGAATGACATCCGAGTGGAGCGATTCTCCGTCTCCGGACACCACAACCCTGCTCCAGGTCGTGCCACCATCGGCGGAATGCTGAAGCGCACCCTTCGCCCCACCTGCCCATACGTCCTGGTTGCGGGCGGCGTAACACTGCCAGTTGTGCTTTCCTGGGAGAACCGCATGCCAATTCTGGCCGCCGTCAAGAGAGCGCTTAAGCATGCCTGCCGAGATTGTCCAAAAAGCGGTTGATTCATCGAGCGCCGGTTTTGCTCTTTCGACCGCCGGGGCCTGAGCGCGGGCCATCAAACTGCCGGTGGAGACTGGCAATCCGAGATCGGAAGAACTCGCAGCATCTTCCGTCGGCACTGCGGCGGATCCTTCGTTCGTCAGGTCTTCATTGGTCGATGTGCCGGATGCGCGATCTGCGCTCGATACGGCGTACGCGTGTCTCTCCGGCTTGGCTAATTGTGCGACCTGGTTGTCGGCAGTCATCGCCTGCTTGCGCGCCGGCATCGGCTTGGCAGCAGGCGTCTCTGTTTTTGCGCGAAGCAATGAATTTGCAGGCTTATCCTCACTCGGAGTCGCGGGAGTTATGTTCGCAGACGCTTTGCGTTGAGCCGGAAACTCCCCGGCAACCTGGGGTGCTACGGTCCCGGGCTCGATTTGTGGGGAGGGCTGTTTCGCGACCGCAATCGGATTAGCCTTTTCAACGTGCCTAATTCCCGGACGCATTACGAGCACCGCTACCGCAATGCCCGCTGCCAGTGCTGCCCAGCGCAGGTTACCCCAGCCCAACCAATTCCTGCTGCCGTGCCCGGAAGCTTTTTGCCTGAATTCTCTTGCTCCACTTGCTAGGACTGTCTCCGCTTCCGGCGCGGTCTCGACCGCAGTTGCAACAACCGTCGCTTCCGGCAGCGCCAGAACCGCAATTTTGCGGCAGTCCGCGCATAGCGCCAAATGAGCGAGCACAGTCTCACGCTCGGCCGGCGAGAGCGCTTGCTCGATAAACGCCGCCAGCAGCTCCGTTTCCGGATGCGCCAGACCCACGGCCTGCCCCACCGCACGCAGCCGGGAATGCACGATTTTTGGCACTTCTGTCATCAGTTACGAGTTTCCATTCAGGGCTTGCCCCGCCTGTCCCGGGCGGGAGTCTGCCTACTAGGGAACGTCGTTGTTCCGGAATCTTGCGTCAAACGTGAGCGCAAATCCAGGGATATATCCCGGACGTCGGTTTCCAGGGCTTCCGCGGCCTGGGCATGGCTCATCCCGCGCTCCCGAAGGCCCGCCAAGATGTCCTTTCTCAAAGCCGTAGAGAGCCGGTCCAGACGTCGGCTTACGCTCGATTCGTGCAGCCCCAGCGCTCGCGCGATCTCAGCCAGCGTTCGTCCATCCAAATAATAGGAGGCTAATGTGAACTGGTCTTCGGCCGAAAGCTGGCTGAGGGCCTCATCGGTGGCTGCCTCCAGGCGGGGATCGTCACTGCTGGCAGGCTCCGGCACGCTGGCCACAAACTGCGCGCCTTCTTCGGTCTGCTCTTCGAGGCTGACGGTGCGCTTCTGTTTGCGGTAGCGATTGACGAACTCCTGTGCCATCACCGTGCGCAACCAGCCTTCGAGCGAACCGCGTCCTGTGTAGAAAAACAGCTTGGAATTGCGAACGCCAGCGCGCGCGTTAAGACCATAAAGGTCGGCGAAAATCGAATCTGCGAGTTCGGCCGCCTGACTGGCTTCCCGCGTGATCTGCAAGGCCATACCACGCAGCTTTGGACGATAGCGGCTGACGAAGTCCTCCCATGCCCGTTCGTTGCCCGCCGCGCAAGCGCGAGCCAACGCCAGTTCTTCCAGGCGCAGTCCGGCGCAGAACTCCGATTTCTCGTGGGCCGCTGCGGCGGGGAGATACTTCTTCTGAATTTCTTCCAGGACTAGCGCGAACTGTTCGACACTAATGCCATAAGCCGCTGCACCGCTGCGGGCATATAAATCCGCAACAGCGCCGGCTCCTTCGGATTGGGCGCGCAACGACATCTCCCAGATGATGCTAGCAATTTATTGGATGCAAGTCTGGAGAATTCGTACGTTCCCCACCCAGCGAGACAACCAACACTCTCCTGGAAGACTCGCAAACCGCAGTTCCCGACACGCTCCATCTTAGCGTGCCGGGCGGGGCAAGCGGAACACACGCACAAGCAAGTGGTGTCTTCAATTGTGGATGCCCTTATGCGGCCGTTCGTGGTGCTTGCAGGGATCCATTGTGGTCGCGATCGGGATTTCGCGTGCACATAGCAAAAATGGCCGAGCGAGAGCGAGGTCAGAAGTAAGAAGTAAGAGGTAAGAGGTAAGAGGTAGAGGTAGGACGTAAGACGTAAGATCTCGGAAGGTAATTTTGGAGAAAGAGAGCAATTTCGCACTCAATCTAACCTCTTACTTCTTCAACCCTTAACCTCTAACCTCTAACCTCTAACCTCTAACCTCGATCCAACCCCTTCCGCACCACGTCATCCGCGTCATACGCGAGATTCAGCGCCGGCAAGTCCTCGCGGCGAAACCATCCAACTTCTGCCGCGTCGCTTCCTGCTTCGAGTTGTCCTGACACCGAACGGCATAGAAAATCGATTAGCACGTAGTGATACCTCACGCGCCCATCGGGAGAGTGAATCACGCGCTCGTAAACGCCGAGCATTTCACCCACTTCGACCTTCAGTCCAGTTTCCTCACGCGCCTCACGAATCGCCGCTTCACGCAGCGCCTCGCCGCATTCGAGCACCCCTCCAGGCAACGACCACTCCCCCAATAGCGGCGGCGTTGCTCTGCGGATGAGCAAGGCGCGACCGTTTTCGACGATTACTGCGCCAACGCCAATGAGCGGGCATTCGGGGAATTCGCGTTTCATGGTTTCAGCTACTTTGCTCCCACCTGATATTGCTCAATTTTTCCATCGGGCATGATTCTCTCCCACACTTCGACAGTTTTCCGCGCAAAATGCACTTCAAACGAGCTAAACGTCATTCCTCCCCGATCGCGCTTGGCCGTCTGTTCGAATGCCGTGGGCGCGCCGAGCGGTCCCAGGCTGTCGGCAAAATCCTTGAGTGCTTGCTCGGTGAAATAGCTGTTGCAGTTGCCGGTCAGCAATCCGCGGTCGATCTTCCCTCGTTGAAGCCCCTGGAATATTTCTCTTGCCTGCTGTTCGGGCTTCATGGCGCTCGTATCGGCGAAGAAGAGAGCCGCGATCTTCTTTGCCAAATCAGCCGAAACCCCGACCGAGTCCTCATTTGTAAGCACGACTACGGCCAGCTTTTCATCCGGGAAAACCAGGTTGTGCGCCGTAAACCCTGAAACCTCGCCGCCATGCTCAATGGCTCGATGCCCCAATTCATCCCGCACGCTGACGCCAAGGCCATAGCGCGTTCCGAACCCGTTCTTGAGCACGGCTTCCTGCTCCATCGCCGCGTAGGACGCGGGTCTTAGCAGCGTTTGATTGATCAGGCTGATATCCCATTTCGCCAGGTCTTCAGCCGGCATAGCCAATTCACCGGCGGCGAACAACCATCCTTTGCCTTCCTTCGGAGCCACGCGCAGCGGACCAAGCGCGTAGCGCAAGTAGCCAGTGGCATCCGTATCGGTAAGGCGCTGCTGGTCGATGTTCATCACGCTCTTCATGCCGAGCGGTGCGAAAACATGCTCACTCAGGAACTGCAACATCGGCTCGCCGCTTGCCTTTTCCACGATCAATCCGGCGATCGCGTAGTTGGTGTTGCTGTATTGCCAATCTGTACCGGGATCGAAATCGAGCGGTTTGCGCGCCCAGAGATCCAGGATTTTGTCGGCAGTAACCGGCTGAAGCATGAAGGGAGGAACGTAATCCTGCGGCCAGAAATCCTGATATCCGGAAGTGTGCGACAGCAGTTCGCGGATCGTGACTTCGTTGCCGCGCGTGAGACTGGGCACGAACTTCGAGACCGTATCGTCGAGCGAAAGCTTTCCCTGCTCCGCCAGCAGCAGAACCGCGGCTGCCGTGAACTGCTTGCTGATGGAGCCGATGCTGTAGCGCATGGAGGGCAGCGCGGGTTTGCGAGGATCGATGGTTCCATCGCCGTACGCTTGCAGATAAGCGATCGTGCCTCCTTGGACGATGGCAATCGAAGCGCTTGGCAGGCCGCTCTCGGCGAGCGTCTGCTGTGCTATCTGGTCTATCTTCCCCTGTAACTCGCGCGGCAAGGTTGAAAGCGTGTCAGTTTGCGCCGCCACAAAAACCGATGTGCAAAAGAGAGACGAGAGGAAAAGAAATGCGGACGCGAAAAGCTTCCCACTGCGGGCTAGAATCATCCAAGACTCCCTGGAAATGGCTTTAGTATAACGGCTTGGCCGCTACAGAAGCCCTTACAATAATCCCATGTCGCTCGATGAGTACAAGCGGAAACGGCGTTTCGAGGAGACGCCAGAACCTCCGCCCAAAGTTGAGAAGCAGTCGAAGCATCGCTTCGTGGTGCAGCGGCATCGCGCCACGCGCCTGCATTATGACTTTCGTCTGGAGATGGAAGGTGTGCTGAAGTCGTGGGCTGTGCCGAAAGGGCCTTCGCTCGACCCGTCCGACAAGCGGCTTGCCATGCAAGTTGAGGATCATCCAGTTTCCTATTTCGATTTCGAGGGCACGATTCCCGAAGGTAATTACGGCGCTGGTTCGGTGATGGTTTGGGACGTGGGAACGTGGGAGCCACTTTCGCCGATTCCGGTGAATGGAGAGTACGTTCGCGGCACGGATGCGGAAGCTGTTGCCATGCTCGATAAGGGCGACCTTAAGTTTCGGTTGAAGGGCAAACGTCTCAACGGCGACTTCGCGCTCGTTCACATCAAGGCGCGCCGCGCTGGGAGCAAAGGAAACGAATGGCTGTTGATCAAGAAGAAAGACGATCATGTTGTCCCTGGATTCGATATCGACCAGTACGACAAGTCCGTTCTTAGCAATCGCACGATGGCGCAGATTGCGGGAGATGAGGAATCTGCACAATGGACGAGCAGTCGTCCTGCTGCGCGCGGCAAGCTGAAGGCGCCGTGGCTGGCCGATGCCATCGCGCGCGCGGACCGCAAGAAAGCTGCGGATAAAAAAAAAGCTCAAACCGCAGAGGTCGCTGAGAACGCGGAGAAAAATAAGCAATCAGGAACTGTAGCGCGCTCGGCAAATACGGCTGCTGTAAAGACGTCTTCGAAGTCGAATGCGCCGAGCGCGAAACCGAAATCGGAAGAATCGAAAGCAATTTCAAAGTCGCCCGCAGTGAGAGCGGCTCCGAGATCGAAAAAAGCAAACCACGAATTCTCTGCAAACTCCGCGTCCTCTTCGGTTAAAGATCTTCCCGGCGCAGTGCGCAAGCCAATGCCAACTGCGATTCATCCCATGCTGGCAACTGCGATCGAGAAGCCCTTCGACAATCCGGAGTGGCTGTTCGAAATCAAGTGGGACGGTTACCGCGCCATCGCTTTTATCGACGATGGCGAAGTGCGGATGGTTTCGCGCAATCAAAACGATCTCAGTGCGCAGTTTCCGGAACTCGCCGCGTTCCGAAGTTTGTCGAGGCTCGCCGCGCCATCCTCGACGGCGAAATTGTTGCGCTCGACGAGCATGGCCGGCCATCGTTCAGCCTGATGCAGCAGCGCACAGGATTCCGTCCCGGCAAGCCGCGGCTTGCGTGCCGAGACGAGAGGGCGTGCCCGTCCTTTATTACGCATTCGACCTTCTTTACCTCGACGACTTCGATCTGCGGCGCGTTCCGCTCGAGCGGCGCAAGCAGTTGTTGCAGGATCGAATCGTCTCCCGGCGATATCGTCCGCTTCTCCGATCATTATCCCGAAAAGGGTTGGCGCTGTTTGACGCGGCGGGGCAGAAGGGTCTGGAAGGGATCGTCGCCAAAAAGCGGGCCAGCCTTCTATGACGAGACCCGTTCGCGCGACTGGCTGAAAATCAAAATCACGCGCCGCCAGGAATGCGTCATTGGAGGCTACACAGACCCCGAGGGCAGCCGATCTTATTTCGGCGCGCTGGTACTGGGCCTTTATAACAAGAAGGGCCAACTGATCCACGTGGGGCAGGTTGGGACCGGCTTCGATCAGCGCGGGCTCAAGGAGATGTTTGCCCGTTTGCAGCCGCTTGTGACCGGCGAGAATCCGTTTGACGGCGAAATCGGCGGGTTGCGAAGAGTTCATTTTGTTCGTCCGGAGCTGGTTGCCGAAATCAAGTTCTCCGAGTGGACTCACGAAACGGAAGAAGGCGGTCCAAAGCTGCGCGCGCCAGTGTTTCTTGGACTGCGCGAGGACAAGGCTCCACAAGAGTGCACGCTGGAAGACGCGGGCGTGAAGTAGCATGAAATGCTGCCGGTCTAATTTGTCGGCATCCTCCCGGTCTGTGCCCACGGCAAAATATTTGTGGCAATGTAAGCCCGGAATTCCGCCTATCAATGTGAGGATCGCGTTAGATGTTCCTGCGCTATCAACCTTGCGATCGGCCGGGTGCCCGAGACAATGTGGGTGCCCCAGTCATTCGCGTTTTTTGCGAATGAGTGGGCTTCGTCACAATCAGGACTGTATCCGGATCACAGTCACGCTCCACCCCTTGTGATTACGCTGAGCCGGTGACCAAGCGTCCCCATCCGCTGCAAGTACCGCACAAGAGGGAAAAATTTGGACGAGATTGCGGGAGTGCGAATGCTCGCCGCGCTCGACAGGCTCCCTATTCGTCGGCAGCTTGATCGAGGAGCTGCAAAAACAGTTGGACGTGCTCACGCCTGACTACGGACCGGAACTGCTGGGCATGCGGATCGAACTGCAGATGCCCCCCCTTCCAGGAGGTCGTGCTCAGCACAGGTGCCCCATGTCTGGCGGTTTTCGAGGCATGGGGAAGTCGCGGCGGAACAGGATTCGCCTTTATCAGCCGCGAAGCGGCGAAACACCCCAGCCACGAAGTGGCGAAAGAGTCCAGCCCACGGCGCAAGCCGTGGGTCTAGGTAGGAGCCCATTCAGCCCCGAAGGGGCGAAAGACGAGTTCTCACGTACACACTTGCAGCTTCCAGCGCCCGCGATAGCCGCCAGCCTTCACGGCGGCTCTAAAGACGGGGAAAGGGTCACCTCGTGCCATGTCTTGAGAGGGTGAGGCCTCCCTCAGTTGAGGGACTGCCAACCCGCGAAACTGAGCATAAAGAGTGAAAGTCACAAACCACCAAGATGGATGCAACCGTAGAATCCCAGGCCTCGAAAAACGCGGGATCTGGCTGCCGACCCGCTAGCGTATTCGGAACGTCTCCAGTTTGGCTGCGCTACCCCATTCCGTCGAAGAAATCTTGAGATCGCCGACCACGACGATGGCGCGGTCGAGGATCTGTGCTTGCTGCTCAGTCAGCTCAGTCGGGCTACTGGCGGCCCGACTTCGCAAGAGACGTTCGAACACGGTGGCGAGCAACCATAGATCGTCCTGGGAGAATCCGGATAACCGGTCGGAGTATTTCTTGCTAAAAAAGCCTCCCCTCGAGATGTGGTCAGGCATGGTTTTAGGGAAGGATACAAATCGGGACCACCTGACGGGCTTTGAGACAAAATCATGGCATGCCGCGAGCTGGTCGCGCCAGTCGCCTATTGGCGGCATCGCGAATAAGCTGCCTTTGGCATTTAGACTTAGGCCGGGTACCACAAGAGGCAAGACCATCCCGAGTAGCGAATGGCACATGCTATCGCCGTGAACGTTGGCCGCTTTCTTCCCCGATTCCCAGTCGGCAACACCGTCAATTGCTCTCTGGGGTTGATTTTAACTCGTAGTGCCATCCATTTCGCGCAAGCTCGTAAATACAAAGTGCACTGTACTCTTCGAGCCAGTGTTGCTTACGCAGAGGCGGGATATTGTCTTCCATAGGTTCGTCAAGCTTGCACATGAAGCCGTCCGGCAGTTCGCTGCTGTGCTCGAGCAAGTAGCGAAAGCAAATCTCAAAAACTCTTTGTGCGATTACTCCTCTGTCGATTGCTCCCGTCCGGGCCAAGTTGGTCTTGCGATAGCTCGCCCCCTCAACACCGCGCCAAGCCAACCTCACACATGCGCTCGGGTCCGCCGGGGACTAGCTGAAGGGCAGGCCGGGCACTTCTCCAATTTTGAAGCCGCCGCGGAGAAGGACGGAGGTGTTGTCCTCGCCTTTGTCGCCGTCTGTGGCGGATATCTGTATCGGCGACTCCCTGAACATGTCTTTGTCGACTTGAGCTACTACAGGGTACGGAACAATAGCGACTTCTCCCTCTAAGCCGATCACGCCGTCGGAGACGGGAATACGTAGAGCCTTGTCGGCGTACCGCGCTGGCAAATCTGCCTTCATCGGTCTCGGGTCAATGAACTCCTCAGCAATTTTCTTCCCCGCCACATGTTCAAGGTTGAGTCGATAGGGAAGGTCTCGGCACACGTCTTCAAGGTACTCCTTCACCTCCTCCCAGGTTGGCGGGACCCTCTTGTCATCGGAAGACCGCTTTCCTCCGCGGACGAGCACCAGCGTTACGCGAGTTCCCCGGAGTCTTTGCAGGCCAGGATTTGGATCTTCCCGCAGGCGTATGAGTCTTGTGGGACCGTCAATTTCCAAGAGACGCTTGCGGATGTCGTTGCGGATCGGTTCCCACATTGCGGTTTCTACTTCGACTCTGTCCGCGAGCAAGAAACAGGATAGGAAACCGATGCCGAACTCGGATACCGGGGCGAAATCGACTCCGCCCTTGCGGAGTTTCAGGCGGTCCCGAGCAAATTCGGTCGAGTTATAGAGGGAGCGACCCACCTTAAGGAACCAGCGCTCGATAACCCAGCCATCCATTCCTGTACCCGTGTCAACCACGTGGAGTTTTGGATACTCGTTTTCGTTGGCGGGTTCTTCGTAGCGGATGGCGATTCGCTTCCTCGTGTCGGGCTGAGAATGCGGCTCGGTAAGTCTGGTGAGAGCGTCGCGGTAGCTGCACGCGTCTACGGCGTTTTGAATGAGTTCGCGCACTGCGACCAATGGGTTGTCATAGATTGCGCCGCCCATCAGCAGTTCATATACGCGGCTGTCATCCAACTCAAAGCGGTAAGGAAGGTAGTGATATCCGTCTTCGTGGATTTCCACCTTGACCGTGGGAGGGAGCACGAACGGCCAGGTTGTTCCGGCCACCTCAAAGGCCGCTCTTACGGAAGCAATTTCCTCTTGAATGGAGTAGCTAAACTCGACGACGGCATGGTGCACGATGTGGTTGTTGCAGCGCCCGCGGAATATTGTTGCCGCCGGTTCTATTTCCCAGTTGGAGATGGACAGGTGCTTGCCCCATTCCAACGCGGAAATATTCACGCCGTGCCCAAGCGTGCTAGGCACAAGGCAGTGAAAGAGAGTCGGCGGCGTACGTTCACGGTCGAAATCGAGGATGTCGGCGAGCCGCAGTGCGGCGCCAACAAGGTGGGTATCGGCAAGCGCCGAGCCAACCGGATATTCGCGCAGGAAGCGATTTCGATCAAAGTGCTGGGCGTCTTTTTCGACAAGAACGCCGGCATCCTGGTTATGGCTTACGCAGATTTCTACGAGTTTGTCTTTGAAGGAATCGCCGTCAAAGCTAAAGCACTCTTCGATGTCTGGAATACGCGCTCGGTCCTTGTCGTGGAAATCGCGAATCTGGCCGATCAGTTCGGCATAACGTTCGGGAGTGGCGTGGCGCTCCCGCGTGTCCAAGGCCAAAAGCGCCTCTTCCGCCTGAAACAGTTCGCTTTCGGTACGAATGCGCTTCGGCCCCGGCAAATCGGGATCTTGGAGCGTCTTACGGAGGCGATTCAGATTGTTCTTTACGACGTGGCTGGCTTCGGCGCGATCCCAGAGGTCGGATTCTGGCGACAGCCTTGCTTCGCGTTCGGTACGGCTGAGGGCCATACCAGCATCGTGCAAGTGCGCGGCGAGGACCAGCATTCCAATTTCTGGGGGAGTGAGGGTGGCTCGTCGTTCGGGTAGCAGGATGTGCCACATGAGATGGGCGACTTTTCGGCCGTGAACGCGGTCGTGCATTGTAAACGTGTCGAGTTCACGTGCTGTCGAGCGATCCATGATGAAGGCGAAGACCTGCTCGACAAGGGCCACAATATCGGTGTGGAGTCGGCGGCATGCTTTTTTGGCATTCTCGCCGAGAGCCGTGTCGTCCGGATACCAAGAGGCGCGGCCCTCCGCGTAATCCTGCAGGTGCTTCATCAGGTCGAGGTCCGAAACTGAGGCAGGCGTTTCCGGGATTCTCATTATTAGTTCCTATGTGCAGTTACGTTGTCCCAGGGGAAGATAGTTATTCTAGCGCGAGATGCCGAATGCTGCACTCAGTTGGTGCCCCACTCATTCGCGTTCTTTGCGAATGAGTGGGTGTCGTCACAACCAGAACTGTATCCAGATCGCTGTAGCAGTCGACCCTTGTAACTATCCCAACCTGGTGACCAAACGTCTCCATAGGCATTATGGCGCGCACGATCCGCACTTCATCACCGGCAGCTACCGATGGCCAGCGTTGCGCACCGTGCAGTCCTCTTGCGATCTCTACAACTTTTTCGTGATTCGATAGACGACGATAAATGGAAGCGGCGCTAAGACGAGTTCGCGAGTGCCATCCATTCTGCCCGGCCGCCCGCGATTGGGAAACGATTCGAGCGAAGCCACAGAATCGAACATACTGTGCGCAACGCGATATGCAGCGGAAGGATTGTGTTCGTGGATGTATGTGACAATTCCCGCAAAGTCGCCGGCTGCTTCCAGCGACATTCAATCTTCATTGGGAACCTACTCAGGAGCCAAGAATTTGGTCCATCTGGCGGCGTACGTCATCGTGAGCTACGTGTTTGCCTTGATCGAGCGAGGCGAGACCCTTGCCGACCTCTTGCCGGAACCATTGGTCATGGTCAAGATAGCTGGCAACCAACTCACGCACGACTTCAACCGGCACCTTGCCGGTCTGCGAGGCGACCTGTTTGAGCTTGGCTTCCAGTTCGCGCGAGCGAGATTTCCATCCAAGTATTCTAGGCGGCCTGCCAAACAAAGAGCAATGGCGAATCACCCCCAAAACTCTCGACCGGACGGTGCCTGATTTTCCTCGAATCCGCGGCCATCGATTGGAGAAATGGGGGGCAAACAAGCTCAAAGGCGAACATCGGGAGAACATTCGGCGAATTAAGAGGAAAAAAGACGGAGTTTCAAGCCTCTTTGGCTTGGGGGGAACGAGTCCACGGGAAACGAACCGCGCTCCCATATATCATAAAACCACCCTAAACCCGACAAGAGTTTTGGGCCTTTTTGTCTACTTTCGTGCCCATCAAAAGTCCACTTTAAACTAAAGTAGACATTTTATTTGCGAATTGGGTAATTATCCCTTGACGGTATGTAAAGAGAAATGCGAGGCTTGGGGCTACGAACCACGTGCGATGTCAGAGCGCGAGGTTTATGGTGATGGTAGTCCTATGGACAAGAGAATCCCAGAACAGTACCTAGATTGCACAATCTATCTGTACAAGACTAGCGATGATGCGCGTAACGGATTCGCGACTGGCGGATCGGGTTTCTTGGTGGGCGTGTTGGGGGAGACGAGAAAGACATGGGCGTGTAGTGCACCCTGCTAGAACTGGACACGAAAGTTAGTTAGGCTTGGGGCCTCCGCCAGGAGGCGAGAATGCGAAAGCCGAAAGTGCAGAGAACCCCGGAAGAGAAGTGGCAGATTGTGCTGGAAGGACTGAAGAGCGGCAATGTGGCCGAGACCTGCCGCAAGTACGAGATCGCTCCCACTCTTTACTATCGCTGGAAAGATGAAGTGGAAGAAGGAGCCAAGGCTGCGCTTGGGGGGAAAGGCGCAGCCGCGCGGCCCGATGTGGAGCAGGAAAAACGGATTAAGCAACTGGAGCGGGCGCTGGGCCGGTCGCACTTGCAGATCGAAATACTAAAAAACGTGCTGGGCGAGTGAGCTGCGGGCAAGCGCATTCGTCGGCACGGGAGTTAGTAGCCCAGGGTAACGAAGCGAAGTTGGTGGCCGAGACACTGGAGATCAGCCGGTCGAGCCTCTACTATCGGCGGCAACCACACGCCAGCCGTGCGGATCGCTCGCACGATCAGGAGATCATCACGGCTTGCGGCGAGAAACCGGCGTACGGTTATCGTCGTGTGGCCTGGTGGTTGGGGCGGCATCACGGGCTGGTGGTAATGGCAAACGGGCACTACGCGTGATGCGGGAGCGCGGGCTGCTGGTGCGGCAGCGCCGTTTCAGATCTCGCGCCGCAAGGACTGGGGCAAGGTGGAAGCGCCGCTTCCGAATCACGTCTGGCAGTCAGACATGACCAAGGTCTGGGCGGGCCCGAGTGTGGGATGGTCGTATCTGGTGTCGGTCATCGATTGCTGCACGCGCGACATCGTGGGCTGGGACTTGAGTCTGCGTTGCCGCACCGAAGAAGCTCTGGCGGCGCTGAACCGTGCTGTCCTGGAGGTTTTGCCTTTCGGTCCTCGTGGAA
>CAWDPB010000037.1:0-14993 GCA_963804075.1 uncultured Acidobacteriaceae bacterium | reverse complement strand
AGGTCGTCACGCAGGCCAATGGCATCGCCACGACCCCAGCGGAAAAGAGCCCGTTCGCAACTCCTTTCGACAAGTTTCCCGCCAGCGTGCCGGAAGCCGACCGCAAGCGCCTGCATGACGCAGGTATCGCTGCAATCCACGATTCGGTTCTTCCCGCCTATGTCAAATTCACGGCTTTCGTCCGCGACGAATATGCGCCGAAAGGCCGCACGGAGCCTGGGGTTTGGGCGCTCCCAGACGGTCCTGAGCGCTATGCCTTCCGCGTCAAGGAATCGACAACTACCGATCTGACACCGGATGAGATTCACCAGATCGGATTGGAGCAGGTGAAGGAAATCGAAGGCCGCATGCTGGAAGTGGCCAAGCAACTTGGTTATCCCGACTTGAAAAGCTTTTACGCGGAGATCAAATCGGATCCCAAGCTGCACCCGCACTCCCGTGAAGAGATCCTCGATCTCTACCGCAAGCATATCGGCGAGATGTACGCCAAGCTCCCGGATTTGTTCGGGCGCCTGCCCAAGGGGCAGCTCGATGTAATGCCGATCGAGGAATTCCGCGAGAAGGAAGCATCGACGCACTATGTTGAAGGCACGCCCGACGGATCGCGCAAGGCGCATGTCATGGTCAACACCGGCGATTTTGCGAAACGAACGACGCTGGATATCGAAACCACCGCCTACCACGAGGGCATACCGGGCCATCACCTGCAGATTGCGATTGCGCAGGAATTGCCCGAGCTGCCGCCATTCCGCCAGCATGAGTACTACACGGCTTATACGGAGGGTTGGGCGCTCTATGCCGAGCGCCTGGGCAGGGAACTTGGATTCTATAAAGATCCGTACAGCTATTACGGCCACCTGCAGGACGACATGCTGCGCGCGATACGCCTGGTTGTGGACACTGGTTTTCACTCCAAGCACTGGTCGCGGCAACAGGTGGTGGACTTTTTCCATGAACACTCGGCAATTGACGAGCCTGAAGTGCAGAGCGAAACCGACCGCTACATGGCGTGGCCAGCGCAAGCTCTTGGCTACAAAATCGGCCAGCTTGAGATCCTGAAACTTCGTCAATATTCAAAAGATCAACTGGGGACGAAGTTCGACATCCGCGGATTTCATGACGAGGTCTTAAGCGGAGGCGCCGTGCCGCTGGATGTACTTACCAATCGAATCCACGAATGGGTTGGACAGCAAAAGGCGCAGGCGGCGATGGGAAGCGCGAAGACAAGCGCCAGTCAAAACTGAGCTGATGCGCCGCTCCTGTGACCGCGAGAATCGGTCTCAAGGGGCGGCGCGGTTCAGTCACAGGCTGCCAATGCATTGAGGGTCGCGCCGCTGGCGATGTACACTGAATCAGCCCTCATGCGCGCCCGTAGCTCAGCTGGATAGAGCGGCAGCCTCCGGAGCTGTAGGTCGGGAGTTCGAATCTCTCCGGGCGCGCCAGTTTTTCCGAGTCAGCCAAAATCCTCCTACAACCCAAGCTTCTCGATCGTCTCTTTCAATACCTGGGCCGACTTGCGTAGTTGCTCGGTTTCAGCCGCATTGAGCGGCAGCGGCAACACGCGCGCGACGCCGCTGGAATTCAAAACCGCCGGCAGACTGAAGCACACATCGCGAATGCCCGCGTATTCGTCGATCCACGTGGAGACGGAAAATATCGTGTTCTGGTCGCGTACAATCGCCGCGGTGATCTGGATCAGTCCCGCCGCTACTGCGTAATATGTCGCGCCCTTACGCTCAATGATGTGGTAGGCAGCGTCGCGCGTTCGCTCGTAAATATCCCGCATAACGGCCGTGCTGATAGGCTCGCCTTCGATCTGTCCGAACTCTTCCAACTTCATCCCAGCGATATTGGCCAGCGACCACACGGGGACTTCGCTGTCGCCATGCTCTCCTATGATGAAGGCGTGAACGCTGCGTGCATCGACTTTGAAGTGCTCGCTGAGCAAATAGCGAAAGCGCGCCGTATCGAGAATCGTGCCGGAGCCGATCACGCGATTGGCCGGCAGCCCCGAGAGTTTCAGCGCGGCGTATGTGAGCACATCCACGGGATTGGTAGCGATCAGCAGGATGCCGCCGGGATTGTGCTTCACAACCTGCGGCACAATCTGGCGCCAGATCTGCCCATTGCGCACCACCATATCGAGCCGCGTCTCACCCGGCTTTTGCCCCGAGCCCGCCGCGATCACCGTGATCGCAGCGCCCGCACAATCGGCAAAATCGCCGGCCCAAATGCGCGTGGGGTGGGCGAACGGAACGGCATGATTCAAGTCCATAGCCTCGCCTTCCGCCTTGGCGTGGTTGGAATCGATGAGAACAATCTCCGAGCACAGGCGGTTCAACAGCAGCGCAAACGCGTACGAGGCGCCCACATTGCCCACCCCCACAATCGCGATGCGAATACCCTTGGAAGTCAACGCAGCGGCATTGGAAGACATCATTGAAACTTAAACGGAGGAAACAGCTTCTAGCAAGTTACGAAAATGGCGGATCGCAACCCGGCGCAACCGATTCGCGATCTTCGCTCATGCGCGCTGCCGTCGACGAATCAGTCCCCGCTCTGAGTCGGCTCGCGCCAGGCTGCCGTGACCGCAAGCCCCGCCGCGATCCCAATCGAAACCTCGATGAAGCGATGCAGTGCGATGATCCATGTCGGCGCATTATGCGGAATCAACATCACGATGGCCAGCGTGATCCCCGCGAATCGATAGGCGTATTGCAGCTGGAACAGCGCGCAAAGAACGCCAAGGACAAATACGCCCGCGCCAAAAGCCCACCACGATTGCGGAAGACAATAGGCGAGCACTCCGCCGCTAACTGCACCCAGAAACGTGCCGACGAAGCGGTCTCCAGAGACTTTCAACGTCGCACCCAGCGTCGATTGCATAACTACAAGCGTGGTGATCGCCGCCCAATAGGGCTCGGGGAGCCCAGAGAGACGTGCAATGAGGAATGAACTTGCCGCTGCAATGGCAGTACGTGCCGAGTTGGCGAGGATTGGTCCCAAAGCGCGCCGGCTAAGCGTCTGGGGGGCGCGATCCGCTTTCGTAGTCATCGTCAATGCCAGGTTCCGTGGAACAGAGCTAGTGTAGTGCGTCGAACAGACCGACCTTTGTGATTTCAAGTCGCGCGGTCTTTCTCTGCGGTCTTTGCGGATGTTCTCTGCGAACTTTGCGGTTAAACGCTTTATTTCCTGCGCCATCGCACGTTATAGATCAGTCGCTATTTTCGGCGCACTACACTAGGACGCGCAAGCAAGGTAGCTCCGGCAAAAGCGTTCGCGATTCCCTCAGCCTTCTTCCACCGCAGCCAGCGAACTCTTCTTCCTCTTATTCGCCTGCAGAACTTTCTTTCGCAACCGTAGCGATTTCGGCGTCACCTCGACAAACTCGTCATCGGCAATGAACTCGATGGCCTGTTCCAGATTGAGCTGGCGAAAAGGCACCAGCCGTATGGCTTCGTCGGCAGTCGAGGCGCGCATGTTCGTCAGCTTCTTTTCGCGGACCGCGTTTACGTCGAGGTCGGTGTCCTTGGCGTTTTCGCCAATGATCATGCCTTCGTAAAGTTCCACTCCCGGGCCGACGAAGAGCTCGCCGCGCTCCTGCAAGCCCCACAACGCATAGGCCGTCGAAAGGCCTGCGCGGTCGGCAATCAGTGCCCCGGTCAGCCGGTGTGGAATTTCGCCCTGCCATTCCGTGTATCCGTCGAAAAGTGAATTCATCACGATGGTACCGCGCGTGTCGGTGAGCAACTGGCTGCGCAGGCCGATCAGGCCGCGGCTGGGCACGCGGAACTCGATACGCACTCGCCCGTAGCCGTGATTGTGCATGTTCTTGACTTCGCTCTTGCGCACCCCAAGTTGCTCCATGACCACGCCGACGAATTCCTCCGGCACGTCGATTGTCAGGTACTCAACCGGCTCCATTAGCTTGCCGTCAATTCGTTTGGTCACGATTTCGGGTTTGCCGACCATCAGTTCGTAGCCTTCGCGGCGCATCATCTCGATCAGGATGGAGAGTTGGAGTTCTCCGCGGCCAAGCACTTTAAACGAATCCGTCGTGCCGGTGCTTTCCACGCGCAGGGAAACGTTGGTGAGCAGTTCCTTTTCGAGCCGCTCGCGCAAATTGCGCGATGTAACGTACGTCCCATCCTTGCCCGCGAATGGAGACGTGTTGATGGTGAACAGCATCGCGATGGTCGGCTCATCAATCGCGATATGGGGCAGCGGGGCGGGATTTTCAACTTCAGTAATCGTCTCGCCGATCGTGATGCCTTCCACGCCCGCGACCGCCACGATGTCGCCCAACTCGGTCTCCGTAATATCGGTCCGTTTCAGCCCGGAAAACGAAAATAGCTTGGTGATTTTGGTCTTGTGAAACGTGCCGTCCAGCTTGGCGATTGTGACATCTTCGCCTGTATACATCTTGCCGTTGAACACCCGTGCAATCGCCAGCCGCCCGAGGTAGTCGCTGTAGTCGAGGTTTGCAACCAGAATTTGCAGCGGGCCAGAAGGGTCGCCCTTGGGCTCCGGAATTGTCTTCAATATCGCGTCGAACAGCGGCCGCAAGTCCTCGCCGCCCTTGACCTCGGTCGAAGCTGTACCGGTCTTGGCGTTGGTGTAAAGCACAGGGAAATCGAGTTGCTCTTCTTTGGCGTCAAGATCGATGAACAAATCGTAAATTTCGTTGAGCACTTCCTGTGGACGCGCATCGGAACGGTCAATCTTGTTGATGACGACAATCGGCGGCAGCTTGGCTTCGAGAGCCTTGGTCAGCACGTAGCGCGTTTGCGGCAGCGGGCCTTCGCTTGCGTCCACCAGCAGCATCACGCCATCCACCATTTTGAGAGCGCGCTCCACTTCGCCGCCAAAATCCGAGTGGCCGGGCGTATCCACAATATTGATTTTCATATCGTGGTAGAAAATGGCCGTGTTTTTCGCCAGGATCGTGATGCCGCGCTCGCGCTCGAGTTCGTTCGAGTCCATGACGCGCTCGACGTGGTGCTCGTTGGACCGAAAAGTGCCGCTCTGTTGCAGCATGGCATCTACCAGCGTGGTTTTGCCGTGATCCACGTGTGCGATGATTGCGATATTGCGAATTCTCGAACTCAAGAAAGATCCTTCCCAATTGCGGTCTATTACCACTTTACTATGCGCGAAGGGGTTCGACAGACGCGCCAGGGCCTAAATGCGCTCGAAATCGACCTTTGCTCACTTCTCACTGCGAGCCGCGTCCTTTACAATCGTGGGTCGCAATCACGGGCAACCGTAGCACGACATTCGGGCTCAAGTGCCCGCTATAGTCTGGTCAACCGCTCAACGCCGTTGGCCGTCAATATTGAATAAGAAATTCGGATGGAAATGAGGAATCATGAGCATAGTTGCGAGATTCACAGAGATTAGCTGCAAGAAGACAGTTCTTTTGCAAATGGGGGCTTTTATCATGACTGGTTTTTTGGCGATCGGTTCCAGCACCACTCCAGCCCAGGCTGCTAACGGCGAGTTTGGCCCCAGCAATCCTTTTTATTCAGTGAGTCCTTTGCCGTTTCAGGCGCCGCCCTTCGACAAAATAAAAGATAGCGATTATCAGCCAGCCATTGAAGCGGGCATGGCGCAACAGCGCCAGGAAGTGCACGCCATTGCCGAAAGCTCCGAGCCGCCAACCTTCGACAACACCATCGTGGCGCTCGAGAAGACGGGGCAACTGCTCAACCGCGTGATGCAGGTGTTTGGGGGAGTCACAGGCGCCAATCTCAGTCCCGAGTTGCAAAAAGTGCAGGAGATTGACGCTCCGAAACTGGCCGCCCATCAGGATGCGATCTTCCTCGATTCCAAGCTGTTTCAGCGTGTGAACACCATCTACCAGCAGCGCAAATCGCTCAAGCTGGATGCGGAAGGCGCACGCCTTGTCGAGTATTACTACGACCAGTTTGTCCATGCTGGTGCCAGGCTTTCCGACGCGGATAAAGTTGAACTCAAGAAGCTGAACGAGGAAGAATCCACCCTTTCCACCGCATTCGTTACCAAGCTGCTCGCCGCAACCAAGGCCGGCGCTTTCGTTACCACCGATAAGAATGCGCTGCAAGGCTTCAGCTCAACGCGCCTGGATGCCGCCGCCCAAGCTGCGAAAGATCGCAAAGAGAGCGGATATGTCGTTCCTCTGCAAAACACGACCCAGCAGCCGGATCTTGTTTCTCTCAGCGAGCGCTCGACACGCAAAGCGATTTTTGAGAATTCATGGAATCGCGCCGAAAAGGGCGGAGACAACGATACCCGCGCCACGGTCGCGCGTCTTGCGCAACTGCGCGCCCAGAAGGCTAAGCTGCTTGGGTACCCGAACTTCGCTGCATGGAGACTGGAAGACCAGATGGCGAAGACTCCGCAAGCCGCGCTCAAGTTCATGGATGCGCTGGTGCCGGGGTTGACCGCGAAGGCAATCGTTGAAGGCAAGGATATTCAGGCCGTGATCGACGCGCAAAAAGGCGGCTTTCAGTTGGAGCCGTGGGATTGGAACTTCTACGCCGAGCAGGTTCGCAAAGCCAAGTATGACTTGGACGAGGACGCAATCAAGCCCTACTTCGAACTGAACAACGTGCTCGAAAACGGCGTGTTCTACGCGGCCACTCAACTTTACGGTATCACCTTCAAGGAGCGCACCGACATCCCCGTCTATCAGCCGGACGTGCGCGTGTTTGAAGTGATGGATGCCGATGGCAAGCCCCTGGCCCTTTGGTATTGCGATTATTTCAAGCGCGACAACAAAAACGGCGGCGCGTGGATGGATGTGTTTGTGAACCAATCCAAGCTGCTCGGCACGCTGCCCGTTGTGTTTAATGTCGCTAACTTCAGCAAGCCTGCACCCGGACAGCCCGCTCTCATCAGCTTCAGCGACGTGACCACCATGTTCCACGAGTTTGGCCACGGCCTGCACGGCATGTTCTCCAACACCACGTATCCCAGCCTTTCTGGCACGCAGGTGGCGCGGGACTTCGTCGAGTGCCCATCGCAGTTTAACGAGCATTGGGCCACCTATCCGTCGGTGTTCGATCACTACGCGAAGCATTACGAGACCGGCGAGCCCATGCCCGCCGAGCTGGTCGCCAAGCTGAAGAAAGCCGAAAAATTCAACGGCGGCTACGCGCTGACCGAGGTTGTTGCCGCCGCTCAGCTCGACATGCAGTGGCACATATTGCCAGCAAGCGCGCCGCTGCAGGATCCCGATAAGTTCGAAACCGAGGCGCTCAAGAAAACGCATCTCGATTTGAGCACCGTGCCTTCTCGTTACCGTTCCAGCTATTTTGCCCACGTCTGGGGAGGCGGATACGCTGCCGGCTACTACGCTTACCTGTGGAGTGAAATGCTCGACGACGCCGCCTACCAGTGGTTCGAAGATCACGGCGGGCTGACGCGCGCCAACGGCGACCGTTTCCGCCAGATGGTGCTCTCTCGCGGCAACACCGAGGAGCTCGGGAAAATGTTCTCGACCTGGCTGGGCGGAGAGCCAACCATCGAGCCAATGCTCAAGTATCGCGGCCTGCTGCCGACGGAGGGAGCGAAGTAGTTAGTAGAATCAGCTTCGGCCAAACTCGCCGTGAGTTCTCGGCAAGTTTTGGATTCCGCTTCCAGGGCCTAAAGCCCAGAGCCCGGAGCCTAAAGCCGGTTATATTTCCTCAGCACCTCGCGCAAACGCTCGTGCGGTAGCGCAATCGCCGTGTGGCCGTCGATTCCAGTCATCGTATCGGCGGCAATCATGGCGTTAACGATAGCTTCTTCGGTCGCTTGCACGGTGGCGAGAAAGATGGGATCGAGGCTGTCGTTCGGCAGCATCTTAAGATCGTGAATCCCTTTTGAACCGGCAGCGCCAGGATTTGCCGTGCTAAAGGCGACAAAGATATCGCCGGAGCCATCGCCCGAGTAACTGCCATCGCGGCCCAGCCCGAGCGATGCGCGGCGTGCCACGCGCTTAAGCTGCGTCGGAATCAGCGGCGCGTTGGTAGCGATCACAATGATGATCGAGCCGGTGTCGTCGCTATTCTCATAAGCTCGATGTTCGGGAATCTCTTTTCCCACAGGAACGCCTGCGATGCGAAGCTGATCGCGCCGTCCATAATTGCATTGCACGAGCACGCCGACCGTATACCCGCCTTCTTTCGCGTCGAGCACACGCGACGCTGTTCCGATCCCGCCCTTAAATTCGTTGCACACCATGCCCGTGCCGCCGCCCACATTCCCTTCTTCTACAGGGCCGGAGTGTGCCGTATCGAGCGCATGAAAAACGTGCTCGGGCTTGACATGAAATCCGTTGATGTCGTTGAGAAATCCATCCCAGGTTTCGGCGACGACCGGCAACGACCACCAATAGCCTTCCATGTCCGGCTCGCCGTGCTTCACCTTCCACGCAATCACAGCATCGCGCACAACGCCGACACTGTGCGTGTTCGTGATCATGACAGGTCCATCGAGAAAGCCGGAATCTTCCAGCCACGTGGTCCCGGTCATTTCTCCATTGCCATTAAGCGTGAACCAGGCGCCAAAGACGGCGTCGGTAGAGGCTTTGCCGCGCGGCAGCACTGCAGTCACGCCGGTGCGGACGGGACCCTCCCCAACTTTGAGTTTGCCTTCGCCGAAAATGAGCGTGGTGTGGCCGACTTCGACCCCGGCAACGTCAGTGATGGCGTTGTTGGGGCCAGGCGTGCCATCGAACGGCACACCGAGATCGCGGGCGCGAGGCTTGGTCTGAGCTGAAGCCTCAATGCTTGCAACTAGGAGAAGAACGAAGGCTAGAAACGAGAAACGATCAACGCACATCATATCTGGACCTCCTAGGTTCGGTAGTTGTTGAACCTACGACAGCATGCGAAGTATAAAGCATCGGCAGGCGCGTGATTTACAATCCACTCAAGCGGTGGCGGCAAGGAGAAAACATGGACAATTGGAAACGGGCGGCAATCGCGGGATCGGTAGGCGCTGCGGTGCTCTTGCTGATGAAGGGCAAGCGCCCCGCGGCCGTGTTAGTAGGAGGCGTTGGGCTGGCGGTGCTGGCTTCTGAATATCCGGAAAAATTCGAAAAGATCCGGGAGGACATGCCTTCCTACATGCGGCAAGGGACGCGCTTTCTCGATCTGGCAATGAAGATCGGCAACAAAATCGGGGAACTATCCGAAGGCCGCGCCATGCAGGCATTTGAGGAACTCGGAGAGTATTGAAAAAACAAGCTCTCGGCTTTCGGCTCTGAGCCGGTCTAATCTCCTTTACCCCTAACGGCTAGAAAAAGTCTAAGCACGCGTGAGAGAGGGAAGTGCACGACCTCGGTCGTGCCGTTAAGCCGCTGAAGATAGATCGGCGCTTCAGCGCCCGTGGTCCGATCTTTGGGGTCTAGCAGTTTGCGGAAGAACTCAGGAACGTCGGTACAACCGTAGAAGAGCGGCCTTCAGGGCCGCGTAAGTCGCTTTGATTCAGTTAGGGCTTTAGCCCCGGTGGTTATTTTGGGAGTGTCAGCCGACCCTCTCATCAACTTGCTGGAAGACTCTTAGATCCGTGCCAGAACTCAATCGAACGGCGTCCGCGAAAAGCGGCAGGCGAACAGCGATTCATTCAATTCCCAATTGCTTGCGCGCGTCGGGGCTCAGCCGCTCGGGCGTCCACGGCGGATTCCAAACCACATTGACGATCGCATTGCGCACTCCGGGGAGTTGCTCGACGCGCGATTTGACCTGGGCGCTAATGTTGACGTGCTCGGGGCAGCCTTGTTGGGTGAGGGTCATGTCGACGGTTACGTCCTGCTGGTTGCCGGGCACGGAATCGAAGCGGATTTCAGTAGATCAGCCCGAGATCGACAATGTTAACGGGAATTTCCGGATCGTAGCACTGCCTGAGCGCGCTGAGAACGTCATCCTGGGTTAACGGAACATTGGTTGCCGGAATATTGGTGAGTGGACCATTGGTCGATGGCATACTAATTCCTAGTGTAGCTTAGGATTGTTTTGAGCCGCTGAATTTCAACCTGCTGAATCAACTGGGCTCAATCAAACGAGAAGACACAATATGGCATTCGATGCTGAGTCGCGTAAAAAGCTGCAGATCGTTCTTTTGCTGGGCATCGTGATTGCGGGAGTGCGCGCCGCCTACATCGTGTACGAGCGCCACGAGGCGATAAACGAGGAAGCAAAGCCGAAGCAGGAGTTACGGCTCAAGGCGGACTATTACGTCACTCCGAAAAAGCTGCACCCGTATGACCTGAAGTCCGCGCGTGAATTGACCAGGCAGGCCGTGTGGGTCAAGGTCGGAGGCCAGCTCACATACTATCCCTGGCAGCGCGCGCAGCACCGGACCGATTGGGCCCGTGAGGTTGGGACGCTCGGATCGCTTCAAAAGCTAGAGATCACGGATGTAGTGACCGATGTGCCGCCGAAGGCCGGTGGCACGAAACAGGTGATGGCGCTATTCGAGCTCGGCGGAAAGCCGTATGCTGCGCCCATTGGCGTCGACAAAGATGGCGATTTCAAGATTTATTCCGACGATATTTTCTTCATCGAAGACCCGCACGACCTTTACAAGCACTGGCCCGGTGACGTGTGGAAGGCGATTGACGCGCATCAGGCGCAGCCGGGCATGAGTGAATTGCAGGCGAGCTTCGCGATCGGCATGGGCGTGCCGGTGGGATCGGGCGACTACGGCTGGCGCACCCTGCGCTACGCAAACGACGGCAAGCCGCTGACCATCACGTTCGAGAACGACAAGGCAGTAACGATCAAGGCGGAATCGTAGGTTACAGGCGCGTGTCGGTGGTCGTAAAAGTATAACTATACAGTTCGCCAATTCGAACTGTATAATCCAACCATGTTGCGAATAGAGAAAAACGGGATGACGGTCTCGGCCCTGCATGTCCGCACGAGTTTCGGTTCCCTGCTGCGGCGAGTTGAACAGGAGAGCCGGTCCTTGGTGATCGAGAAGCGCGGTACGCCAAGAGCCGTGATCCTCTCCATCCGCGACTACGTGCGGCTCGCAGCTCCAGAGCCGGAAGTCCTTGCCGTTCTCGGTAAAGAATCGAAGCGCAACCGGACCGACCGCCTGAGTTCCCGGCAGATCGATGGAATTATCAAGGCCGCTCGAGCCCGGAAACCCAAGCGTCGATGATCCCGCTTCGGATGGTGCTTGACACCAATGTAGTGGTTTCCGCTGCACTACAGCCCGACGGCCTGCCCCGCACCGCCTTGATTTTCGCCCTCACTCGCCCCGCGCGACTCTATATATCAGCTTCAATCGCCGAGGAGTACAGCATGGTGCTTGCGCGGCGCGAACTCCGGATCCGAAAAGGACTTCGCCAACAATTGCTCCAGTTGATTGCGAAGCGGGCATACACGGTTCGCCCGAATCGTGTCTTGCAGGTTGCCAGCGATCCCGACGACAATAGTTTCCTCGAATGCGCCGAGGCCGCCCGTGCCGACTATCTTGTGACCGGCAACCTGCGGCACTTTCCGAGACATTGGAAGAAAACCAAAATTGTCACGGCACGTGAATTGATCGACATCGTCGCGCCACATCTGTTGGCGTGAACTTTCACTTTTGCGGCTTGTGATGGCACGAGCCCGTCGCTCCTCATCCCTCTGGCGTACAATTTCCGGCATGAAACGAATCTCTGGCATTATTGTTTCCCTCCTTCTATTTTCCATTTTCAGTTTCGCCGCGCCGCGCACCATGCGCGTCGATTACTACCACGGCGGCAATTCCGATTCCACCTCCAACGCCGAGTGGTTCACGCTCGATCGCACCGTGCTCGAGCCGCTGGAGTGGCCGGGAAATCCCGCCAAAGCAATGGATGAGAGCGGGCTTGGTAACTACATGTTTGAAGTTCGCGAGCAAGCAAGCGGCAAGCTTCTTTATTCGCGCAGTTTCAGTTCTGTGTTTGCGGAGTGGAAAACGACCGACGAGGCGCAGCATGCCAACCGCACCTTTTCGGAGTCGCTGCGCTTCCCGAGTCCTGCGGGGCCAGTGGACGTGATTGTCAAAAAGCGCGACGAGAAAGATCCGAGCGCCGGTTTCCACGAGGTCTGGAAGACAACCGTCGATCCGAAGGACAAATTTGTGGACCGTTCGCGGCCGCCGTCACCGGGCCCACTCGTCACTTTGCAAAAAATGGGCGATTCGGCAACCAAGGTCGATCTGCTGGTGCTGGGCGACGGCTACACGGCGAAAGAGCGCGGCAAATTTGAAAAAGATGCGCGGCGCTTCATGGAGATGCTGTTTGCCGCGTCTCCGTTCAAGGAGCATCGCCAGGACTTCAACGTCTGGGGCCTGTGTCCTGCGGCGGAAGAATCGGGAGTGTCGCGGCCTTCGAGCGGAATCTATCGGCGGTCGCCGATTGGAGCCAGCTATGACACGTTCGACAGCGAGCGCTATGTGCTGACCACCGAGAATCGCACCATGCGCGATGTCGCCTCTTATGCCCCATATGAGTTCGTCGAAATTCTGGTGAACGCGAACACCTACGGCGGCGGAGGAATTTTCAATCAGTATGCGACGGTTGCAATTGATAACGCGTGGTCGACCTATGTCGGTGTGCACGAATTCGGCCATCACTTCGCCGGGTTGGCCGATGAATACTACACCTCGGATGTTTCATATCTTTCCAACGAGAAGCGAACCGAGCCATGGGAGCCGAATGCGACGGCGCTGCTCGATCCGGCAAATTTGAAATGGAAGGATCTGGTCGAGCCGGGTACGCCTTTGCCGACGCCGTGGCCCAAAGAAGAATTTGAAAGCATGGAAGCGCAGATTCAGAAACAGCGCCACCAACTGCGCGCCGATGGCAGGCCCGAATCGGAGATGGAGGAATTGTTCCGCAAGGAACGCGGGCAGGAAGAAGCGTTGTTCAGCTCGGAGAAGTACAAGGGCAAAGTAGGCGCGTTTGAAGGCGCGAACTACGAGGCCAAGGGGTATTACCGCCCTGAGTTGAATTGCATCATGTTCACGCGCTATGACAAGTTTTGCGCAGTCTGCCGCCGCGCCATTGAACGGGTGATTGGTATGTACACCTAGGCGATCTTCAACGCCGAAACGATCGAGCGGGTTAACCCTGGAAGGCTGTCATTCCGAGCGACCGGGGTCCCCAGTAAGCTGCTTTCGCTTGCTGGGGTGGGGGAGCGAGGAATCTCTATCTTCTCGGCAGTTGCTGAGGCGAGTGCGGACGAATTCCACGACTTCGGACGTGACATATTGCGGTGCCTGGATTGTAAACGTTGGACGGTCGAGCACCGGCTTCAGCGAGACCTTTTTCCAAGCCGGGCCGTCTGTGCCCGAGGTGGCGTGCAACAGCACGGCGTCGGCCCGGTCCAGAAATTGTTGGGCAGACGTCTTGAAGTCGGCAGTTGCGGGATCGAGTACGGTCAGATAAAGATCCGGTTTCAAAAAGCGCAGGATGCTGTTGGATTCGATGATTGCATTTTCGGAGTTCCCGAGAATCTCTCGAACGCGCGGCATCGCCTCAGCCAGCCGCCCTTGCTCGGTGCGTACCCACCAGGAATGATCTGCGCCGGCAACCAGAAAGCGGGACGTGTCGGACTCCCCGGAGCGGTCTCGTTCTTCACTGACAGCCCAGGAGTGGTCCCCGGTGGCGCAGTCGCAGGCCGCACCGTTGGCGGAGCAGACGCCATGTCCGTATTGCGTGATCTTCAGCGCGGTCCAGTGCCGGTCGCGGAGCGCGGCGATCAGGCCGGCAACCACGCTGGTCTTGCCAACGCTGCGTGTATGTCCGCCGATGACGATAGTAAACATGTCTAGCTACGCGCTATGAGCCGCGATTTGTGACGCTCGGAGGTCTTTTCCGATCAACGTCTATATTCTCTTTCATGTACATCGTTTAACGCGATCGTTCCCGATGCGGCTACACTCTAATGCTTAAACTCATGGCTCATGGCTCATGGCTCGCGGCTCGTAGCTTACTTTTCCTTGGCCGACCTCGACAAGAACGCCAGCTCTTTAAGATACTCGCGGATCGGTCGCGCAGGAGTTCCCAGAAAACCACCCCTTTGCCGCGAATCACCTTCTTGGTAGGAATGCCGCTTTGCGCGCCCAGAATCGCGCCTTCCTCGATTCGCACATGATCGGCGATGCCAACCTGACCTCCGATAATGACGTTGTCCCCAACAACTGCGCTGCCGGAAAGGCCAGTCTGTGCGGCGATCACCACATCCTCGCCGATCTGGACGTTGTGCCCGACATGAACCAGGTTGTCGATCTTCGTGCCCCGGCGAATGCGGGTTTCGTCGAGCGCACCGCTATCCACCGTGGAATTCGCTCCAATCTCCACGTCATCTTCGATCACGAGCCGACCGGCCTGCGGGAACTGCTCGTAACGCCCCGTCTGCTCGTCGCGCACATAGCCGAAACCCTCACTGCCGAGCACAGCTCCAGATTGCACAACCACGCGGTTGCCGAGCACAACACCCGCGTAGATGGTGACGTTGGCATCGATGCGGCAATGAACGCCGATTTCAACCCCATTGCCGATGACCGAACCAGCGCCGATCAAGGTGTGATCGCCGATCTTGATGTGGCCGCCTAGAACGACGCGCGCTCCCACCGCGACGTTCGCTCCCAACTGCACCGAAGGCGGCACGATGGCCGAGGGATGAATGCCAGAGTGGTCGCCCGCGGAAGAGCGCAGCACCTTCGCAGCTCGCGCAAAGGCCAGGCGAGGCTGGCCGGCGATTAGCAGCGGCTTATGAGCAGAGGCCTTAGCGGCGAACTCTCCGGCAATGACGGCGGCAGCGGAGGAGGTAAACGCGGCGTCGAGATACTTTGGGTCCTCGACGAAGACCAGGCTTTCCGCGTTGGCGGATTGTAGGCTGGAAACAGTTGTAACAAGAGTGCTGCCTTCGCCGAGCAGACGGCAGTTCAGGTTCTCTGCAAGATCGCGCACGGTTATTTTCATAGCCTGTTCATTGTCGCGTTAGAGCAGCCCGTGCGCAAATGCCGATAACACGGTTGATCTGCGA
>CAWDPB010000036.1:0-32940 GCA_963804075.1 uncultured Acidobacteriaceae bacterium | reverse complement strand
GGCGGGCAATGCGCTGGCCGTTCAGGAAAATGTACTCGGAAGTGATGTGGCCGGAAGCGTCGGTTTCCGCCAGCGGTCCCTTACCCCAGTAGAGCTTGCCGGAGGACTTGGCCACGCGCTCGCCATCTCCGTTGTAGGTGTAGGTGACGCCGGCGTCGGTGAGGATGCGATTTCCCTGGTCGTATTCTCCTGGTCGTAGAGGATGGTGCGTTCCCTTCCCACTTCGGGAACCCGATTCATCACAAATTCAATGTGTCCCACGTCATAGACAACGCCACTCAATCAGCGAAAAAATTGACCAACATAATTGTCGGAATCCAGCGGGCTCAGCCCAAACACTGTCCCGCGAATAACGGCATCCAGGGAAAAGGGCGTGGGGATCAATTCTAACTAATGAAGAATCAAGACTTTACCTATATCTCCCTCCGCCTCAAGACTTTACCGGGAAACGCTCCTAAAGTCTTGATTCCAACAGACCGGGGGGAGGGGGGGGTACCCGAAGCGCATTGGTCACCAACATCTACAAATGAAGTTGATACGGCAAGAGCCGAGCGCCGAAAGCCGAAAAATGGAGGACCCGCGATTTCTTTGCTGAGAATACTTGCGACAACGCCCTACAGCGCTGCGCCTTCTTGCATGAAGGGCATGCGCGCCAGGATGGTCGCGGCCTTTTCGAGGAGTTTCAGATCGTCGGAAGAAAAGTCGGGGCCTGCGAGCGAGGCGTCCAGTCCTTTGCGTGAGACCTGCACCACGCCGATGGTGCTTCCGTTTTCCCCCGTGACTGGGACGGACATGATTTTCTGAATAGGCATCTGCTCCATGCGCTTGTCTTCTTCGGTGGTGAGCCTGACGGCCTCAAACAAGCTGGCATGGCGCACCTGCATGAACGCATTCGACATCAATGGCGTGCGCGTCGAGGCCGTGCGCGCGGCTACCGCCGATCCGCTAAGCGGCAATTCGCCCGCGGAACGCAGCTCGACCGGATAAATGAAACGCAGGCTGCCTTTTTCCAATCGCAGCAGCGCAATTTCACCGCGATTCACATGCAAAACCTGTGCCAGCTTCACGCAGGCGCGCTCGGTGCTGGGCGCTTCGGCAACCATGCGCTCCAGATCGGCGATGTGCGGCTTAGCGGTCTTGACTCCGAATCCCTGACTATTGATCGATGCCATAAAGGAAATTGATAAATCTCTCCCCGCTTATCCTGCGGCGAGCGCGACCGTTCGACAAGTTACGACGGTACTGGCGCTCTCTTTGTTTGGAAACAGACAGACACGTCCTAAGGATTGCTCATCTTTATACGTTTTTCTCACGCCATTCATCACTTCCACAGGCATACGCGCTATAGTAAAAGCATCATTTATTTCGAGCACAGTTCCGCCAGGCGGTCCGCGTCTGGGTCACGGATTGTGCTCTAACAACTACTACTCGAATTTCCTAGAAGGAGTACTCGATGGCTAGAAAAACAACAGGCACTACCCGCACCAAAAAGGCGACTTCACCAGTGGAAACATCCGCTGCTCAGCCCACTGCTGTCCAGCCCACAATGGTTCAGCCCGTGACTGCACAGACTACGACGGTTCAGGCCACCACAGTTCCGGCAGCACAGCAAGTGCGCGAGAGCGCGGTCACCAAGCCTGTGAATGGAAGCAAGACCGCCACGAACGTGAATGGCGGAAATCTGGATGAGGAAATCCGCCGCCGCGCGTATGAGCTTTACCTACAGCGCAATGGCATGGCTGGCGATCCGAATCGGGATTGGTTTGTGGCCGAGCGGGAAGTGCGTGCACGGCACGCGGTAGCCGGACACTCCGCCTAAACTGCGGCCAGAACGGGCAGCGCATTCGGGCACGAATCGCTCGCCGGATGCGCCTCGGCTAAGGGACTCCACCAAGCCGAGTAGGGTTCCTTGCGGCTTTTCGAATAGGAAATCCCGAGCCGGTCCAACTCCAGCAAGACATGCGTGATGGCTTGGGATGCGGCTTGTTTTGCGGCATCGCTCAACCCTGCGCCAACTTCATACTGTTCGCCCGTGACGCCGATCAGCAAAATATCCTTGGGACCTTCGCCGGCCAGCTCGGCAATCAGCAACGATTCCGAAAGCGCCGGCGAATGAGGGTCCATGCGCACCGGCGCTGGGCCATGGCGCAGAATATCGTCTTTTCGATACAACGTCACGGTTCCGGGAAACGCGTCGTTCTTCACGGAGTCGATGAGGATGAGCGCGTCAATGCCCGAGAGGTGTGCGACCAGATCGAGACCGGGCGTTCCCAGATCCGCTACCGTAACGCTCTCATCGAAACAGTAGCCGGAGTCCAGCATGCCTGCGACGAACGGCCCAACACCGTCGTCTCCCAGAAGCACGCTGCCGATTCCGCCAATCGTGACCTTCATCTGCGCACCTTCACGTTCCTTGCATAGTCGTTCGGCTCGCATTCAGTCCCGCGAACACGCGCCTTGCTTCACAACACCTTCACGCGAGCGATCTGGCGGCCAGAGGGATCGAACGTGTGGCACGCGCACGCCATGCACGGATCGAACGAGTGAATGGTTCTAAGCACTTCGAGCGGTTCCTCCGGACGAGCCAGCGGCGTGTGCAGCAGCGACGCTTCGTAAGGACCATGCGCGCCGTTTTCGTCGCGCGGACTGGCGTTCCACGTAGAGGGCACAACCGCCTGATAGTTCTTGATCTTCCCGCCCTTGATCACGATCCAGTGCGACAAGGTCCCTCGCGGAGCTTCGTGCGTTCCCACGCCCTCGACTTCGCCGAAAGGAAATACCGGCTGGTTATGAACTGTGAGATCGCCTTTCGCGATGTTGTCGACCAGCATCTGCCAGTGCTTGTCGGCCAGCTCGGCGAGCATGGCGGCGCGAATGGCGCGCGCGGCATGGCGTCCCAGCGTCGAGTGCATGAGCGCTGGCGTGGCGTTCACTTTCGCAATGGCGGAAACCTGCCCGAGCGCGAGGTCCGCATACTTCTTGGTCAGTTGATGTCCTTGCGCGTAGCCGATCAGCACCTGTGCCAGCGGCCCGACCTGCATGGGCTGCCCTTTGTAGCGCGGCGACTTTACCCAGGAGTATTTCTTCTCACCGTCCCATCCCGTGAACTGCGGCTCGGTTTCGCCCTGCCAAGGATGAAGCGGCTTCTCTCCCTCGTAGTAGGCGTGTGTCACATCCTCGGTGACCGACTCGCGAAAGATGTCATCGGACGCGGTCTTGAAAGGCTGCACTCCGCCGATGTCGCCCTGCATGATGACGCCACCGGGCAAGTCGTACGCGCCGGCGTTGCCGTCGAGCGGCAGATCGGGCACGGCGAGATAGTTGGTCACGCCACTGCCAATCTTGAACCACTCCGGATACATGGCCGCGACCGCGCATACATCGATCAGATACACCTGCGGATGAACTGCGCGACTTCCGACAGCAGCACGCGAATCTGCTCCAGCTTGTCCATCCCGAGCGCGCTTTGGCTGTCGAGATCGATCGCGTTGGCCACTCCGCCGACCACCAGATTCTGGATGTGCGGGGTCTTCGCATCCCAGCATGCCGACGACCTGCAAGCTTTACGCTGATACTCGAGCGCCTGCATGTAGTGGGCGAAGGCCAGCAGGTTCACTTCGGGCGATAGCCGCATCGCGGGATGGCCCCAGTAGCCATTCTGGAAGATGCCGAGTTGGCCGCTGGCGGCGACCGCTTTCACTTTGTCCTGCGCCGCTTTCAGTTCGTTGCCGCGAATTGCGCGTCCAGGGCGAAAGATCTCCGCCAGCTTCGACGCAGCCGCAGGATCGGCCTTCGGAATCTCAGAATGTCGACCCAATCGAGCGCCGACAGCTGATAGAAATGCACGATGTGATCGTGCAGCGCGTGCGCAATCAGGATCAGATTGCGAATATATTTCGCGTTGGCAGGGACCGGCAGTTTGAGCGCGTCTTCCACGGCGCGCACGCTCGCCATGGCGTGCACGGTGGTGCAGACGCCGCAGAAACGCTGCGTGAACATCCACGCGTCGCGCGGATCGCGCCCGCGCAGGATGGTCTCAATCCCGCGCCACATGGTGCAGGACGCCCATGCATTGCTCACCGCGTAGTTTTCGACCTCCACGTCGATGCGGAGGTGGCCTTCAATTCGCGTAATCGGATCAATCGTGATTGTTGTCGACATAGTACCTGCTGTCAGTTCGAGTTTTCGTTGGTGATCTGTTTCGTCTTCGCCGAAATGCCCATACTTGAAATACCCGGTCCAGCGGATATACGGCCGGCGGAACCGGAAGTAGCTTGCCATGTCGTGCCACAGATAAAGCGGCCCGGGAAGAATGGCGAGTCTTTTGACCGCAAACAGAAATCCTGCGACACCCATCGCAATAAAGCCGAGCGACACCAGCACTTCGATCGTCGCCGGAAAATAGAGAGCCTGCGGATTGGGGCGGAACGCGAGGGTCGTGGGGCTGAAGCGGTAGATCATTCCGCCCAGGGAACTGAGCACATAGCCCAGGAACATTTTGCCTTTCTCGTGTGTGCGCACCGATTGCTGCAACAGGTAACCGCCGCCCAGGATCAACAACATCTCCAGCCAGAAGACTCCGGCAAAACGATCGAAATGGAAGGCCGTACCGAACTGTTCGCGAAAGGCAATGTCGAGGAGCCGTAACCCCGACCATCCATAGATCAGCCAGGAGGTGATACGTGCGGCCTCGTCGAGCACTTCCATATCCATGGCGCGCTTCCATATCAGGCAGCACAGCATGGTGCATCCTGCCACGCAGCCGAACGACATGTAGCAGGCGGCCCACACATACAGCAAGGGCAGGAAAGGTGTTTGCCAGAGCGGGTGAACGCGCTCACCGGCAAGCAGCATCAACGCGCCGAGCGAGGATTGATGCATCCCGGGAAGCAGATACGCCAGCGCGATTACATACGGAAAGACGGAGTGCAAATGCCGTTCCATCTTCTCGACGCCAGGCCGCAGCCGCGAATCAAAGTACCAAAGACGTTCCAGGACCGGGGGCAGGTTTTCAACCGCCAGAGGGATCATTGCGTAGATCGACATACAGATCGCAACTTCCGCTAGCGGAGAGTGCATGTTCCATTTCCAGGGAAACACGATCCAGTAGAAGTTCCAGGGCCGTCCGGCATCGATACCGAGCAAGAGCAATCCGCAGGCATACGCCAGAAAACTCGTCAGTAGAGCCATACGCATCAGCGAGTGGAGCTTCTTGCGCTTGAACACCCAAGCCGCTATACCCACCGCGAACGCGCCCGATCCGAGCGCGGTCAGCACCATCACGTTGAAGGTCTTCCAGATTCCCCAGCCGAACGCGTCGTTCATGCCGCTCACCGGCCCAAGGCCCGCCAGTTCGCGATATCCCGTCAACAAGAAGGCCACCAGCGTCAGCGCAATTAATACGAGAAAGAAAGGCGTGACGACCGGAAATCCATAGACGGGAACCGCCCGCTCCCATCGGTCTTCCGTTTTCAATTGATTGCTTGTTATCGCACTCATAATTGCGCCCTCAATCCGGTTTCCTTTTCGCGCTCATGCGCTTCCGCCTCGTGTCCCTTCAAGCTACTGCGGATCACCTGCACCAATCCGGCATACAAAAGTGCAGGCAATGCAAAGTATTGGTAGAACCGCCTCTGCCAGCGCAGCGTTCTGGCCGGCACCGATTCGGCTCCCAGTTCAGGCAGCCCGAGATCGTCGAACGGCACGCGCGACAGATACAGCGATTGCGTGCCTCCGTTATCCGTCTCGCCGTACACTTTGTCCTCGTAATAGCGTCCCGGATACTCATTGATGCGGCGCTTGGCATCGCTTAGCAGCACGGTGCGCGGCCCGAAAATCACCGCGCCGGTTGGGCAGACGCTCGTGCAACCCGGCTTCAGGCCTTTCTCAAGGCGCTGGCTGCACAATTCGCACTTCGTCACGCGAGGGTTATAACCTTGCCACTGGAAGCGCGGAATGTGGTACGGACAGGTAATCGTGCAATAGCGGCAACCGATGCACTTGTCCGCGACCCAGGAAACGATTCCCGTCTCCGGGTCTTTGTGGAGGGCCTGAAAAGGACACCCAGCCGCGCATGCCGGATCGAGACAGTGCATGCACTGCCGCTTGACGAACGAGGCTGGCGAGCCGTCCGTGGGCTTGTACAGCTTAATCACGTTGCGGGTGAGTTCGTTCAGGTCGGTGGGAGCCTGGTGCAGGCCGTCACCGCGGGTATCTGGAGGCGTGTCGTTCGCCTCCGAGCACGCCGCCACGCAGGCTTTGCAGCCGATGCAAATAGTCGCGTCATACAGAAGACCAACCGCTGCGCTCGGAATCGGCGGCTTCTCGTCGTCGGCGTGCAAAGCATCGGTCCCGACCGTCACGGCCACGGCGGCAGGCACGCCCGCCGCGGCGATCTTCGTCATCAGTTCTCGCCGGGTGATCGCCACGTTAGTCCTCTTTCTTGGAGCCGGAAGCTTCCTTTTCGGCGTGCGCTCGATCGGCTGCAATTCGCTCCATGCCCGCCTCGCTGCTGCTCCGGAAACGCTGGGATGCCACCCACGACGCGCTCCCGACCGCTCCCGCAATCGCGCCCACAAGCACGGCAGCTCCAGTCTTGATCTCCCCTGTGCCGCTGTAAATTGGCGGGTACGTATCGGGTGGCGTGGCCATGTGGATAGGCACCGTCTCTACCGTTGGGATCTTCCAGACCACGTTCTTCTCCGTGCATCCCAGGCAGGGAATACCGAGTCCAATCGGCCACGTGCCAGGGATTTCGTTGAAGTGCCGGGTCGAGCAGGCCGCATGAGTCACTGGACCTTTGCAGCCAAGCTTGTAAAGGCACCATCCCTTGCGATGGCCTTCGTCGCCAAAGGCGATTGGCGAAGCGGCCGGCATCGAAGTGAGCGCGGCGCGGGCAGTTCTCGTGGATCACGCGCTCGTAGGCAAAGATGGGCCGCCGCAGATCGTCGAGTTCCGGCAGCCGATTCATGGTCACGTACTCGAGAACCACCGCCAGCAGGTTGTAGGGATTGGGCGGGCAGCCGGGGAGGTTGACAATCGGCTTACCAGAGATGACCGTATCAACTCCGACCGCGCCGGTGGGATTGGGGTCGGCAGAGGGCACGCCGCCCCATGACGCGCACGACCCTATGGCTATGACGGCGGCAGCTTTGGACGCGGCTTCCTTCACAACTTGGACCGCCGGACGTCCGCCCAACTGCATGTAGACGCCGTCGTCGCGGGTCGGAATCGCGCCCTCTACCACCAACACATATTTGCCGGCGTTGTCTGTCATCGCCTTTTGCAGCGCAGCCTCGGCTTGCTTGCCGGAGGCAGCCATCAAGGTCTCGTGGTAGTCGAGCGAGATGATGTCGAGAATCAAGGATGCGGCATCGGGCGCGGACGTGCGCAGCAGCGTCTCCGTGCAGCCGGTGCAGTCCTGGAAGTGCAGCCAGATGACCGAGGGCCGGCGAGCCTTGCCGATCTTCGCCGCTATCTCCGCCACCGACCCTGCTTTCGTCAGGGCCATTCCAGCCGGAGCGGTCGCGACAATCACGGAGCACAAACGCAAGAAGTCGCGGCGAGACACCCCCGCCGCTTCCAGGTGAGACTGGATAGTATTCTCAGGCTTAACAGATTTCGTCATCGCTTACCGCCTGTTCAATTGTGGGGTAGGGCTTTGGAATGGTGCGCTGCCCCGATTTATCTCATCGCGCCACGCGAAGAGAGCTTCTTGCAGCGCCAAGGCATCTTCGGCTAGATTGGCGAACGGGAATATGAGAGGAATCACGGTTCAGTGTGCGAGTTGACCTTTAGGCCAGTGAGCGGTATCACATGCTCGCATCGTCTGGGTCGGTATCCAGGCGGACGATTCATTGGAAAAGCAGTCTCCGCAAGGGGTTACCGGGCTCAATGCGGCATGTTCCAATCGTCGGCCGGCGGCATCTTTGGCCGCTGAAATTGATCGGCGACTTGGGCCAGATACCAAGCCACAATCGCGCGCACGATAATTCCGAGGCCACCGGCCATCAGCGCTTTCACATTCACCTGCGCCACCGCATCAGAGACCGGGGGCGCGAGCATGACAATGCCGGCGATCGCAATCAACATGGCTACGTGGCGTGTGATGTTGTTGAGCTTCACCAGCCCCCAAGCCACGGCTAAGCCCGCCCCCGCCATCAGCAGAAACATGTAGGGCCCAGCCAATTCCAATCCGAACAGCAGCCATGCGCCAGACGACATGGGTACGATTCCGGGCCGGGTCATCATCGCGACTCCAGCGATACCCAGATAGATTGCACACATTGCGAACAGGGCCGCGATAGCGCGGACACCCGCCGGAGCCTCGTTTTGAGCGTCGTTGATCACGCCTTAGAATAGATCATCGCGCTTATGCCGATCGCTTGATCAACATTAGTAACGCACACCCACCGCACATCGGGTCCGCAAACAATTGGGTGCGGCGCATTTCGTCAGGTTTAGATTCAATCATGGCGGCTCCTCTTCAAACGCGGCTCGTAGTCGTCAATCTGAAGTCGGGCATGCCCACCGTTGAACAGGCCAAGCGGCGGTTGCTGGAGTCGCTGTATGCGCCACGCGGAGCGAGCGGACCTCTGATGAAAATCATTCATGGCTACGGTTCGTCGGGGGCTGGAGGCTCGATACGAACCGCCGTCAGAGAACTCCTGTCGCAATGGCAACGCGAAGGCAAGGTTGTTTGCGTCATCCGCGGCGAGGACTGGAGCATTTTCGATGCGGCCTCACAAGTCGTTCGCGAACGCTACCCATTTCTGAAGAACGATGAAGACCTCGACCGCGGCAACGCCGGGATCACTTTTGCCGAGTTTCCCGCCGATACATCCCGCATTTTCCGCTGACATCGGCGAGCTTGCGGCGCTTGCGCCGAAAGTTGTAAGGTACTCGCTCAATCAAAACCAAGGGGGATTTGCGATGGGCGCAAGACACATGCTGCGAACGATTTCCATTATTGGTCTAGTAGCGGCTTTCGCGGTGACGCTGCACGCGCAGGACTCCGCTCCAAAAGCAAGAACAGTAATTGTTCGCGCCGGGCATTTGCTTGACGTAAAAACTGGCAAGACGCTCGCCAATCAGAGCATTGTGATCGAAGGCGACAAGATTGCGCGCATTGCGGGCGGCGACGCGCCGGTTCCGCCGGGAGCGCAGGTCGTCGATCTATCGAACGCCACCGTCCTTCCTGGATTGATCGATGCCCATACCCACCTGACGTTCGCGCCCAATTTTGGTTACTCGACACTCGCCATTTCTATCCCGCGCGAGGCGTTGACTGGCGCCCGCAATGCTCGCGTCACTCTGGAAGCCGGATTTACGACGGTACGCAACGTGGAAGCGAGAGGTTATTCCGATGTCGCTCTCCGCGATGCCATCAATGCCGGTGACGTGCCCGGCCCGCGCATGTTGGTGAGCGGCCCGGCCTTGAGCATCACCGGAGGCCACTGCGACAACGATCTCCTGCCCTACGAGTATCACGCCGTGAGCGATGGCACCGCCGATGGCGTCGAGGGGGTGCAGCACAAGACGCGCGAGATCATTAAGTATGGCGCGGATTTGATCAAAATTTGCGCGACCGGCGGCGTGCTCTCGAAAGGCGACGATCCGAATGCCGCGCAATACACGTTGGAAGAAATGAAAGCGATTGTAGCGGACGCGCACCGATTAGGGCGTAAGGTTGCGGCGCACGCTCATGGCGCGCAGGGTGTGATTTGGGCGTCGGAGGCGGGCGTCGATTCCGTGGAGCACGGGCACCTGATGAACGATGAAGCCATCGCCACACTCAAGAAAAACGGCACGTATCTGGTTCCCACACTGTATCTGATCGATTGGGAGCGGGAAAACGCGGCGCAGGCGAATCTTCCGGATTTTCTAAAGCGCAAGATGGAAATGGTGTCGCAGACTGCAAAAGTAAATGCAAAGAAGGCCTTCGAGGCGGGGGTGAAAATCGGACTCGGGACTGACGCGGCGGTCTATCCGCACGGTTTGAACGCGCATGAACTAGCCGTGTACGTGAGTCTTGGGATGACGCCGCTACAGGCGATCCAGACCGCGACTATTAATGATGCCGACCTGCTCGGATGGCCGGATAAAGTCGGGACAATTGAACCGGGCAAGTTCGCCGACATCATTGCGGTTGATGGCGATCCGCTGGCGGATGTGACCGCGCTCGAGCGCGTGAAGTTTGTAATGAAGGGCGGCGAAGTGGTGAAGAACCAGTATGCGGCAGCTCAGAAATAGCGCTGGAACGGCCAAGTCAAGATTCAGAAGGCGGCCGAAGAAATGAGACTAAGGGCGTTTCCGGATGCAGGAGTTGAATTGAACACATCAAATTGAAAGTGACGCAAGGCCGTTCATGGGACGTTGGCCCTTTTGTTGAGCTGCTCCAGGCTCGTTTCGAGGCGGGCGACGTCGCCTGCATAGCTGTCGGGATCGTTTTGCATTAGCTGCCGGTATAGATCCAGCGCCTCCTGGGATTCCGTTCGCGCCGGTTCGATGCGCCCCTGCTGTTCATCCAGGAACGCGAGGTTATTCAGCGTCGCTGCCGCGTACCGCGTGTACGTGCCCGGATCCTGCCTGGCCAGCTGACGGTACGATTGCAACGCTTCTTGATAGTGGCGGCGCGCGTCGTCGGCGCGGTTCTGGGCCGCGTCGAGAATTCCAATATCATTCAGCGTTGTCGCCAGATAGGGAAGATAGGCCGCCCCATCTTCCTGCGCCAACTGGCGGCGAATCTTCAAAGCCTCCTCGTAACGCTGGCGAGCTTCGTCCAGCCGATTTTCGGCTCTATCCACATAGCCCAGACTGTTCAGCGTTTGTGCAACTTTTGGAAGAAATTGATCGGGGTGTTTCGTGGCCATGTCACGATAGATCTTCAGCGCCTCCTCGAAATGACGACGCGCGTCGTCAACTTTGGTGCTTTGCTCCAATGCACCCAGATTGTTGAGCGTCGTGGCCAGGTCTGGCGGAAAAGGCTCGAGTTTCTGCTGCAGCAGTTGCCGATGTATGTTCAATGCCGCTTCATACTGTTGCCGCGCGTCGTCCGTCCGGTTTTCGAGCCGATCCAGGTTTCCCAGATTGTTCAACGTCGTCGCGATATCGGGGAGCGTTGCCGCCGGACTTTGTTGTTCGAGTTGGCGGCGCAAGTACAAAGCACGCTCGTAGTGCCGGCGCGCTTCCGCTAGCCTCTTTTCCGGTGTATCCAGATCGGCCTGATTCTCTGGAGTGATCGGCAGGCCGGGATCGAGCAGAGCGGATCCCATTGCGTCATGCGAGACAGGGTTTTCGGCAATTGCCAGCGTGCGCGCCCACAGGTCGTAATCGCTCTGCCAATAGCTCGTCTGGCGGTGAGTGACGAAGGCGAGCGCAATCAACGCGCATAATGCCGGGATCGCACACCACGTCACGCCGATTGCCCTTGCCTGCGCAAGATCAGCCAGCCCCAAACACACCATCACGAAGATTCCAATCAGCGGAATGTAGGCGTAGCGATCCGCCATAGAAGCGTCGCCCACCTGCACCAAGCCGATCACCGGAACCAGCGTTCCCAGAAACCAGAACCATCCAACCGGCAAATAGCGCTTGCTGCGGAACCTCACCACAGACGCCGTAACGCCAAGTAAAACCAGCGCCGACAAAGTCCACTGCCATGCTGGAAGCGCAATTGGAGAATAGGGATAGAGCGCAAGGTGCGACGGCCAGACCATTTTCCAGAGATAGAGACCATAGGACACAATCGCATTTTCGATTCGTATGCCCAGCGGAAACTGATGCAGACTGCGAACCGCCATGCCCAAACGCTGAACTTTGACCGTGATCCACGCGCTGACCGCGGAAAGGAACAACAGTGGAATCTTCTCGATGAATAAACGGGAAAGCGCTTCGCGTTGCATCCCGCCCGCCGCCGGCGCGGCCCCCTGTGACATTGTGCTCAGGTGGGTCCCAAAATCCATCCGGTTGAGGGGCCAGTAATCGAGCAGCAGCAATACGAATGGCAGCGTGATCACCATCGGCTTCGCCATCAGTCCCGCTGCAAACAGTCCCGCAACCAACAGATATCTCCGCCAATCCGGGTTGCTCGCATACTTCACGTAGGTAGCAATCGCAAGCAAGAAGAACAGCGTGCTCAACACATTCTTCCGCTCCGCCACCCACGCCACCGACTCCACATTCAGCGGATGCACTGCAAACAGCGCCGCCACCAGCAGACTCGGCCCCATTCGCTTCGTTGCCCAGCTCAACAGCAAGAACAGCACCACTGCATTCAGTGCATGCAGCAACACGCTGTCCAAGTGGTGGCCCATCGGATTCAGCGCAAATAGTTGGTAATCGAGGGCGTGCGAGAGCCAGGTCAGCGGATGCCAATTCGCCGCTTCGGTTGAAGTGAACGCCCACTTGACCGTGCTCCAAGACAAGCCGCCATGCACGTGGCTGTTCGCGGTCACGTAATCGTGATCGTCCAGCACCACGAAGGAATACCCCAGCACCGGGCTGTAAAGTGCAAGGGTCGCACCTGCAAGCAAAACACACAGCACGGCAGTCTTCGCCGGCCTAAACGCGACCGCTCTCCTCGCAGCGGTGGAAGCCTGGCGGTTGCTGCCGTGTGCGCGGGTTCTTGTCGGAGTCTTGGCCTGCCTCATTCGCTTACCGTGGTGACCCCTTCTTATTTAGTTCTTGCAGGCCCGCTTCCACTCGGGCCACATCGGCCGCGTACCTGCCGTCCGATTCCTTCAGCTTCCGGTAGAGCGTCAAAGCCTCTTCGTAGCTGGCCCGGGACTCATCAAGCCGGTTCTGGTTCTTGTCCAGGAACCCGAGGTTGTTCAGAGTTCCCGCAAGAAAGGGCTTGTATCTCTCGGGATCGCGTTGCGCCAATTCCCGGTAAATGCCCGACGACTCCTCAAAATGCGCGCGGGCGTCGTCGCTCCGGTTCTCGATTCCCTCCAGGTTTCCCAGGTCGTTCAGGTTCATGGCCACATCTGCCAGGTAATCCTGCGGAGCCTCCCGCGCCAACTGGCGGCGGATTTTCAGAGCTTCCTCGTAGTGTTGCCGCGATAGATCGAACCGGTTCTGATCTTTTTCACACACCGCGAGGTTGTTCAGCGTAATCGCGAGACCCGGCAGATAATCTTCGTGATTTTCCGCGGCCAGGTGGCGATAAATTCCCAGCGCCTCCTCAAAGTGCGGATACGCCTCGTCAGTTCGCTTCTCTGCTCGCTCCAAAAATCCGAGGTTGTTCAGCGTTAGTGCAAGTTCGGGTGGATAAGGTTCCAGATTCTGCTGCGCCAGTTGCCGGTGAATCTGCAAAGCCTGCTCGTAGAGCTGGCGCGCCTCATCCAGCCGGTTCTCTCGCCGATCCAGATTTGCGAGATTGTTCAACGTGGTGGTCATATCGAGCAGATATGCCGCCGGGTTCCGTTGCGCCAACTCACGGCGAATCGCCAAAGCCCGTTCATAATGCTTGCGGGCTTCATCCATCCGCTTCTGTTCCGTATCCAGGCCGTAAAGGTCATTCGCTGTCATCGCCGTATCGGGATCCAGCAGCGAAGACGCGATCGAGTCATGCGCGGCGGGATTCCTCTCGTCGATTGCAAGGGCGTGTGCCCACAGGTCGTAATCGCTATTCCAACAGCTCATCTGGAGATGTGTGACGAAGCCGAGCGCAACTAACACACACAATGCCGGCGCCAAGCGCCAGGTGATGCCGACTTCCTTGGCCTCCGCAAGGTCGGCGAGCCCGAACGAGATCATTATGAAGATGCCGATCAGCGGAACATAGGCGTAGCGGTCCGCCATGGCGGCATCGCCTACCTGCACCAGGCCAATGACCGGAACCAGCGTGCCCAAAAACCAAAACCACCCCACCGGCAGATACCGCTGGCGGCGAAGAATAATGACAAGCGCGGTGACGCTTATTAGAACCAGCGCCGACAAGATCCATTGCCACGCGGGAAGCGCGCCCGCCGGATGCGGATAGAGGGGAGTGAGCCGCGCCGGCCACAACATCTTCCAAAGATACAAACCATACGATACGACGGCATTCTCGACGCGCACGCCCAGTGGATACTGATGCAAACTCCGAACCGCCATCCCGGATCGTTGCGCCTTCAGCGTGATCCACGCGCTGCCCGCAGAAAGCAGCAGCAGCGGTATCTTCTCGACCAGCAGTTGAGGGATGCCTACGCGAGGCACGCCATCCGCCGCGGGCGCGCTCTCTCTCCGCGCCAGTCTCTCGAGCGGCCAATAATCGAGCAGCAGCAAGACAAACGGCAGCGTGATCACCATCGGCTTCGCCATCAGTCCCGCTGCAAACAGTCCCGCAACCAACAGATATCTCCGCCAATCCGGTTTGCTCGCATACTTTACATACGCGGCAATCGCCAGCAGGAACAACAGCGTGCTCAGCACATTCTTCCGCTCCGCCACCCACGCCACCGACTCCACATTCAGCGGATGCACCGCAAACAACGCCGCCACCAGCAGACTCGGCCCCACACGCTTCGTCACCCACGCCAGCAGCAAGAACAGCACCACTGCATTCAGTGCATGCAGCAACACGCTGTCCAAGTGGTGGCCCATCGGATTCAGCGCAAATAGTTGGTAATCGAGGGCGTGCGAAACCCAGGTCAGCGGATGCCAATTCGCCGCCTCGGTTGAAGTGAACGCCCACTTGACCGTGCTCCAAGACAAGCCACCTTGCACGTGGCGATTTGCGGTCACGTAATCGTGATCGTCCAGCACCACGAAGGAATACCCCAGCACCGGGCTATACAAAGCAACGCTCGCGACGCCCAGTAAAAAACAGAGGATGATCAGCTTTTTCGAGTGGCGACTCGAATTTCCGCTGGAAGACGAAGGTACCCTGCCAGGCGCGCCTTCGCCCCGCGCCTTTCGGTTCTGCGTAGTGGCTTTCGTGTGAGTCTTGCCCTTCGCCATTCGTACATCGATTGTATACAGACAGGAAAAGCTTGCGGCACCTTGCGCGTAGGCTGGCTGCAGGACGAAAGGCGAAATCAGCGGTCAGATTATTGGCAAACGCGGCAGGCGGTGCTTTCGCAACAACCCCGCTAGTGGCGGTCGCCCTCGATGCGGGTATTCTGTTTATGTTTCATGGAAAACAGAAACTGCATGCCGAGATAGCCAAACAAACTCGGCTGGCTGGCCGATGCTCCGGTGAGACTCCGACCGGCCATAAACAACACTATGTAGTGCTCGCTCAGAGTGTAACGGCCTCCGGCGTCAAATGTGTTCCAGTGGTTGGAGCCATCGGTGTTGGCCATGTTATAGAACTCGCCAGCCAATTCCATCCGCTTGCCCACCTCCCGCAGAACCACCAGCCCGTTAAACCAGGCCGCACCGCTGTGGTCCGCGAATATATAGCCCACCTCGGGATTGACCTGGATGAGTCCGATTTTTTTCGAGATCTCAAGCGGAAGATAGAACCGGGTGTTGTAGTCGACAAGCCCGCGGCGCAGCGAAGAGGTTGGATTGTTAAATTCGAGTTGAGGGAAAATCGAGAGCGATAGTTGCTTCTCATCGCTATCGTAAAAGCGCCATTTCACACCTGGCACCGACTTGCCCAGGCCGGTGCGAGTGGGACCACCATCGGTACCCTCAACCAGATACGGCACTTCGTAGGTAAGCTGAACGCGGGAACCGACGCCATAATTCAGATCGAGAATGGGCGCATTGAAGATGCGTGCCGCCGGATGGCGCTCAGCATAAGTCATGATGTTAATTTCCCAGCTATTACTTCCGGGCGTGCCTGGGTCATTGGTGATGAAGGGCGGTCCTCCCTGCGCCACGACACGCAGAGAGAGTGCGATTAAGAGGAGCGCGTGGGCGATAGCGTTTCCCGCCGGAAATTTTGTGCGCGGGCGAATAGTAAGAAGGGCGGTGAACAAGCCCTTTTTTGTTGCCGGCCGATTTCTTGCAGGCGAGACGGGCACATCGAAAGGCGAACCGGAAGCCGTCATACGCGCTATCGGCCAGCCTCGCTGTCGTTGAGGGTCTTCAGCGGGTTGCCGATGGCCTCGGCTAGATCGCGCAGAAATCCGGCTGCGCGAGCGCCATCGATCACACGATGATCGCTCGAGAGCGTCAAGGCGATCATGCTGCGCACGGCGGGCTGACCGTTGACGGCGACCACGCGATCCGCAATAGCTCCGACTGCAAGAATCGCCGCCTGCGGAGGAATAATGATGGCCGTGAAGGAGTCGACGCCGAACATCCCGAGGTTGCTGATGGTGAAAGTGCCGTCGGTCATATCGGAGGGACGCAGCTTGCCGATGCGAGCACGATCCGCCAGATCGAGCCGCTGACGCGCAATCTCGCCGAGGGAAACCCGGTCGGCATGGCGAATCACCGGCGCCACAACTCCATCCTCCACTGCGATGGCGAGACCAATATTGACTTCGTCGCTGGCCCGAACGCCGCCGGCGCTCCATTGCGAATTCACTCGTGGGTGTTTTCGCAGTACGCGTGCAACCAATGCGACGAGTAAATCCGAATACGTGAGTTTCACCGCATCGGATTTTTCAATCGCCGAAGCCAGTTGCTGGCGCGTTTCGATGAGGGCACTTGCGTTCACTTCGCGGGTGACGAAGAAATGAGGAATGGTAGTCCAGCTTTGCGTCGTGCGCTCTGCCATCAGACGAGCCGTCGAACTGCTTGCGCCGGGAGTCGAAATGGCAGAACCAGCGCTGGCTTGCGCAGCCGGCGCGGTCTTGGCCTCACCGGCAGCGAGAACATCTGACGCGAGAATTTCTCCGCCTGGACCCGAGCCGCGAATACCGGCAAGATCGATTCCCCGTTCGCTGGCTAGACGACGAGCCTTCGGCGAGGTCCTGCCAGTCTGCGTGGCGAATGACGTGCCCGAAGCGCTCGCCTTTGACGGATGATCCGCTGACGGATCATCCGCCGCCGTTGCCGTGCTCCTGGTGGTCGTCTTTCTTCCCGACTTCACTGCCTCGTCATCCGCGGGCAGCACTTCACCGGGACGAACGATCCATGCAATCGTTCGCCCAACCGGAACCTCCGCTCCCGCCTCAACCTTCACGCCGGCGAGAACGCCGTCGCCGGGCGATTCAACCTCCATCACCGCCTTATCGGTCTCGACTTCGAGCAGCGGCTCGCCCTTTGCAACGGCCTCGCCTTCCTTTTTCAGCCACGAAATGAGTTTCCCAGTTTCCTGAGCCATTTCGAGCGCGGGCATGACTACGCTGATGGGCATGGTTTCAGACTTGGAATTTCTGTAGAGACGGAGGCTTGCCTCGTCGCTCTTGGCGACTGCCTCGTCGCGATGCGCAGTTTGCCCACCAGACGGGGCGAGCCGCGTCTCTACGAATTAGTCGCCTGCAACTACTCGTTCCTGTCGCGAGCTTGCTTCGATCATCTCGCGCACGCGCTTGCTTGGACCGTTTTCGGTCTCGCGAATCGCCGGTAGCGGGCCATCGACAGTGAAGTAGTGTCTTCCGGCTACCAGCAGCTCTTCTGCCGGGAAACGCGTGATGACTTCGTGTCCGGTTTCGGTGACAACGATCTCTTCCTCGATGCGAGCGGCGCTCCAGCCATCGGTCGAGGGCCAGAAGGTTTCGAGCGCGAAAACCATGCCAGGTTTGATTTCCGTGGGATGTTCGAGCGATACCAGGCGGCTGATAACGGGTTTTTCCCAGATGGCTAGGCCGATGCCGTGACCATACTGCAGAGCGAAGCAGGCTTCTTCATTGGGGAAACCGAACTCCTGCGCCTTCGGCCATACGGCGGCAATCTCCGCGGTAGTGCGGCCCGGACGCACGAGTTCGATCGCGGCGTCGAGATATTCGCGGCAACGCTTGTATGCGTCGTTCATGGCATGGGAGGCGTAGCCGATTGTGAAGCAGCGGTAGTAGCAGGTGCGATATCCCATGTACGAATGAAGAATGTCGTAATACACAGGGTCGCCGGGCCGCAGCACGCGATCGGAGAAAACGTGCGGATGCGGATTGCAGCGTTCACCCGAGATCGCATTCACGGCCTCTACATACTCGGAGCCGAGATCGTAAAGAACCTTGCTGACCAGTCCCACGGCCTGGTTTTCGCTCATGCCCGGCTTCATCGCACGATAGAGTTCGTCGTAGGCGGCGTCGACCATCATGGCCGAAGTATTGAGTAGCGCGATCTCGTCGCGCGTTTTGATCAGGCGCGCTTCCGACATCAGCGCTTGTCCGTCGACAACTTTGATTCCTTCTTTTTGCAGCGCAAACAGAACAGGCAGTTCGATGATGTCGATGCCTACTGGCTCTTTGTGCAGGCCGCGCATTTCGAGCTCGATACGAATCTTCTTGGCTACATCTTCAGCGCGGCCCATCTCCGGCGTCATCGCACCACGCAGCATCGAGATGCCTGGACGCGAGCGCTCCCCCAGCCACGGGCAATGCAACTGATGGTGTTTGGCCGCCGAGCCGAAGTCCCACAAAATCGGCTCGTCGTTTTGCGGAAGCAGCGTAAATCGATTCGCCTTGTCCTGCGCCCATGTGCCGATGTGCGTCGCCGTCAGGTAGCGCACATTGTTCATGTCGAAACACAAGAGCGATCCCATCTCCGACTTGGCAAGCAGATCTTTGGCGCGCGCCAGGCGTTCGCGGCGCAGCCGGTCGAAATCCACGCGGTTTTCCCAATCCACCGCCATCGTTCCATAAGTTGGCAGAGCCATAAGTTCTCCTTCTAATCTCGAACTCGTGAAGTCAGAGGTCAGATTGCGAGTGACAATCACGGGTAGACTCTGTTAACGCTCTTCCTCTGCAATCGATCTACCCCCCACCTCGACCTGCTCTACTTCCGCACATTGCGCGCGCCGCTTCAAATACCGTCTGTTCGGTCGGCACGGTCACGTCCTCCAATGGCGGCGAGAACGGAATCGGAACATGCATCGCGCCCATGCGCTTAACCGGAGCGTCCAGATCGTAGAATGCGCCCGTGGCGATCACCGACGCAAGCTCCGCAGTGACGCCATAGCGTTCATAGCCTTCGTCGAGCACGATGGCGCGCGACGTTTTCTTCGCCGATTCGATCAGAGTCTTTTCGTCGAGCGGCCACATCGTGCGCGGATCGACAACTTCCGCGCTGATTCCGATTTCCTCCAGCAGAGTCGCCGCGCCCAGCGCAACCTGCACCATGCTGCTGGTCGCAACCAGCGTAATGTCCTCGCCCTCGCGCTTTATGTCCGCAACCGCCCAACGGAACCGTGTAATCGCTCTGCCGGCACCGGGCCTTTGAGTTTGTACATCATCTTGTCTTCAAAGAAGACGACCGGATTCTCATCGCGAATGGCAGCCTTCAACAGGCCTTTGGCGTCGTAGGGCGTCGAGGGCAGCACGACCTTCAGCCCCGGCACGTGGCAAAACCACGCGTGCAGCGATTGCGAGTGCTGCGCGGCCGAGCGGCGCGTGGCGCCCATCGTAGTGCGCATCACCATCGGCACTTTCCACTTGCCGCCCGACATGTAGTGAACTTTGGCCGCCTGATTCACCATCTGGTCCATGGTCAGCGTGATGAAGTCGCCGAACATGATGTCGACCACCGGTCGCAGCCCGGTCATGGCAGCGCCTACGGCGATCCCGGTGAATCCCGCTTCGGAGATCGGCGTATCGAGCACGCGCTCTTTGCCGAATTCCTCCACCAGGCCAGAGAGCACTTTGAATGGCGTGCCCGCTTCGGCCACATCTTCGCCCATGATGCAAACGGTCGGGATCGCGGCGCATCTCTTCGGCGAGCGCCTCGCGAATGGCCTGCGCGAATGTCAGTTCACGCGGCCCACGGCGGTCTCAGGCATATACGTCCTTATCCACTTCGTCGACAGTCGGATAGGGCGCCGCAACGGCGAAATCGACCGCCTTTTGCATTTCCCTTTCGAGTTCAGTGTGCATCCGATCCAGCGCTTCCGCGTCGGCGATGCTTCCGCTCAAGCAGCCACTTCTTGAAATTCGCGATCGGGTCGCGTTCCGTCTTCCATGTCTGTTCTTCCGCTTTGGAGCGGTAATACTCGCGGTTGATATCGCCGACGTGATGTCCGTGGTAGCGGTAGGTGTTGCAGAGCAGGAATGCCGGACCCGCGCCGCCGCGGGCTCGCTCCACGAGTTTGGACGCGGCAGCGTGAACTGCGCGCACATCCTGGCCGTCAACGCTCGCGACCTCCAGGCCAAAAGCGGCTGCGCGCATCAAGATGTCGCCGGCGGTCGTTTCCGAGTAATGCGTGTACTCGGTGTAGAGATTGTTTTCGCAAACGTAGATCACAGGGAGCTTGAAAAGCTGAGCGAGGTTCATCTCTTCATACAGCACGCCCTGGCCGAGCGCGCCTTCTCCGAAGAAGCAAACGGCAACGCGGCCGTTGCCTAATCGCTTCGCGGAAAATGCCGCGCCGGTCGCGATGCCAGCGCTGCCACATACGATCGCATTCGCGCCCGAGATTGCCGGTCGCCGGGTCGGCAATGTGCATGGAACCGCCCTTGCCTTTGCAATACCCGGCCTCTTTGCCCAGCAATTCGGCGAACATGCGATCGGGAGACGCGCCTTTCGCCAGACAATGCCCATGACCGCGATGCGTACTGGTGATGTAATCGGTGCGATCGAGCGCTTCGCATACGCCAACAGCAACTGCTTCTTCTCCAATGTAAAGATGAGCCAGTCCCGGCATGAGCGCTCGCGTATAGAGTTCGTTTACTTGCCCTTCAAATTCGCGGATCGCGACCATCTGGCGATACATGCCGAGCCATAACTCGACTTTGCCCGGCGCTTCGCGACGGTTGGGCGGTCGTTTCGTCGTCATTTTGAACTCCCGACATGCGCGCCAGCACATCGAACACGACAGCAAAATCCAGTTTCTCCCAGCCCATGCCGCGCGCGGCGGTCAGGAATTCGTTGCTTACCGCGGTGGTGGGCAACGGGCACATTCAGCTTGCGGCCCAGCTCCATGGCCAGCAGCATGTCTTTCTGCATCATGTTCACGTCGAACCACGCTTCTTCCGGCTGCTGAAGCACAAAAGGACCGCGATATTGAATCATTGGCGAAGCCACCGCGCTGTGCACCAGCACGTCCACCGCAACTTCGCGCGGGATGCCGCTCTTCTCCGGCCAGCAGCACCCCTTCGGAAAAAGCAAGCATCTGCACCGCCAGACTGAGATTGACGGCAATTTTCATGGAGAGGGCGACTCCGTTGTCGCCGACGTATGTCACTTTCGGACCGATATCCAAGCAGCAAAGGCTTCAGCCGTTCGAAGGTTTCTTTGCGCCCGCCGACCATCACCGAGAGCTTGCCTTGCTGCAGTGTGATGACGCTGCCCGAAACCGGCGCATCCACCATGTCCGCGCCCTTTTCGCGAACTTTGGCGGCAAGCGCGCGGCTTGTCTCCGGGCTCACCGTGCTCATGTCGATGTGATATTTACCCGGAGCGATGCCGGCGAGCAATCCTTCCAGACCGTCCGTCACAGCGTGGAGCGCGGCCGCATTCGTGACCATGGTGAAGGTCACATCGCAGGCCAGAGCAACCGCCTTTGGCGTATCGGCGAAGTTCATGCCGCTTGATCGATCAGCCACTGCGCTTTAGAACGAGTCCGGTTATAGCCGGTAACGGTGTGGCCTTTTTCAAGGAGGCGGCTCACCATGTTGCCGCCCATCACGCCGAGACCGATGAATCCGAGTTTAGCCATGAGGGAACATCACCTTCCGCATATTCGTTCGTCAGCGATGAATCGCCGCGAACGCGCTGGTTTCTTTTCCGGAGAAGATGCACGCACCGCGGATGACGAATCCGCCAGCACCTGTTTCAGATGAGCGCGCATGGCTTCGCGCAGCCTTGTCGGATTCGCGTTTCTCAATCGCCGCGAGAATTCGTTTGTGATGGAATTGTCCCCGCTCCGGGCCGCCATCCACGCTGAAAATGCGGCTGCGCTGCTCGCGCAGCAGACCGACAATTGAATCGAGCAGCGAAAGAATCAGCGGATTGCCAACGGCCTCGGCAAGCGCCAGATGGAAATCGAGATCGGCCTCCACGTACGCGTCGGGATCGTGCAGATTGCGTTCCATGATCGCAACCGCCTCGCGCATGGTTGCCAGCAACTGCTCCTCGATGCGAGGCGCTGCCAGGCCGGCGATCTCCGGCTCCAGAACTGGCCGCAGCTCGGCCAGATGCGCCGATCCTTCCTGCTGATTGATCCGGATCATCAAATCGAGCGACTGCCGGATGGCCTGGGAAGTTCCGTTGGTGACGAATGTGCCGCGGCCGGAATAGGCTTCCACCAGCCCCTTCTCGCGCAGAGTCTTCACCGCTTCGCGCACTGCGGTGCGGCTTACGCCGAATCGTTCCGCCAGATCGCGCTCGGCGGGCAATTGATCGCCCGGCTTGAGCTGGCCGCTGAGAATGGATTCCTCGACCTGCTGAACAATTTGCTCGAACAGCCGGGAGGTTCGTACCGTCCGGTAGACGGGCTCAGTTGTCAGAGGATCGATATGTGCGTTCCGCATTTTGCCTTTCAAAGGGCGCGCTCCGGAGGTTCGAGGCACGGTATAGTGGTATGACCACTATACCATAACGACATCCAGGCCGTCGCCCCACCTAATACTTTTCCACCGCCAATCTACTGGATCCAGACCGTCTTAATGTTCACGAACTCGCGAATCCCCTGCACCGCCAATTCGCGGCCATGCCCAGAACTCTTCACGCCGCCAAATGGCATCCGCGGATCGGACGCAACCATTTTGTTCATAAAAACCATGCCGGCCTCAGCTCGTTGATAAACCTCTCTGTTTCCGCTGGGTCGTTCGTCCAAGCACTCGCGCCCAGCCCAAACCGGCTGTCGTTGGCCAACGCGATCGCCTCGTCGATATTCTTGACGCGGAAAATCGACGCCACCGGGCCGAATAATTCTTCTTTATATGCCGGCGAATCTTTGGGGATATCGGTCAGCACCGTGGGCGCATAAAAGCTGCCCGGCCGCTTGAGCGGCTGGCCGCCGGTGAGCACACGCGCGCCAGCCGCCACGGTCTTCTTCACGTCGGCATCCAGCGTGACAACCGCTTCGGCATTGGCCAGCGGGCCAAGTTGTGTGTTTTCGTCGAACGGATCTCCGATGCGCAGCGCTTCCATGCGGCTCACGAACTTTCGCTCGAATTCGTCGGCAATCTTCTCCGCCACAATGAAACGCTTCGCCGCAATGCACGACTGCCCATTGTTCTGAACGCGCGCTTCCACCGCAGTTGCAACCGCGGCATCGAGATCGGCGCTCGGCATGACGACGAAGGGATCGCTGCCACCCAACTCGAGAACTACTTTCTTAATGCGTTTGGCGGCGGAGATTCCCACCTGAATACCGGCCTGCTCGCTGCCCGTGAGCGTGGCGGCCACAATGCGTGGATCGTTCAGGATGCCATCCACCGGCCCCGAGCCAATCAACAACGTCTGAAACACTCCCTCCGGGAACCCGGCGCGGCGCAGGATTTCTTCAATCTTAAGCGCGCACTGCGGCACGTTGGACGCATGCTTGAGCAGCCCCACATTGCCCGCCATCAGCGCGGGCGCCACGAAACGCATGACCTGCCAGAAAGGAAAATTCCAGGGCATAACGGCCAGGATGACCCCGATCGGAAGATACCGTATAAAGCTGCGCCGGGCGCCGGTCTCGACGACTTCATCTGCCAGAAACTTCTCGGCATTTTCAGCGTAGTAGCGGCAGCCGGTGGCACATTTGAGCGCCTCGCCTACCGCTGCTTTCAGCGGCTTTCCCATCTCCAGGGTCATGAGACGGGCACACTCGTCCTTTTCTTGCTCCAGGATCTCCGCGGCGCGCATCATTTTGGCAGCGCGGTCCGCGAACGTAGTCCTCCGGTGTGTCCGGAAAGCCTCGCTTGCCAGCTGGAGCTTATTCTCAATTTGAGTTGAGCTTAGGGGTTCGAAGGTTTTGAGAACTTCGCCAGTTGCGGGATTGATCGTAGCGATCGCCATAACGTAAGAAGAATAACTCCGCCGGACGGCCGCCTTGGCGGCCCGCCGCTTTCCAGCCTGCCGAAAAAGGCAGGCTGTTTAGTGGTTGGACCACAATACTACTTGACGGGTGGGCCACGTCAAGGCTATACCTTCCAACGCTCGATATTTTTGCACGAGCCGTGCCCGGCCTAAACGGGCATCTATCTTGGAGGTCGTAATGCCTTGTCGCATGAAAGCCCTGCAAGCTCTGACTGTGGCCTGCCTGCTGCTTGCCGTCGCCGTCCCTTCGATTTCCCAAACCACCACCGGACGCATCATCGGCAGCGTTCACGATCAATCCGGCGCTGCCATAGCCGGCGCGACCCTTACCATCACGGACGTCCAACGCGGCACCACGCGCACCGCAGCCAGCGACGACTCCGGAGGCTACGTCGTCCCCAACCTGCCACCCGGAGTGTACGGCGTCCATGCCGAAGCGAAGGGCTTTAAGACGCTTGAGCGCCGCGACATTCAAATTGAAGTCGCGACCGACGTGTCGGTTGACATTGCTCTCAGCCCCGGCGACGTGAAAGAAATCATCGTTGTCACCAGTGAGGTTCCTCTGGTGAATACGACGACGTCGGTTCTAGGAGGCACGCTCAGCAACCAGGAGATCAACGATCTTCCGCTCAACGGCCGGAACTATGAAAATCTGCTCCAGCTGCGCCCGGGCGTAGTCCGCTATCCCGGCGGCGGATTCTCCACCACGAGCGCCAATGGGCTCCGGGCTGAGGACAATGCCTATCTCATCGAGGGCCTATTCAATAGCGAGCCGTTTTCCGGACAGAGCATCATCAACGGGGCAGGCATTGCGGGAGACTCGGCGACGATTCTGCCTGTCGATTCAATTCAGGAGTTCAATGTGCAGCAGAACCCGCCGGCGGAATATGGCTGGAAGCCAGGCGCAATCATGAATGTCGCGTTGAAATCGGGGACAAACCACATCCGCGGAACCGCTTATGCCTTTGGCCGCGACACGCCTTTGGATGCGCGCAACTACTTCAATCCGGTAGGACAGGCGAAGAATCCGCGGAACCTGGAACAGTTTGGAGGCACGGCGGGCGGAGCGATCATTAAGGACAAGCTCTTTTATTTTGGCGGCTATGAGGGCCAGCGCTACACCGTCGGCAATACCGGTTCGCTTCAAACCTGGTCGACGGTCTCCCTGCCGACTGTACCTTCCGGCCAGGCCGGTTTTTGCCAGTACTCAGGAGTGGGAGACTGTCTCAACAGCATCCCGGACGCTATCGTCAACGTCCATGACGCGTTTCTAGCAGCCGCAATTCCCAACGACGTGAGCGCAGCCAGCCTGAAAATCGGCGGTTGCACCTTTACTCCTCCGAGCACCGTGACGTGTAACGGGAGCGGGTTTCCGCTGAATCCGAGCACGACTGGGGGCAGCTCCATCAACTTCGGCCTCCCGAACACGGTGAGCGCCGATAATGCAGTCGGCAAGATCGACTACCACCTCAGCGAACGGAACACTTTTAGCAGCATGTATTTTTTTGGCAACAACAACGGCACTGTTTCCGATGCCAGTGAGTTGCAAACGAAATGGCTCACGCAGATTCACAGTCGCGCCCAGGTTTTTGGCGAAAGTTGGACTTACGTGCCCAGCGCGCGATGGGTCAATGAAGCGCGCTTTGGGTATAACCGTTTGTATCAGCCCACCTTCACCAACGACCACAACACAAACCCTCAGAGCGTATACGGCCTGGATACAGGAGTAACAAATCCGCTCTACGGCGGCCTGCCTCGCATCAGCGTCTGGCCCTACTACATCTTTCCTCAGGAGCTTGGAGGCTTTAACTGGCCCAAAGTCCAAGGCCCGGATACGCGCTTTCAATTTATCGATCACATCTCCTACGTCGCCGGCAAGCACGCCGTTAAATTCGGTGGCGAGTTCCACCGCGATTCTTTTAGCGGCGGCGCCTATGGCGGCTCGCGTGGCCGAATCAAGTTCATTGGTGGCAACTTCGAGGGTGGGAACTCCCAGGGAATTGAAGATTTCTTTGCTGGATTGCCCACCAATGGCACCTTGCTGGTTGGAGATCCCACACGGCACATTCACAACTGGGGCTATGCGGGATTTGCTCAAGACGATTTTCGCGTGACCAAAACGTTCACTCTAAATTTTGGCCTTCGTTATGAAGTGAATACCGTAATTAAGGAAGAGCACAATCTTCTCGGAAATTTCGATCCAACGCTGCCACCGGACAAAGCGTTGATTCAGGTTGGAGTAAACGGCGTAACCGGCCCCTACAATCCCGATCGCAAGAATTTTGCGCCGCGTGGCGGTTTCGCCTGGGATGTCTTTGGCACCGGACGAACCGTGTTGCGCGGCGGCATCGGCATCGTTTACGAGACGCTAAATTGGGAGTCGTTCCTGGCCTTGAACAACTCGCTGGGATTGGCCACGGTTCCAACTGGCGCGCAGATTGACTCAAGCGGCGGGACCTCCGGCGGCTCGATAGCTACAGCGGTCGCCAGCTTTCCCGGATCGAGCTTGAACTGGTTCGGAACTGTGTTCCCGGGCAACAACACCGTTAATTGCGATCCAGTAACCGGCAATCCATGCACGATCCTGGGCGTCGACCGCAATCTCAAAACACCCTACGTTACCAGCTGGGATTTGAACGTTGAACACTCATTCACGCCCAACCTCGTGCTGGAACTCGGTTATGTGGCGAATCACGGATCGCGCCTGGTTGGCATTCGCGACATCAACCAGGTAAACCCTCAATTGGATAATGGCAGCGAGCAGTTTGGCAGGCCGTTCACCTACAGCTGCCCGGCTCCAATTGGAGCCGGCGCCGGTGGGCCTTGCTTCGATTATCTGAGCTTCGTCTATCAGATGGGCAACATCTACCGGTCGAACTACGACGGCTTACAGGCGACTTTGACTGCGCGCAACTATCATGGCCTCTCGATGATCGCGGGCTACACCTGGGCCCATGCTCTGGATCAGGTTGGCGCCAACTGGGACTTCGGGGCCGGCCTTGGCCTCCCAAGCGACAGCACTCATCCCAACCGCGAATACGCCAGCAGCGATTTTGACATTCGCCAGCGTTTCACGCTTTCGATGACTTATCTGCTTCCTGGCAGAAAAAGTTTCGCGCAGTTGCTGGAGGGCTGGCAGATCAACTCGATCGTCACCCTGCAGGGCGCCCAGCCTTTTGGCGTAATGGATGCCGGAACGGATGTCAGCTTGACCGGCGAGTTGAACGATCGTTGGGATTTCTATGGAAATCCGAATGACTTTAAATCCACGTCGGTTGGAATCCCCTACTTCGCTCCAGGGAGTCTGCCCACCGCGTGCGTGAACCAGGCCGCGGCCAACGGTTCTACCTCTTCGCTGAACGCTTTTGGCTGTTATGCCAGCGGCAACTCCTTCATGATTCCGCCCGCATTCGGCACTCAGGGCACGATGGGCCGCAACATTTTCCGCGATACCGGCTTCCGCAACGTGGATTTCTCACTCGCCAAGAACTGGAAATTGGGTGAGCGTCTGGCCACGCAGTTCCGAGCCGAGTTCTTCAATATCTTCAACCATCCGAATTTCGCGAATCCGTTCGGTGGACAAAATGGATGGGCTCACAACGATCCTTCGACTGGGTCGTTTGGTTGCTCTTGCGCTACGCCCGACGTCGCTGCATCCAACCCGGTTATCGGTTCCGGTGGCAGCCGCGCGGTGCAATTGGGATTGAAATTGACGTTTTGAATAAGCCGCACCCTCTAGCGGCGGGGCCGGCTCCCATCCGGCCCCATTTTTCTTGAAAGGAAGCTTTTTCATGACAGCACCTGCAAAGCCCGCAAATCCGACTTCAACGACAGTAACTGCGAACCTGCGTTCTTCACGCATCCTGTTCCAACTGGCCGCGCTTCTGCTCACCGTGGCAAGCGCCTTGTGCTTCGCGCAGAACACTGAGAAGCAGGACTTCGAAAAGAGGGAACGCACGATTGACGAAATCAAAACCGAAGCCATTCACCGCGCTGAAGTCGGCCAGTATCCGCTGATTGGGCTTGATCCCGCCGACGTGAAAGAGGCGCTCGCTTCGGTTCACACCAAAGACAAGGACGAATGGGCAACGGCATTCATGGGCGTAGCCGGCCGCTACATGAATGAAGCCAGGTCAATCGAGAAGACCGATCCCGCAAAAGCCAACGCCGATTATGTCCGCGCCTGGCGGCTCTATTCGTTTGGGCGCTGGCCCGTCCCCGCTTCGCCCGGCAAGCAGCGCTCCTACGAAAAGGCAATTGAGGCGTTCCTCGCCCACGCGAAGTTTTTGGATCCGCCACTCGAAATCGTTACGATTCCGTTTGAAGGAAAAGAAATTACCGGCTACTTGCGTTTGCCGAAGAGTGCGTCGCCAGTGCCGTTAGTCCTGGCGGTGAATGGCCTCGACAGCCGAAAGGAGGATCTCTCGGAGAGCTTCAGCGCGATTCTGCCCTTCGGCGTTGGCTTTCTCGCCGTGGATGGCCCGGGCACCGGCCAGAATCCAGTTAAAGTGAGCGAGAACGCGGATCACATGCTTTCGCGCGTGCTCGATTACATTGCTACCCGGCCCGAAATCGACAAGAACCGCGTTGCCATGCACGGCGTGAGCTGGGGTGCGTACTGGGCGACAAAGATGGCGATCGTGGAACGTGATCGCCTAAAGGGCGCGAGCGCTCAGTCGCCGCCCGTCGACACGTTCTTCCAAAAAGACTTCCTGATGAGCAACCTGCTCGGCAACCGCGAATATCTGTTCGATCAAGTCCCCGCGTTGATGGCGATTTTCGACAACGTGCACACCGTAGACCAAATGGCAGAGGAGTTGCCCAAGATGTCCCTCGTCAAACAGGGCCTGCTAGGGAAGCCGATGGCACCCATGCTCATCCTGGCTGGCGTAAACGATACGCAGGTGCCGATTTCCGACATATATCTACTTCTCGACAAAGGAGACGTACCCAAGACCGCCTGGATCAATCCTCAGGGAGGTCACCTCGGCCGCCAAGTTGGTGTCTGGCCCGACCCCCGCATTTTCAAGGAAGTGATCATCCCGTGGCTTGTGAAGACGCTGGCAGCGGAGCCAGGAAAGTAACTGTTCCATGCTGCGTATACACCGCGGCCGCGCGGGCATTGCCGAATCCGTGCCACAAACCCGTCTGGATTACTGCCCAACAAAAACCTGCGGCCCAGGTAACCCTGGGCCGCAATCGTGATTGCTTCAGTCCGTCCGGCGCTGCGGCGCCGGCGGTCATGCTACTTACCGCTCTACGGTGCCGGGTTCACCACCAGACATACCGTCGCCGTCTCCTTTGTGTAATCGGACACGAGTGCCGGTGTGAAGGTGACCGACAGCGTGTCGCACGTCGCTGGCGGCGTTGGCACTGCCGGTTTCGTTCCGCTCTTCGGGGTATACGCGAAATTGCCTGCAACGTTGGCAGTCGCGTTCAACTGCGTTGGGCTCAGTTTTGTTCCGTAGGTGATCGGCGCCGGCGTAGCCCAGGTCACTACGCTCGTCAGCTTCTCCGCCGTTGTCGTTTGCGTGGCAGATGCCGCCAGATACTGCGGGTTTGCCGCCCACTTCGCGGTCAGCGTGCACGTTCCCGTTCCTAACTTCATAGTGACGGTCGTGCCGCTGACGGTGCAAGCACCGGCCGCCGTAATGGTCGGGGTGCTCGTCGAATTGGACGTCGCCGACACCGTAAACGTTGACTGGTAAAACGCGCTCGCCGGCGCTCCCGTGAAGCTCACGGTCGGTTTCACCGCCGCCTGAATCACCGTTTGTTCGGTGACCGAGGCCGACGCGTAATTGTTGTTGGCTGCCGCATTGAAGCTCACAAAGCAGGTCCCTCCCTTGGCAACCAGCGTAAACGTGGGCCCTGAGTTGGTGCATTCTCCGTCGTTCTGGTTGGCATAGGTGATTGGCAACCCTTCGTTCGATACGGCAGCCACTGTAAAGACGGTTCCCTTCGGCGCACTGGCCGGAGCAGGCTCAGTGACCGTAATGATCTGCGATGCCTTCACCGCAAACAGCGATGCCGTTACTTCCGGCGCCGCGGCGTAGTTTGCGTTGCCCGCCTGATCCACGATCACCGTGCACTTCCCGGTCCCGCTCGTCATGGTGTAGGTCGCGCCCGAGTTCGAGCACGCCCCGCCGCTGCTGAAGGCAACCGGCAATCCAGAACTCGCCGATGCCACCACCGTGAAGCTGGTGTTGTAAACCGCATTCGCCGGAACCGAACTCAGCGCGATCGCCTGGCTGGCCGGATTGACCACCTGCCCGCTCAGCGTCCCTACTGCGCCGCCGTGATTGCTGTCGCCCGAATAGGTTGCCGTAATCGTATCCGTGCCGCCGCCCAGGCTTGAGGTCGTACAGGTCGCGACTCCCGGATTGCCCGACGTCACCGGAGTTGTGCCGTCCGTACCACAATCTGGGATCGGATTCCCGCCCACGCTCCACGTCACCGATCCGGTTACATCCATCGGTTTGATGCCGTTCTTGCGCGCCGGCTTCCGGCCCTTGACCTCATTGTTCTCGCCGGTAATCGTCGCGGTGAACGTAACTGCTTGCCCATAGGTCGACGGATTCAGGCTGGTGCCAATGCTGACGCTTGCACTCGCCTGGTTGATGGTGAAGTTGTTGGTTTCCGAACTGCTCGACGCAGCGTAATTCGTATCTCCCGAGAACGACGCGGTCTCGGTATAGACGCCCGCCACATCCGCATTGCTCGGGGTATACGTTGCCGTACAGGTGATCGTCTCGCCGGAACGCGGTAAGCAGCTTGTCGCTCCGTACGTGCCGTTCCCGTTTCCGCCGATCGTCACATCAGCCGTCGTCGGTGCGGTACCATGGCCAGTCCACGATAGCAACGCCGTGATCGTCACCGCGGTATTCGCGCCGAAGTCTTCATTCGACGGGCTCACGCCGGTTACATCGATCGTGGTCGCGATCCCGCCCTGCACCACCTGGTTCACACTGCCCGAGCTTCCGCTGTGGTTGCCGTCGCCCGAGTAAGTCGCTGTGACTGGGTCCGTCCCCACCGGCAAATGCGTCGCCGAGGAAGTCGTACACGTTGCCACTCCCGGATTGCCCGACACCGTGCTCGGAGCGCAACCAGTATTCGCGCTCCAGCTCACCGTGCCCGTCGGATCCATCGGCTTCATCCCGTTCTTGCCAGGCTTCCGGCCTTTCACCAGCCCGTTCGCGCCGTTGATTGTCGCCGTGAACACAACCTGCGTCGCATACGTCGAAGGATTCGGCGTCGAGCTTACGCTCGTCGTTGTGCTCGCCGCGTTGATCGTCTGCGTTGTCGTGCCCGTGCCCGTGGTGTGGTTCGCGTCACCCGAGTAGCTTCCGGTGATCGTGTCCGACGGATTGACTGCCAGCGTCGACGTCGTACAGGTCGCCGTTCCCGGATAACCAGCCGCGACCGTCGTCGTGCTCGAGCTCGTCTCCGTGCACGTCAGCGGCCCGTTCGAGTCGCTCCACGTTACCGAGCCACCTACAACCATCGGCCTCTTGGCCGTCTTCCGCGTCGCTCCGTTGCGGCCCTTTACCATCCCGGTGTCGCTCGAGATCGTCGCCGTGAACGTCACCGACGCGCCGTAGTCCGACGGATTCGAACTCGAACCCACGCCCACGCTCGCATTCGCCGGAGTCGCCGAAACGCTCTCCGACGCGCTCGCCGTGCCGTAGTTCGTGTCGGCCGCCTGCGTTGCCGTGACCGTGCAAGTGCCGCTGCCCGCGATTACCGTGTAGTTCGGGCCGACGTTGGTACAGACCACGCCGTCGCTGCCATAGCTGATCGTGCCCGTTCCCAGGCCCGATGCCGCTACCGTGAAGATTGATCCGTACTCCGCGCTGGCCGGAGCCGGCGTGGTGAACGTGACCGTATTCGTGGCCTGGCCGATCACAAACGTGCCGCTGGCCGAGCCCGTGTAGTTTGGATCGTTGACCGTGGCCGTGACCGAGTAGCTGCCTGCATTGGTGTCGGGGTATCCCGTCGGGGTGATGCTCAAGCCCGAAGGCACTGTCGTCACCGTCGGTGAAAGTGCCGAGCCCGTGTACGTCTGAGTCATGTTGCTCAGCGCTACCGTGGCCGTGGCTTTGTTGATCACAAATGTGCCGCTGGCCGAGCCGGTGTAGTTTTGGCCTGCATTGATCGTGCACGTTACCGGGTAGCTGCCCGCGCTCGTGTCCGGCGCGCCTGTCAGGGTAGTGGTCAATCCCGAAGGAGTCGTCGCACACGTCGGTGAAAGCGCCGAGCCGGTGTAGGTCTGAGTCATGTTGCTCAGGGTTACGGTCGCGGTGGCCGCACTGATGACAAACGTGCCGCTGTTCGAGCCGGTGTAGTTGGGGTCGTTGACCGTAGCGGTCACCGAGTAGCTGCCGGCGTTGGTGTCGGGATATCCCGTCGGGGTGATGGTCAAACCCGAAGGCACTGTCGTCACCGTCGGTGAAAGTGCCGAGCCCGTGTACGTCTGAGTCATGTTGCTCAGCGTTACCGTGGCCGTGGCTTTGTTGATCACAAATGTGCCGCTGGCCGAGCCGGTGTAGTTTTGGCCCGCATTGATCGTGCACGTTACCGGGTAGCTGCCCGCGTTCGTGTCCGGCGCGCCTGTCAGGGTGGTGGTCAATCCCGAAGGAGTCGTCGCACACGTCGGTGAAAGCGCCGAGCCGGTGTAGGTCTGAGTCATGTTGCTCAGGGTTACGGTCGCGGTGGCCGCACTGATTACAAACGAGCCGCTGGCCGGGGTCGCGGTGTAGTTGGCATTGGTGATGGTGGCCGTCACCGGGTAGGTGCCCGCGCTGGTGTCGGGATAGCCCGTCGAGCTATAGCTCAAGCCCGAAGGCGTCGTGGTGACCGTCGGCGAGAGTGCCGAGCCGGTGTAGGTCTGAGTGAGGTTGCTAAACGCTATCGTGGCCGTGGCCGTCGTCGCGCTGG
>CAWDPB010000035.1:0-43519 GCA_963804075.1 uncultured Acidobacteriaceae bacterium | reverse complement strand
GTATCGCTGCTTGCCTGAGCGGGAAGCCGGCAGCGCAAGAACTTCCAATTTTTCTCCATATTTTTCCCGTTCGAGTAGGAAAAACGTTGCAGCAGCAATTTTGGAATCTGCTAAGATAAGCCATCCCCAGCGCAAATGACCTTATGACAATGTTTTACCGTCGATAAGCCGCTTTGACAGTGGCCTTTGGCGTGCATTTGAGAAGAGCGGAAGAGGGTGGGGCCTCATACGCCGGGTGGTATATGGCTTGCAGGGGGCTCGCCACTTTCTTACGGATAATTCATGCCCTGGCAGATCGAGCGTTGCATCCTACTCTGAAATGTGTAGGCAGGGGATTTGAGGTACGCGTCATGGCTTCGCAGGTTTCGGAATTGACCTTAGGACTTCTTCCCGAGCAAGGTACACGCTGGGGAAGGTTTGTCGTCAGCTATGGCATACAGTCGGTGGTGATGGCCATCCTGGTGATTGCCGCCATTTCGCATCCGGAAATTCTGGTGATGCCGGCGCACGACTACCATTTTATTAGTCTGGTCAGCACTCCGCCTCCGGTGCCGCAGAAACCCGCGCCGGTGAGGAATTTCCCGACGCCTAAGATGGAAGCTGTGACGCCGCGGCCTGACGCGTTGCGCGTACCCGCCGAAATTGCACCGCGCAAGACGGTACCGGCTCCAGACGTGGAAGCTCCGAAAGTAGCGGTTGCGATTAACAAGGAAAAACTGCCGGAAGCGAAGCCAGGCATTCCGAGACAACTGGTCAAGACCAACGTTTTCTCCGCTGGAAGTTCGGCTACGCCAACCATGGCGGCTGCGCCGCAGAGAGTGCAGACCGGTGGCTTTGGCGATCCCAATGGCGTCCCAGCCCAGGGCGCGCCGGGCCGGGCCGTCACCATCAATCAAGCCGGCAGCTTCGACTTGCCAAGTGGACCGGGCTACGGCAACGGCACCGGCGGCGCGCATGGAGTTAGAGGCGTGGTCGCCAGCGCTGGATTCGGCAATGGCGTGGCCACGGGAGATGGTTCGGGATCGGTCTCAGCATCACGCGGCACGGTTCGCCAGGCCGGGTTCGGCGACGCCGATGTGGTCAAGAGCGCACCCAAGCCGAAGAGCGACGAACCAGTAGCTAGAACGGTACCTGCTGAGATCACATTTAAGCCGCGTCCGGTTTACACTGATGAGGGCCGCCAGCTTAAAGTTGAAGGCGAAGTGCTTCTCGACGTACTCTTCGCGGCGAGCGGTCAGATCAGGGTCGTAAAAGTAGTGCAGGGACTGGGGCACGGATTGGATGAATCCGCCATTCGCGCCGCTGAGAAAATGCAGTTTAAACCAGCGCTGAAAGATGGGCGCCCTGCCGATTTTGAGGCCGTGGTGCACGTCATGTTTCAGCTTGCGTCTTGAGGAACATGAGACACACAAAACTCCCCCGCTCTCTGGCTACGGCCGCCGCATTTTTCCTGTTGGTTTCAGCTCAATTGTTTGCGCAGCCCGCGCCGCAGCCGCAAGCTGCGCCTGGCGATGCCTCGGCCGCGCAAGCCTCGGGCCCGCCTTCGAGCTTCGATCAGGTCATTGACCGCGCCGTGGAACACGAGCACGCTTTCATGAGCCAAATGAAGCAGATGCACCCTCTGGTGGAAACCTATCTGCAGAATCTCAGGAGCGACAAGGACTTGGGGGCCGGTGCCCGCCAGCGACGTTTACTTTCTGGGCCGCCTCGATATGACAGGCGGGGCAGCCGGCGACCGCTTATTCGATGCGCCGACAACCTCGGGTCTCGGCAAACGCATGCTCAGCAAGTTCGGCAATATGTATAGCATGAAGTTCCTGCCGCTGGGCTTCGCGCAGATGGCGATTCTGGACGAGGGTTTTCAGCATAAGTACTACGATTTCACGTACGTACGGCGCGAGTTTCTCGGCGAAGTGCGTTGCATCGTTATGGACGTCACTCCCAAAAAGCACGCGCGCGGGGCCCGTTTCGTGGGACGCATCTGGATCGAAGATCAGGATTACAACATTGTCCGCTTCAATGGAACCTACACCCCTCATCCGCGCAATGGGTATTATCTCCACTTTGACAGCTGGCGGCAGAATCTGCGGCCCGGACTTTGGCTGCCATCTCAGATTTACTCCGAGGAGTCGGACGTGAAGTCGCGCATCGGCCAGAATCTGTTCTACAAGGCGCAAACCCGCTTGTGGGGTTATGACTTGAAGGGTTTCAGCCGGAACTCGGAGTTCACCGAAATCACCGTCGACGCGCCGCAAGCGGTGCAAGACCGGAGCGAGAAAGCGGAGGACGCCACTCCAGTCGACGCGGAGCGCGCATGGGAACGGCAGGCGGAAAACAACGTCCTTGACCGCCTGCAACAGATCGGGCTGGTCGCGCCGGAAGGCGAAATGGATAAGGTCCTGCAGACGGTTGTGAACAACGTGCTGGTGACCAACAATCTCGATATTCAGCCGGAGATAAGGTGCCGCGTATTGCTGACCACGCCGCTCGAGGCTTTTTCAATTGGCCACACCATTGTCATGAGCCGCGGCCTGATTGATGTGCTGCCGGATGAAGCTTCGCTGGCGATGATTCTGACCCATGAACTTGCGCACATCGCGCTTGGACATCGGACCGACACTCGGCTCGCCTTCAACGACCGCATGTTCTTTCCCGACGAGCGCACTTTCCAGCGGATGGATTTTGCGCGCGACAAGAATGAAGAGGAAGCCGCCGACAAGAAAGCGCTCGAACTGCTCGGCAACTCCCCGTATAAAGACAAGCTCGGCAATGCCGGACTGTTCCTCAAGGCGATGCACGCGCGCGCCCCGGAGTTGAAAAACCTGATCAGCCCGCATCTAGGTGACCGGCTGCTAAAGGGCGACGCGGTGCGAATGTCATCGCTGATGACAAATTCGCCGCAATTGGAACCCAAGAGGCTCGACCAACTGGCTGCTCTTCCGCTAGGCGGGCGCGTCAAGGTAAACCCTTGGAGCGATCAACTCGAACTGATCAAGACGAAGCCAGCTTCCATTTCGATCGCAGCCGAGAAGATGCCGTTCGAGGTTACGCCGTTCTACCCATTCTTGACACGCTATGGGATGGCATCGCCTGTGGACAAACCTGCGCCTGCGGCGACGCCTGAAAAGTCGGACGCAACGACTCCTCCTCCGCAGTAAAGTCTTACGTTAAGGATGGCGTCCAAATCGCTGAATACAAGCCCGGCAGGTTAAGTCAGAAGTTCCTTGGGATTAGCGAGATCCTTACGGGCAAGAAACAGCTGAGAAGTAAAAACTAAATCGACGGCGCGGGAAGAACAAGGCTTACTGGGCTGTAATCTGGCTGCTTACCTGGGAAAAGACTGAGTTGGCGTTACTTCCGATCAACCGGACCGTACCAACCACAATCACCAGGATTACCGCCAACATGACGGCATACTCGGCCACATCCTGGCCACTTTCGTCGTTCCAAAGTCTAGACATCGCTCGTATCACGATCACGCCCCCTCGACGAACGAGCAAATGCGCTACTGCTCAAAGTAAGGCTCGCCGTAGTATGGGTTCAATGTATCGGTAAACGAGAGCGGGGCTCAATGGCACGCCCGTGACCCGTCAATAGCACTTTCGTGCTAGTTCAGAAGGGCGGCAAATGTCGGCCCGAGAGGAGCAGCAGGCCACTCACAGAGATTCCATCTAAGCCGTTGATTACACGATTGTTTTGATTGGCAGCCCTTGATTGACGGCAAACAACGCCAATTCCAGGCGGGTGGAGACACCGAGCTTATCGAAAATGTTGCTGAGGTGGTGCTTCACCGTATCCTCGCTGATCTTGAAATACTCGGCGATTTCGCGGTTCGCGTAGCCCGCGACGACCGCCGAAACAATCTCCAGTTCCCGCGGAGTCAGCCCGAATTTCTTTTGCTTGGTTTCCTCATTCGTGCTCTGCATCAGGTTCCGCAGGTACTGCACGAGATTGGACACGCTGTCGCGTCCTACCCAATACTCTCCACCCATCACGGCGTGAATGGCTTTCAGGAGAAGCTGGGTCGCGGAGTCCTTGAGCACCACCCCGCGTGCGCCTAACTGCAGCGCTTCGACGATCTGCTTTTTCTCGACAGCGGCGGTCAGCAGGATAATGCGCACGGAGCCAGACGCTCCCGTGCGATTGCTCAGGTCGCGGAGCGCATCCAGCCCGGTATGGTGGGGCATGGCAAGATCCAGCAGCAGAATGTCGGGTTTGAGTTCGGTGGCCAGGTTCACGGCTTCGTGACCGTCGCAGGCCTCACCGATCACTTTCATGTCGCCTTCGGATTCGAGCAGGCGGCGCAACCCATCGCGAAAGATGGGATGATCGTCAGCAATCACAATGTGAATAGGGCTCACTTGTCTGTCCATAGACTTAGCCGGTTATATAACGTTCGTTTTCCCTGTGGGAGGAATTCTAACCTCCAACCGCGATCCGTGCCCGGGAGTTGATTCTATCGCGAGTTCGCCCGCAAGCAAGCGAACACGTTCCCGAATCACCAATGGCCCCTTGCCTGTCGCTTCCAGTTCGACCTCTGACATTCTGCCTGAAAACGGGAATCCGCGTCCGTCGTCCTCGACGGTCAGCTGAAGATTACCCGACCGCTGGGCCAGACGCACCAGAACGTTGCGCGCGCCGCTGTGCTTGCGAACGTTCACCAGGCTCTCCTGCACAATGCGGGCCAGCTCGCGGCAAACCTTCTGGGGCAGCTCAATGCGTTCCAGCTCGCAAACAAACACGGCGGAAATTCCGGTCTCGCGCTTGAACCGCTCGACGGTGTCGGAAATAAACCCAAGCAGCCGCTCGGCATTCACCTCGAACGACTTCATCTCCTGCATGAGTTCGCGGAGCTTGAGGACCTCCTCGCGCAGCAACTTCTGAATGCGGCCGAGTTCGGCGTTCACCACCGGAGCCTGCGTGCCAGACTGGCGGCGCAGCACGTCCAGCTGCATTTCCACGCCGATGAGCGATTGAATTGCGCCGTCGTGCAACTCGCGCGCGAAGCGGGCCCGTTCGAGCGCACCGGCGCGCTCGCGCAGTCTCCTCATAAGATAGACGTTGTAGATAGCGGGACCGACTTGCTGCGCGAATTCCTTGAGAAAACGCAGTTCCTCTTCCGGATCGCCCATCAATTCCGGATCGAAAAGAAAGACGCGCCCGGACCATTCTTTGCCGAACAGGAACGAGACCGAGACCACGTCATGGAAAGTCTCAACCTTGGCGAGAGCGTCAAGGAACCTGGTGTCGGCGTCGCGCAGGCGCTCGCCGTGCCGATCGAGCAGCACGGTATGAAAGCCGTTAGCCGTTTGGGCTGCGTACAACGCGTCCGCCTCAGTGAAAGAAAGATAGGTCCCTTTGCTTTCCGGATCGGCCTCGTGCCAGCGCAATTCCTGCTGGCCGTTCATGTCAGGCCTAATCTCCGCGAGAAATACGCGGTAGCTGTTGGCTTCCTGCGAGGCGCTCAACACGCGGCGAGCGCCGTAAATGGTCATCACTTCGCCGAGGATTTGCTGTAAAGTCCCGGTGAGCCCGGCTTCCACGCGAGTGGAGCTGAGAGCTCGAGTGATGACGGCGCGCTCGGCGCGGATCTTCTTCTGGTTTTCCGCCATCGAACCAAGCAGAAAACCAAGCACCAGCAGGTAAAACGAACTCATCACGAGTTGCTGCGGCTCCAACTCACGGATACTCAGGCCGAAGCCCGAGACGTAAACCATCGAGCGCACGCCTACAGTGCGCTGCAAGAAGGCACCCACAGTGTAGGCTTCCACCCACAGCAGGGCCACGGCTGCGGCCGCTGTGCTGACCGTTTCCCACAAGCCCCACCGGTAGGCGGCGGCCGCCATGACAAAAACGAAGAACAGGAAAAACGGTCCGCCCTGGGCGGGAGCGAACATCGAAATCAAAACCGGCCACACAATGTCGATGGCATGCACAACGATTCGAAAGGAGAGGGTAGACTGCGGACGCACGCGCAGAAGCAGCATCACAACGACGGCGTGCGCGAGATACACGATCAGGAGCCAATAGAGCACACGGGAATAAGGGAACTCACGTACCGGCTCCATCGAAAGAGTCACCAGGGCAACGATGGTCAGCGCGACGCGCGCCGTGGCCAGCCAGCGCTCGGTACGCCGGATTTCGTCGGCGCTAAGCGGCGCGCGGAAACGCCACAGATCTCGTCTTTGAGGGACCAACCAGGCCACAGGATTCTCGTTTGGTGACGATTCATTCTAAAGTCTATCCCGATAGAACTCCATCCGAGTGCCGTGGCGATTACGCCGGTGCGGGCAGCCCACATTGCGAATCGGGCAGTTCTTGCGAAGAGAATTCCAAGCGGGCTCACGTTACCTTGGTCACAACCACTGGAAGGCGCACCGACCCTAGAATGAAGCGGGGGACCGCGTGGCGGTACGCAATCTAGTCTGGAAGTCGTCGCTGATCTCGCTTACGCTGGCCCAAGTCGCGGCTTCCCTGCTACTCCACCGGGGAACGGCTCTTACGATCGTCAGCGACCTTATTCAAGGATTACTGCTGCTGATCGCGACGGCGAGTTTCCTGCACAAGGCCTCGCGCTCCAGCTCAAAGACCCGTCATACTCGGATGTTCTGGGCCTTGATGACGACCGGAATGGCGTTCTGGCTGGTCTATCAGGGGATGTGGAATTACTTTGAGGTCATCCGGCGGCAGGATGTTCCCGACCCGTTCCTGGGCGACGTGGTTCTCTTCCTGCATCTGGTGCCGATGATCGCCGCACTTGCCGTGCTTCCCCATCTGCGCGAAGATGAGCGAGATGTGCGCATACGGATGTTCGATTTTCTTCTCCTGCTTACATGGTGGGTCTTCATTTATGTTTATCTTGTCATCCCCTGGCAAACCGTCAGCGTGGATGAGACAATCTATAGCAACAATCTCAACTTCGCCTATCTTGTCGAAAAGATCGTGCTGCTGGCGGGGCTAGCCTTCCTAGCATATTCCGCGCATGGAGGCTGGCGCCGCGTTTACTTGCACATGCTGGGTGCCAGCGCGCTGTATGCGTCGAGCTCCTACGTGGCCAATTGGGCCATCGGGCGCAAAATATACTACAGCGGAAGCATCTACGACATTCCCCTGACTGTCTCAATCGCGTGGATCGCAGCGATCCCTATGCTTGCGGAGCACTACGATTTGTCGGAATCCAATTCCGAGAAGCCCGTGCTCGACGTCTGGATCACCCATCTCAGCATGTTTGCATTGTTGAGCCTGCCCTGGGTGGCGCTGCACTCGGAGCTTGATTCCATGCAGCCCAGCCCTGTCAGAACCTTCCGGATCACAGTGAGTCTCGCAGCGACCGTGCTCATGGGCGTGATGGTTTTCTGGCGGCAGCGGCTTCTGGGCGCTGAGTTTTCCTTTTTTCTCGAGAAGTCACGGCGTTCTCTCGAAGAGTTGAAAGCGCTGCAAGAGCAGCTGATTCAATCGGAGAAGATGGCTTCGCTCGGCCGCCTGGTTGGAGGAGCGGCCCACGAACTCAACAATCCTCTCACCGCCATGCTGGGATATTCCGACCTGCTTAGCGCCTCCGATCTGCCGGCGGCTGAACAACAAGAGGCTGTCCGAATCGGCGACAACGTCCGGCGCACCAAGTCGCTGGTAGCAAGCCTGCTTACTTTCGCCAAGCCTTCCCCGGCGAGGCTGGTTCCTCTGGACCTTAACTCAGTGCTTCAAACTGGGCTTCGCCCGCTGACTCCCCGGCTCGAAACCCAAGGCATCGCCACTCGTCTTCAATTGGCGTCTCCGCTGCCGCTTGTTTTGGCGGACTCCAATCAGATCCTCCATGTCTGCTTGCACCTTGCCAGCCAAATCGCTGCCCAAATTGAACCCGGCACACACTCCGCTTTGTTTGTCCGCACTCACCACACGGAGGACTCGGTGCTGGTGGATTTTTTTGCCGACGCTCCCTTCCAGCGGCCGCCGGCGCTCGATTCCCTATTAAGCTCGGAAGGAAGCAATCGGCCGGCCACGCTGTCGTTGAACGCTTGCTACCGCATTGTGGAAGAACATGGCGGGAGGATGGCGCTGCCCTCGGATAAGGCGATTCCGGCGTTCCGCATCGAATTACCCATCGCATCCACCTCGGCCGCGCAGTCCGCGCGAGCGGCCGCAGGGTCCAGAGTTTCGCTGTAGCCTTACGGCGCTGGTGCGATCTTGATCGTCCTCTTGAGCTGCCCGCACGCCGCAAAGATATCGCGCCCACGCGGCCTGCGCACGAACGTTGGTATTCCGGCCGATACAAGAATTTTCTGGAACGCCGCCACACGTTCCTGTCCAGGTGTCTGGTAGGGGAGTTCCGACCCGGGGTTCAATGCGATGAGGTTCACCTTCGCCCGCAGGCCGCGCACAAGGTCCGCCACTTCGTGCGCATGCTCCGGCGAGTCGTTGACGCCCGCGAGCAGCACATACTCGAACGTGAGCCGCTCGCGTGTGCGCAGAGGAAAATCGTGTGCGGCGTTCATCAGCGCTTCCAGATTCCATTTGCGGTTGAGCGGCATGACTTCGCTGCGCAGTGCATCGTTCGATCCGTTCAGCGAAATGGCCAGCTTGGGACGCACCGGCTCCTGGCCGAAATCGTAGATGCGCGGCACAATTCCTGCCGTTGACGCGGTCATTCGAGATTCAGGAATCCCGACGCCCGCCACCAGCAGCCGAACCGACTTCATGAAATTCTCGTAGTTGAGGAACGGTTCGCCCATGCCCATGAAGACGATGTTGACGCGCTGCAATGGCGGCTTCGACTTGCCGATCGCGCAGCACGGCCGCAATCTGCCCTATGATCTCGCCAGCCTCGAGGTTTCGCTTTACCCCTAGCAATGCCGTGAAGCAGAATTTGCAATTCACCGCGCAGCCCACTTGGCTGGACACGCAGATGGTGGCGCGGCTGAAGCTGGAAGGCCTGAGTGCAGTGCCGCATGAGGCGGATCCTGTCGTCAGAGAGGTTGAAGGACTCTCTTTGGCGGGGCCGAGCCCCGCCGCCGACACTTGATGCGTCTGGCTCCACTTCATCGCCAGCATCGCTCCCATCGCCGCTTTCTCCGCCATCGCCTTCGGGCATCCAGACGGTTTCGACCGTCTCTCCATCGGCAAGTTCGATCAGATAACGGACGGTGCCATCGCTCGAAATGAACTGGCGCGCAATCAACGGAAGTCCAACTTGCCAGCCTTGCTCTGCCAAATTGCCGCGATATTCGAGCGGCAGAGTCGAGACCTGATCGAGATTGGCGATCTCTTTGCCGATACACCGCATCGAATAGCTGCTGGCCGCGGTAGCCGGGCTGGCCCGATTCAGTCGCGAGAGTTGTAAGTTCCCCGAGGTCTAGTCCCAAGAGTGCTTTGGTTGGCTGACTTGGCATTCGATGAAAGCCCGTTTTCCTGTCTTCGAGTGTAACGCCGCAATATGGTTTAGAAAAGAGAGAGGAGCGCCGTTGATTCGCCGGTACCGCGCATCTACTCTTCGCCCACTGACGCCGACCCTACCGCGAGCCGTCCGCAACCTCGCCAAAGTCGTACGCTCCATTCGGGGCGGCCAGATCATCTATGTGAGATAGCTTTGTCTTTTCTGAATAGCCACCGGGGCTGCGAAGGCGAATATCAACATCAATGAATCACGGCAAGTAGCACAAACCACACGCTTTATTTACGAGCCGTCACCGACCCTCGCATTGTGGGAGAATAGTAGCAGGCCCGCCTAGCTGTCCGTACGTGGATACGAACCTCAAAGCAAGAATTAGTGGGAAGGAAGTTGGTGGTAAAGGAATAATGGTAAAAGAGACCCGCAACATTCGTCGTCAAGTTTTGCCGAACGGCTTGACCGTTATTACCGAGCAGATGTCGCACATCCGCTCGGTTTCGATCGGGATATGGCTCAAGACCGGTTCGCGGGACGAGGATTCGGAGTGGAACGGCATCTCCCATTTCATAGAACACATGGTGTTCAAGGGCACGGAAACGCGCTCTGCCGAACTGATTGCCCGGCAAGTAGATTCTATCGGCGGGAACATGGATGCCTTTACCGCCAAGGAGTGCATCTGCTTCAACATCAAAGTGCTCGACGAGCACATTCCCATCGCCATGGATGTCCTGAGCGACCTGGTGCTGCATCCGGTCTTCGACGTAGCCGATATTGCACGCGAGCGCGGCGTCATTCTGGAAGAAATCAAGATGGATCAGGACAATCCCGACTACCTGGTCCACGAAATCTTCATGCAGAGCTTTTGGAAGGATCACGCCCTCGGCCTTCCGATTTTAGGCACGCGCGAAACGGTAAAGAAGTTCGAGCGGCCGGTGGTTTCTCGTTTCTACGGCCATCATTTTGCGCCGGCGAACCTGATCGTGTGCGCGGCCGGCAACCTGAATCATGAAGAGTTTGTGGAATTGACGGCGAAGCATTTCGAGCACGTAAAGCCGGCGAAAAATGGCCTGTCTTCGCCCCCGCCGAAAACTTCGTTCCGCATCAATCTGCGCAATAAGAAGTCGCTTGAACAGGTGCAGATCTGCATCGGCGTTCCGTCACATCCCGTGGCGCATGAACGCCGCTACGCCTCCTACATTTTGAATACGCTGCTCGGAGGCGGGATGAGTTCGCGGCTGTTCCAGAATATACGCGAGCGGCAGGGGCTGGCGTACTCCATTTACAGCGATCTGAACCCCTATCGCGACACTGGCTCCATGTGCGTGTATGCCGGCACCTCGCGCGAATCGGCCGTAAAGGTGGTGGAAAGCGTAGTGGCCGAGTTCCGCAATCTGAAGTCGACACCCGTGCCGGAAGAAGAATTGCGGCGCTCCAAGGACCAGCTCAAAGGCAGCATGATGCTCTCGCTGGAGTCATCGACGGCACGCATGTCGAACCTGGCGCGGCAGGAAATGTACTACGACCGCTTCCACGGGCTCGACGAACTGATTGCACGAATCGAGGCCGTGACCGGCGAAGAGCTTCGCCAGACTGCCGAGGAGTTTTTCCAAACCGAGCAGATCGCGGTCACCATGCTCGGCAACCTGAACGGCCTGAAGCTGTCGCGCGACCAGTTGGCCTGCTGATCGCTGGCTGCGTTCTCGTTAGCGCGAGGATCAGCCCGCGCCTTTTTGTCTCTTTCCGCGAAACGAAATATGCGGGACTGCCGTGGCCTAAAGTCATTCCGCCTCTTGTAGAATTGCCGAAACGGCGCATCCGATGCAGATGATCATCGATGTTTTCGCACAGATTTTCCGCAGCTTATGGGCACATAAGCTGCGCTCGTTTTTGACTATGTTCGGAATTGCCTGGGGCGTAGGTTCGCTGCTTCTACTGGTTGGACTGGGCGAAGGCTTCCGAACCGGCAACCAGCGGGGACTCTCGGAGTACGGGGAGAACATCATGTTCCTGTTCCCCGGACGCGCGCCGGCAGTCGCGGGCAGCATGAATTCGGCTCGGGAGTACAGGCTGACTTACAAGGACTATCTCGACATCCGCAGCCAGTCGCCGCATATTCGCGCCATCACGCCAGTGATCACTACCAATGATGTGCATGCGGTGAGCGAGTTTGCCAGCGCCAGCGGACAACTTACCGGCGCCGAACCGCAATATAGCGGGATTCGATTTCTTCCCATCAAACTGGGGCGATGGCTCAACGATCTGGATGAAACGCAGAAGCGCAATGTGGTCGTGCTGGGAGACGAGATGACTCGCAACCTCTTTCCCGGTCGGCCTGCTGTAGGAGCGTTCATTCTGCTCAATGGATATCGCTTCGAGGTGATCGGCACCCTGAAGCGCGTGGGCCGTGGCGACGATAATTCGACCAATATGCGCTGTTACATTCCATTTCAGGTGATGCGAAGCGACTTCCCGCTAAAGGGAGACGAGGCTTTCGACGCGATTTCTTTCATCAACTATCAGCCTAGCATTGCGGACGATCACATTCTGGCCCGGGACGAGGCGCGCCGCGTTGTCGCCCGCAACCACGGCTTCGATCCCAATGACGAAGATGCATTCGAAGGCTGGGACACGGTCGAGCAAGCAAAACAAATGGGGACGATCTTTGACGCGATGAACGCGTTCCTGGGCACTGTGGGGCTGGTCACGCTGGCGCTGGGCGCGATCGGCGTGGTCAACATCATGCTGATTGCGGTCAGCGAGCGCACCCGCGAAATCGGCTTGCGCAAAGCGCTTGGCGCGACGAACCGCAGCATCATGCTCCAGTTCTTTACCGAAGGCGTGCTGCTTACCCTGGTCAGCGGGCTGATCGGCATGGGCTTGGCATGCGCCTTGATGGCGGCTGATCCCCGACCCGCATGGCCAGGGCGGATTCGATCCGCCACGCCTGGTTCCCAAAGACCGCCGCGCTTGCAATTATCAGCCTCACGCTTGCCGGCGTGGTTGCCGGGCTATATCCTGCCCGCAAAGCCGCGAAACTGGAACCGGTGGAAGCGCTGCGGTCGGAGTGAAGGCATTTGACAATTGGTATTTTGTGATTTGTAATTTGCAACGCAACAAGTACGTTGGATCTTTGCGGTTGTAAATTACAAATCGGAAATTACATCACGAATTTCATGCTTCGCGACTTATTATCTGAATCCTACAACGCGATGCGCCATAACCGTCGCCGCACCGCACTCACCATGCTGGGCATGGCTGGGGTATTGCGACCGTCGTCATGCTGCTTGCCTACGGCGACGGCTTTGGCCGCGCGTGCGCCAACATCTTCGCCAATTTTGGAACCAAGCTTTTCATCGTGATTCCCGGCCGCTCTACCATGCAGGCCGGAGGGCAAAAGGCTGGCGCAAAATTCGCCTCACTCTGGATGACGTTGACCTGCTTACCACAAACATTCCCCAAATCACCCACATCACACCCAGCTGCGACGTGCAGGCAACCCTGCAATACGACACGCGCACTTACACCATGAGCGTCAACGGCGAGTATCCGAATACATTCAACATACGCGCGCTCGATCTGGATCAAGGACGTTTTTACAACGCAACCGATCAGATGCAACGGGCGCGAGTCGCCGTGATCGGGTCCGAAACCAAAGAGAAGCTCTTCTCCGGACGCAACCCACTGGGCGAACGCCTTCGGGTGGATGGCATCAGCTTTGAAGTCATCGGCGTGCTCAAGGCGAAGATGCAGGCTGGCGACGACAACATCAACCGCGTCGTCTACATTCCGTTCACGACCATGAGCGATTTGAAGGATACGCACTATCCTCGACACCATCTGGTTCAACTACGAGACCAACGATTACGGCCGGATCGAGCAGTCGACGCGCTTCGTCCTGGCAACGCAGCACCGGTTTAACCCACTCGACCGTCGAGCAGTGACCATCGTCAATCTGATGGACCAGGTACACCAACTGGAACTCGTCCACCATCGGCCTGAAGATCCTGCTCATGTTCATCGGCACGCTTACACTCGGGATCGGAGGCGTCGGCCTGATGAACATCATGCTCTGTCTCGGTGACGCAGCGCACGCGTGAAATTCGGAGTTGAAAAAGCGCTGGGCGCACGTCGAAGACACATCTTCCTGCAATTCCTGGCCGAAGCGCTCACCATTACGTTTCTGGGCGGCGTGTTTGGAATTATTCTTTCGTATGTTGTTGCGCTCTCGGTTGGACGCCTGACACTTTATAGCGCCATGGCCAAACATGCCGAGGCGGGTGACATCCGGCTGATCATTAATCCCATGACGCTGGTGATTGCGGTACTGATCCTGGCGGGAGTTGGGCTGGTCAGCGGGATGGTGCCTGCCATTCGCGCCTCGCGCCTCGACCCCATCGAAGCTTTGCGCTACGAATAGAATCGCTGCGAGAGCCGCCATTGAACATCTGGCTCTACTCATATCCTATGTGACGGCAGATTCTTGTAGAATGAGGCGCTCGAAAATCCACAGAAACATTGAGCCGATTGTCGGGTTATTTCCGGTGTGAGTAGGGCAAGTTTTATGAGGAGGGGCAAACAAATGAAGAGGTGGATTGGGGTATTCACGGTCTGTTTAGCATTTTCTCTCTCAGCAGCAGCAGCGCAGTCTCACGAAGGCGCTCGCCCGCGAAGTCGGAGGCAGCCATAAGAATATTCCGGCGCACGGTCCGGCACGGGTCAAGACTCCCGCTGCTGCCCAGGAAAACCGGCACTTTAGCGAGAAGGAAGGGCATCCCAACGCTCCGCACGTCGACCACGGCAAGACGTGGGTAGGTCACGATACCGGCCCGAACGACGCGCATTACCACCTGGATCATCCGTGGGAGCACGGGCGCTTCACCGGCGGCTTTGGCCGCAGCCACATTTGGCGCCTAGCAGGCGGAGGTCCGAACCGTTTCTGGTTCGGTGGATTTATTTCTTCGGTAGCTCCCTATGACATCGGCTTCTGCGATGGATGGTTGTGGGACTCCGACGAAATCGTCATCTACGAAGATCCAGATCACCCCGGCTGGTACCTCGCCTACAATGTCCGGCTCGGAACTTACGTCCACGTGATGTACCTGGGAGCGTAAACCCTGCGGCGAGCTTCTTCGAAAGGCTAATTCCAGGAAGTTCCGGAAAATGTCTCCGCGCCGACAGCAAGTCTCACGCACTCGCTAAAAGCGCCATCCGGCTAATCACTGGATGGGGCTTCTGCTATTGCGCAAAATGCCAGAGCGGGCAACCGCTATTGTTGATCTGGCTTCTTCTTCTGACTTTTGATCGGCGGCTTTCTGGTCGTTCTCGTCTTCCATCTTTTCCGCCTTGGGCTTGTCCTGATCTTTCTTGGGCTCAATCGAAAGCAGCTCGACCTCAAAGATCAGCGTTGAATTCGGCTGGATGTCCGCTCCCACGCCCTGCTCGCCGTATGCGAGGTTCGGCGGGATGAAGAGCTGCCACTTGGAGCCGACCGGCATCAGCTGCAGAGCTTCCGTCCAGCCCTTGATGACTCCACTCACAGGGAACTTCGCCGGCTCTTTCCGCTTAAAGGAACTGTCGAACTCCTTGCCATCGATCAGCGTGCCGCGATAGTTGCAGACGACGGTATCGCTCGCCGTCGGCTTCGGTCCGGTACCCTCGGTCACAATCTTGTATTGCATACCGCTGGGCAGAGCCACGACGCCTTCTTTGCCTTTGTTGGCGGCGAGAAAAGCTTCGCCTTCAGACTTGTTCTTGTCCGCCGCCTGGTGCATCTTCTCCTGCTGCTCTTTCTGGACCGCCATCTGCACTTCCTTGAGCACGGCCTGCGCTTCGTCCTGGGTCAGAAGAGTCTTGCTGTCGGTTAGCGTGTCTTTCAGGCCCTCCGCCACCAGCTTCGGATCGAACTCAACGGACTGCTTCTTTAGATTGGCTCCAAGGCCGGAACCAATGTTCATACCCAGCGCGTAGCTGAATTTTTCTTTGCGCGACTTGAATGGCGATTCCGGTTTCTTTTCCGGAGCCGTACCGCTGGACGAAGCTTTCGCCCCGGCTGCCGCTTCTTGAGTCTTTGGTGTCGTTGCCGCCGGAGTTTGTTGGGCAGTAGCATTGGCCACCAACATCGTCCCGGCGGCCAATAGGACCGCTGCGAAGAAAGGTTTACGCATACTTCTATTTTCACATTGGGGAGCGATCTGCGCCAGCGCGGGCAGAAAAGCGCAGGAAAAGATGGGCTGCGGGGACAATGCGAGCTTCGAGTCGTGAGCAAGCGGCGGCAGCCGGTGCTCAAGGCTCGACGCTCAAGCTCGGTCGGCCCTACCCGCGCTACTGGCTGGTTTCCATCTCGATCGCCCGGGGGAAAAGCACGTTGTTCTCCAGATGAATGTGCTGGTGCAGGTCCTTCTCGAAGCTCTCTAATGCCGTATACAGGGCGCGGAAGCTGGTGCAGGCATCGGGGGGAGGGGTGAAGTTGTGGCTTGTCTCGCGGAGAACTCGCAGGGCAATGCCGGCGTTGTCGTGCTCGTGCTCCATCATGCGCACAGGGTTTGCGACGGTTCCGAAAGGCGGCGGCAGGACCGGCTCCCGCTGAATAACTGACTCCTCCATGCGCTCGATATACGGGAACAGAACGTTCTCTTCCTTCATCAGATGGGCCATCAGTTCCTCACCCAGGCCATGAAAAACGGTGTGAATCTTGCCCAACTCAAGATGATTTGCGCCATGTTTGGCGTTCACCTTTTCGATCAAACTCTCGATTTCAGGGACCTTCCCCGCACGAATACGTGGTGGGTGCGAACGATGTGGGAAATGAGTTCCGCCAACGATCCTGACCGCAACTCCCGGGCGCTCGGCTGGGCGGGTTCGGCGACAGCGGCCTCCAGAGACTTCAGGACCTGGTCAAGGTTCACGTTGGCGGCGGTGCAGGCTTCGTCTAACGGACGATTGCCACCGCAGCAGTAATCGATCCCTAACCTTTCAAAAACGGGGATCGTTTGGGGCGTTTGGATAGCGTAATCCCTCACGGTTTTGGTCACGGTCAGAGTCATCTGGATTCTCCTTCTCCTGCGCAGCTCACAGGCTGCCTCTTACACACCACTCTAGGAGACAGCGGATTGACTGACGATGACTTTTGTCACGGGGGACAGTACTCAGTTGCCAGTACCCAGTTGCCAGTGGAAAGCAAATCAAACTGGAGTGATTTTCTGGATACTGGGTACTGGCTACTCTCCGTCCAGTTCCGCTTCCAGCGCTTTCAGATTCGCGATGACGACACGGCGTCCGTCCATCTGGATGAACTTCTCGGACTGGAAGCGGCTTAAGTTGCGCGACACCAACTCGCGTACCGTGCCAATCTGCGCCGCTAGTTCCTGGTTGCTGGCCGGGAGGCTGACTGCAATTCCCCCGCTGACGGGCTCGCCCTCGCGCCGTGCCAGCCGAATGAGAAAAGCCGCCAGACGATGACGGACAGTTGTAAAGGAAAGCTCTTCGATAATGCCGACCAGTTTGCGCAGCCTTGCTCCGATCACGCGCAACACCTTCAAGGCCACCTGGGGATGGGCCAGGCACAAAGCGTGAAGATCCTGCTTCGCGATAAACAGCAATGTCGAATCCTCCAGAGTCGAGACAGACGCCGGGTAGTTTCCACCATCGAAGACTGGCAGCTCCGCGACAGAGCCTCCGGGGCCTTCGATGCTTAGGACCTGTTCGCGCCCGCCCGGAGAAGTCTTGAAGATGCGCACTTGCCCCGATTCGACCACGTACATACCTGTACATGGATCGTCTTCCGAAAACACAAGCTGGCCGGCGGAATATTTGCGCGGCACCGCCCGTTGCGCAAGAAACGCCATCTCGCTTTCAGAGAGGCCGGTAAACAGGCTTGCTTGGGATAGGGTCTTTGCGGCGTCCGCCTTCGATTCTGGCATGGGGTCATTCTACCGAAGGCTCGGTCGCCATGTTCTTAGCGATTTGTCTATAATCCGCGTATGAAAAACACCTTCTTGTTGGCTCTTGCTGTCTCGTTGTGCCTGGCCGTTCTCGCACAAACGAGCGTGGCTAAGACCGTTGTTCAGCTCAAGGACGCCCAGGGTAAAAGTGTGGGGACGGCTACCCTGTGGGAGGAAAAATCCGGCGGCGTGGGGATGAAACTCAATCTGGAGAATCTGCCTGCCGGCGAGCACGCGCTGCACTTTCATCAAAACGCCAAGTGCGAGGCTCCCGATTTCAAATCGGCGGGGCCGCATTTCAATCCGGACGGAAAAAAACACGGCTTCGAGAATCCGGATGGCCATCACGCTGGTGACAATCACAACTTCACTGTGGGCGCGAACGGCAAAGCAAAATTCAGCGTAGTGAACAAAGACGTGAATCTGGGCGACAACAGCCATTCCCTTTTCAGCAATGGCGGCACGGCAATCGTGATCCACGCCAAGGCAGACGACTACAAGACCGATCCCGCGGGAAATGCCGGTGACCGCATCGCCTGCGGCGTTATCGCGAAATAGGCGCACGGCGCGCCCTGAGTTGACGATTGGGGTTTCAGGGGAATGATAGGGTTATTACACGCAGGGAAACATCCTTGATGCATAAAACCTACGAACTCGTTTGCCAATTGCCCGCCCACGGGGCGGCGGAGCGAATCGAGGGCCTACTATCAAGGGAGGGCGTTCGGTATACGGCTGCGGATCTGTCTATTTCCTCCGTGAGCACTCCAATTGCTGTGTTTGGGTGGATTCAGCCGAAGCTATACAGTCGCCGCAACTGGGTTGGCCTTAATCCGTTCGCGTTTGTCAGCGGCGTGAACTTACGATTCAAAGAGGACGGGAACGGTCTTACTCGAGTTAATGTTCGCGTGAACCGGCTCCGAGCACTTCTGTGGGTACTGTTCTGGATTATGTGCAGCTCCCTTGTAGCAGGAACTATGCCGGCGCCGGGGGGCCCGCTCTTGCTCGTTGGGATCGCTTGTGCCGCGTGGTTCGGTATAGTGTCGTTCCTTGGCGGGCACCTGATAAAGAAGGAGATCGCTGATTGTCTCAGCGACGAGGTGTAGCAGCCGCCCCAAACAACGGAACACACCAACAAATGCCTCTTAGGCCAAGAGGGCAAAGCAGGAGTATGTATCTGAGGGAGGTCTCTGCTTATGATTAACGGCGCCCACGTAGTCGTCTACAGCAAGGATCCGGAAGCGGATCGCGAGTTTTTTCGCGACGTTCTCAAGCTGTCGTCCGTGGACGCGGGCCATGGCTGGCTGATCTTCGCTCTGCCTCCCGCCGAAGCCGCGTTTCATCCTTCGGAAAAGAACAACGTGCACGAACTGTTTTTCATGTGCGACGACCTGAAAGCGACGAAGAAATTTCTCCGGGAAAAGAATGTGCCATGCGGCGATACGAAAGAAGAACGCTGGGGCAGTTTGACCGAGATCACTCTGCCCGGCGGCGGCCGCATTGGCCTCTACGAGCCAAAACACCCCAGGCCGGTTCACCACTGAACGGGCGCCCCACTAGCGCTACGTCACTATCCGTTCCCGCTTGCGCTCGCTACTTCCCTTCCGGCACGTAGATCGCTGGAATGTTCAGCTTGTTCACCATCTCGTTCAGCACTGGCAATTCCTTGGTCATCAATTCATGCGCCTGCGTGAGCAGCGGTTGTGCCTGCTTTTCGAGTTCGGCGAAGACCTCATACTGCTGTGCGGTCGGGGCGGCGTCGGCTGAATCCACCATGGAAAGGAGCGAATGGAACCTCTCGTCGATTAGGACGGGATAGTTCAGCGTCGATTCCGAGCTCTTTGCGTTCACCTGCACCAACTGCGACTCGACGTCGAAGCTCTTCTTGTCGAAGTCTTTTGCAGCCGCAATGAGTTGCGCATAACGTGGATCGCCGCCCAGACGGCTATTCAGCGTATGCGTCTGCGTTCGAACTTCGCGCATCTTTCCCACTACGTCGTGAATCTGCGAAACCTCGGTTACAATCTTGCCGCCTAACTCAACCTGTTTTTGCACGTCAGCGCTGGATGCCTTCACGCGCGCATCTATCTTCAGCTCCAGCGGCGCGGTGTAGGACTTTCCTTCCGACGTGAGCCTCACCTGGTATGCGCCCGGAGCGACCATCGCACCACGATTGCGGAACTCGGCCCCCGGCTCGCCCGCCAGCGGAGTTGGGCCCTGCGCCCGCAGATCCCAGGCAAAGCGGTTCAGTCCAGCGTTCGTTGGAATCTTCTCTTCCGGAGGAGTCTGGTCCGGCCACTCGGGCGGCGTTTCGGCTTCCTTCTTTTCCTCGTTCGAGAAGTGGCGCACAGCTTTGCCCTGCGCGTCCAGGATATCGAGGCTCACCACGCCTTTCGGAGCCGAGGGCAAGTAGTAGTACACAATTGCTCCGGTCGGCGGATTTTCGCCCACAGGTTGATGCCGCTCGAAGGAATCCGGCCAGCGCAGCCGGTAGGTCACTCGAGGCTTATAAACCGTAGTCTCTGTTGCCGCTTGCGCGGTCGCTGCCCGCAACGGCGTCAGGTCGTCGAGAATCCAGAACGAACGCCCGTGCGTCGCCACAACCAGATCGTCGTTCTTAACGATCAGATCGTGAATCGGCGAATTCGGCAGATTCAATTGCAGGGATTGCCAGTTCGCTCCTCCATCGAACGAAACATAAACGCCGGTCTCCGTACCCGCATACAACAGGTTCTTGCGCACTGGATCTTCACGAACGGCATGCGTGTATGCGCCGTCAGGAATACCGTTCGTGATCTTCGTCCACGATTTGCCGAAGTCTGTGGTCTTGTAAATGTAGGGATGGAAATCGTCGAGTTTATGGGTATCGACCGCCGCGTAGGCCGTCCCGGCATCGTGCGGTGAGGCCTCGATGATACTCACCAGGCTCCACTCCGGAATCCCCTTCGGCGTGACGTTAGCCCAATTCTTGCCGCCGTCGCGCGAAATATGAATCAGCCCATCGTCCGTACCTGCCCACAGCAGGTCTTTTTGGACGGGCGACTCGGCGATGGAAAATACCGTATCGTAATATTCGACCGAAGTGTTGTCCTTGGTCAGCGGGCCGCCTGAAGAAACCTGCTTGCTCTTGTCGTTGCGCGTGAGGTCGGGGCTGATTACGGTCCAGCTCTTGCCCTCGTCGGTCGTTTTGAAGACGCGCTCGGCGGTCGTGTACATGACGTGCGGATCGTGAGGAGAAATTAGAATCGGCTGGGTCCAGCCCATGCGATATTTCAGATCCTCAGCACCGTGGCCAGAGTTATCCGTTGGCCATACCGTGATGTCCTGGTACTGATTGGTGCGGCGGTCGAGGCGAGTGATTGGACCGCCATCGGCGCCGGCGTAAATCACATCTGGGTCCTCGGGATCGGGTTGAATGTATCCGCTTTCGCCCCCGCCGGCGTCGGCCCAGTGCTGGCGTCCTATGTATCCGTCATCGGTGCGGCTGGCAATGTCAATCGTCGAGTTGTCCTGCTGCGCGCCGTAGACGTGATAGAGGAAACGGTTGTCCGCCGCCACGTGATAGAACTGCGCGGTGGGCTGGTTGTACTGAGTCGACCAGTTCTTGCCGCCGTCTACCGAGATTGTCGCCCCGCCGTCGTTCCCGTTAATCATGCGATTCGGGTTCTGCGGATCGATCCAGAACCCGTGATGGTCGCCGTGAGGAGCTGGCAGCAACTCCAGCGTCTTGCCGCCATCGGATGAGCGGAACGCACCCGTGTTGAGCATGTAGACGGTATCGGCGCTCTTCGGGTCGGCGAAAATATGCGTGAAGTACCATGCGCGTTGCGTGAGCCGCTGATCGTCGTTGACCCGCGACCACTTCGAACCGCCGTCATCGGAGCGGTACAAGCCGCTCTCCTTCGACTCGATCAGCGCATACACACGATTCGAATCCGCGCCCGAAACACTAATGCCAATGCGGCCCAGAATACCTTCCGGCAGGCCGTTGCCCTCCAGGTGCTTCCAGGTGTTTCCGCCGTCGGTTGAACGATACAAGCCGCTGCCCGGGCCGCCGCTGTCCAGGCTCCAAGGCGAACGCCGTATTTGATAAAGCGCGGCAAACATCACGTTGGAGTTCTGCGGATCAACGGCCAGATCGATTGCACCGGTGTCGTTGTCTTTGAAGAGTATCTTGTCCCACGTCTTGCCGCCGTCGTTGGTGCGGAAAACACCACGGTCGGCATTGGGCCCGTAGGCATGTCCCAGCGCGGCAACCAAAACATGATCGGGATTGCGCGGATCGATCCACAGACGCGCGATATGCTGCGTATCTTTCAGGCCAATGTGCGTCCAGGTCTTGCCGCCGTCCGTGGTCTTGTACATTCCATCGCCGTATGAGATGTTGCCGCGCAGGCAGGATTCTCCCGTGCCAACATAGATCACATTCGGATTCGATTCCGAGACTGCAATCGCGCCGATCGACGAGATGACGCTGCCATCGGAGATCGGCTGCCAACTCACGCCGCCATCGGTGGTGCGCCACACGCCGCCCGAAACGCCGCCAAAGTAATAGGTGAACGGGTTGCCCACCACTCCCGTGACCGCCAGCACGCGCCCGCCGCGATAAGGGCCAATGCCGCGCCAGTGCATTCCTTTGAACTGCGCTTCGTTATACGGCTGCGCAGCTGCCGAACAAACTGCAATCACAGCAACGAGAGCACACCACACCCATCCGCGTAACTTCATCAACGACCCCCTGTCGTAGAGAACACCAATATTAAACCCGAGTGCCCGGAGGCTGCGACCCCGGACGCGAGCGAACATTCGAGGAGGAGCTTGCCACTGTATAAAGAAATTCCAGCGCCTCTGGAAAGCGCGCAGCCCAAGCTGCTTCCGTGTGTCGCGCGCCATCTTCAATTCGGAGCCGCAGCCGCGTTTCGTCTAGACCCGCAGCCGAGAGAATCGCGGCCAGGTCGCGCACATCGGCGACGAATTTCGCGTCTTTCTCCGCATTGCCAGCCTCCTTCGTTCCCATCCCGAGGTACATGCGCGCAGGCCATGCCCGAAAATTGGCGCTCTCTTGCAGGATTTTTCTATTGGCCACAAACAATGATGGGCTCTCGATCAGCGCCTCGCCAAACACTTCCGGTGCAGCCATGAGCGTATAGAGCGTAATCAAGCCGCCCAGCGAGGAGCCGCCAATACCTGTATTTTCCGGCCCTCGAAGAATCGGGTATCTTTCTTCTACCAGCGGCATGACCTCGCCTTGAAGAAACTCGGGATAGCAATGTCCGGCGGGGTGCAGGACTCTAGGGTCGCGCGACTTGTAGGGCATAAATTCGCGCATGCGGCTCCTGCCCGTGTTATCGATCCCGACAACGATGAGCGGAGGAATCCTCTTCTCGGCGATCAGACGGGTCGCAGTCTCGCCTACCTGCCAATGAACGCTCGCAAACGACGTTGCCGCCTCGAACAGATTCTGCCCATCGTTGAGGTAGAGAACCGGATAGCGCGTCGCGCCCCATCCGTCGTAGTCGGGGGGCAGCCAAACCCGCAACAGCCGAGTGTTTCCGAACACGCGGCTCTTCAGCTCATGCAGCCACAAGTTCCCGCGAGAAACCGGCACGCCAAGTTCGGGCGCAAGATCGGACCCGCGTTTTGTCGTCGTCTTTCGAGGCGTGCGTGGGGGCATGAAATAAGGAACTACAGAACGCGGAATTGTCTAACCAACGCTAGCGGCACCACCATATCAGTCCGGATAACAAGGTCGTCGTGGAAATTAAAGCAAGCGAACTCAAGCAGAGGATGCACCATACTCCCAGAATGTGCGCTTCGACATACGTCAAATAGAGGGCGAACGCAAATCCTGCCGCCGCGCCACCGAATAACAGCGCTGGAGCCTCACGCCGGTTGCGATATATCGTCGCCAAGCCCGCCAGGGCCGCATAGCCAAGCATTCCAATCAGAGCCACCGGGATACCGAGGATCGACGAGTATTCGCTTCGGTTGACGATATCGCAGTTGAACGCCTCCCCAATGTCGCAATATGCTGTCTTTGACTTGGAAAAATGATGCTGTAGCGATACTGCCGACACCGCGACACCGCAAATAGCAAGAACGGCAACCACGCTCATCATCCAAGCCGCAAACCGGTTCACGGCAGGTCGCACCCGGTCCGGTCGCTCAATTCCTCCAGGCTGAACACGCGCTCCTCCCGTTCACCCGTCGGCGGAAACTGCCACGTCGGATAATGAACGATGCCCGCATCCTTACAAACCTGTGTCTGCTTATGGATGTCACCCAGCACGCCGCACTCCACGTACGGAACGTACTTGAACGACTTTAGGAACTCCTCTTTCTGCTCCTTGCAATGCGGACACCACCAGGCTCCAGTACATTTTCACGCCGCGATCGCCCAAACAGCGGGCAAACCGGTCGTATCTGTGCTGCGTGCGATCGCCAAGATAGTAGGCCAGCCCGAAAGCAGCGAGGATCAGTACCGCGTAAGTCGCGCGCCGCGCCCAAGTGCTCGAGCTACGAGTAGTTTCCCGTTTCTCTTCTTTTTGTTGTTGCGACATATAGTTCTGCGATAAGCCCGCACACCAAGATGGATATCGACTTCTTATATCACGAGTACTTTCGCCCGCAGCGTCAAACTACAACCCGCAGCGGCGATGGCAAGACTTCAATCGCCTGGCAATCCAGAGTCAGCACTTCCCCATCGATCATCACGTCCACCGGGCCATCGAACTTAAACTCGATTCGCCAGGCGGCATGCCGCTCAGCCAGGGGATGCCGCGTGTGTGCGCCATCGTAGAGCGTCGGGAGATTCCTGATCAGCCCCAAGCGCCCGATCGGCCCCCAGCGCACATATTCGATCAGTCCATCATCGGTGCGAGCGTCGGGCGCAATCATCATGGTGCCGCCAGTAAACTTGCTGTTGTTGAAGGTCAGGAATAGGCAGCGGCGCCGGTCAAACTCACCTTCGCCGTTCACACGTACCGGAAACGGACGGCGCTTCAAGCGCGCCAGACTGAGAAAAATCGAAAGCAGGTACCCGGCGTGCCCCAATCTCATGAACCGGCGATGCCGAAGCGTTGCGACGTCAGCCGCAAATCCCACGCTAAGAAGGTTGATGAAGTAAAGCTCTCCGCCTTTGTGCGTGAGCCGCAAAACATCGCACCCACGCGACCGGTGCGCCTCGATTGCCCGCATGGCGTATTCCAAGCCGTGGTCGGCAGCCTTGGGATCGCTGAAGTCGCGCAGAAAGGAATTGCCCGTCCCGAGAGGGAGAAAGCCGAGCGTGGGAATTTCGGAGTCATCCTCCGATGCGCCGGCCAGACAATCTGGAAACAAGCCATTGACGATTTCGTAAGAAGTCCCGTCGCCGCCCACAGCGAGAAACCTGCGAAAGCCGCGCCGGTAGCCCTCCCGCGCAAGGCGCGTCGCATCTCCCGGGGCGCTAGTCTCCGCCGTTTCGATCGCTATCCCGGCAGAGCGCAGCCGAGCCAACGACGCCGCAACCAGCTCGCGGCAACGCCCGCCGCCCGCCGCCGGATTGATGATGCCAAGAAAAACTTCGTCCATTCTCACGTCTGCCGAAAGGCCGGCTAAATCTGCGTCACGCTCTCCCGCTTCGCGCCCACCCCGATTTCACTCGCCAGCTCTCCGCGTTTGATCTTCAACGAGGCGGTCCGCGGAAAGTCCTTTTCCCACACAAAATATCCGCCCACCCGCTTGAAATCCGGCAAGCGTCGGTTCCTCGTCACGATCTCGTCGCGTAAACGGTCGTCGAACTGCTGATTCTGCTCCAGTCTCAATGCCAGAACCAGCATTTCTTTTTCCTTGCCCAGTGCTTTTTGCGGCCACAGATAGTTCGCCGCAAATACGCAATATTCCTTTACCGCCAGTCCATCGAACACAGACTCAATATCCTCGGGATAAATATTCTTCCCGCCCTCGGTGACAATCATGTTCTTCTTGCGCCCAAAAAGCTGCAAGTGGCCGTGCTTTTCAAAACGTCCCTGATCGCCCGTCAGCAGCCAGCCCTCGACGATGGTTTGCGCCGTCAGTTCGGCGTCGTCGAGATAGTGCGACATCACCGCGCGGCTTTTCACTGCGACTTCACCAATGCCATCCCCGTCGGGATTTAAGATGCGCACATTGGTTTCCGGCAGCGGTTTGCCGACCGTATCCGCGCGAAATGGTTTCAGGTCGTTGAGCGTGACTGCAGTGCAAGCTTCGGTCAGTCCGTATCCGCACGTGACCGGAATTCCGAGATCGTAGAAAAACTGCATCGTGGTGGGGTCGGTAAATGCTCCGCCCACAATCAACGCGAGCAACTCGCCGCCAAAAGCCTTGTGCACCTCTGGCATCAAACGCCGGCTTAGCGCCACCCGTGGCCGGCCTCGCGTCAACAACCGATTCAGCCCAATCAGCCGGTCCAGCATCCAGCGCTTCTTCGGAGGCAACTCGTCGAATTTCGCCCGCAGCCCGCGCTCAAGGTTTTTCAGCACCATCGGCACCAGGCTCACGTAGGTGATGCGATAGCGGACAAAGGCATCGCGCACAAACTCGGGGCGCAGCGTGCGCAAATGCACGACGCACGCTCCGCACACGAACGGCCCAATGAAGCCGACCATAAAGTCGATGGCGTGATTCGTCGGCAGGATGCTCAGGTAGCGCACACCCGGCCAGAACGGGTACCACGCCGTCAGCGCCGTACACTGCTCGAGATAGGCATCGTGGGTGAGCACGCATCCCTTCGGCCGCCCGCCCGTTCCCGACGAATACACAATGCACGCCGTATCTTCGCGCTGCCGCGCCACAAACTTCGGATCGCCTTTCCGCCGGAACTCTTCCCATCGATACGCGCCGTACAAATCTGCGCCGGGAGGCGCCTCTGTCACCAGCACCACACGCGTTGCCAGTTTTGCGAACTCCGGTGACTGCGAAATCGCCCGCCACAAGTAATACTCAACCACCAGAAATTGCGACTTCGAATGCGCGAGCAACTGCAAATGTTCGGCCGCCGATAATTTGTAGTCGAGCGGCACTAGTACGCCGCCGCAAAAGAAAATCGAGTAGGCCGAAATCAGCCATTTCGACTGATTCGTCATGATGATCGCCGCCCGGTCGCCCGCCTTGAACTCGGCGTCTTCGAGCGCACGGCAGAGTGGGCGTGCCATTTCCTTGAAATCGGAATAGGTAAGCCGGACCTTCTCGCGGTCGCGATCGGCTTCAATCAGGCAGGTTTCGTTAGGCCAGCGCTCCAGCGCAGCCGTCAGAGCCGCACCCAGGCTGGCGTATTGACGAAGATCGAGCATTGAGTTCGCTTAAGTGCTGTGACACAGAGTAAACGAAGTTAGAAGGCAGAAGTCAAATTGCAGAAGTGGGTTCTTCGCCGACATCGTAAATTGCCTACAGCCGCGCTTGAATCCTTTGCGCCAGTGTGCGGAAATCCGACACGCCCTGCAGTTCATAATCCGGCAACTCGATACGGAAGTGCTGCTCCAGTCGCGTGAGCAAGTCCAGCGCCTGGAGGCTGTCAATCCCGAGCGTCTTGAAAAAGTCGTCGTCGGGCGTAAGCTTCTCCCGCGCCACCTTGAAGTGGTTTGCGGCGAGATTCAGGATTTCATCCAAAGTGCGCTCGGCTGTGGGCATCGTATGTTTAGTCCCTGATCTACGGAAATTACACAATCAACAAATTACGAAATCACCAATTCACGGCAAGTACGGCTGCGGTCCTTCATTCTCCACAAATTTGCGCAGCCCTTCTTCGACGGCCGGCCGCGAGTATAAGTCGCAAAAAATGTCTATTTCCTGTTTCAACTCTTCGTAGGGAATCGGCTTTAAAACTTTTTTCGCCGCAGCGGCGGTGGCCCGATCGAACTTTCCTACCTGACTGGCCGTTGCGCGCGCTACTCGCAACGCTTCGCCCTCGGCCGCAATCTGGCTGACCAGCCCAATCTGCTGCGCCTTCATCACGTTGAAGCTGCGCCCGGTCAGCAGCAGATCGCGCACCACGGCATTCCCCAAATCCCGCTTCAGGCGCGGAATTCCTCCGAACCCAGGGATCAGCCCCAGCCGCAACTCGGGAAAGCAGAACCGCGCCATGCGATCCGCAATAATAATGTCGCAGACCAGCGCCAGCTCGAATCCTCCGCCGAATGCCACGCCGTGAACAGCCGCAATCGTCGTCAGCGGCAGAGCGTCAATCGTGTTCATTACCGCATGGATACGCTCCAGAAAATCGCGAACGCCGCGCACCGCGTCTCCCTTTTTCATCCCCTGCCCGCGTTGATACAGTTCGCGTAAATCCGCGCCCGCTGAAAATCCCGCCGCTTGGGCCGAGTGCACGATTAGCGCGTGCGCGTCTCTGCTAAGTTCAGGGAGCGCCCGCGAGAATTCCTCCAACTCCTCCAGCATCAGCGATCCAATTTCGTTGCAGGGTTCGCGATGGAGCGTCAGTTCAATCGCGCCATTCACCAACTGCCACGAAAGAGTCTTTCCCTTGTGGTCTCTCATGCCGTCTTCGCCGCCGGATTCGCCGTTTCATACATGGCATCGATCTCGCGCTTGAATGTCTGCGCGATCAGATCACGCTTGAGTTTTCCATTTGCCGTGAGGAGACCAGTCTCCACCGTGAACGGCTCCGGCACCAGGTGGAAGGCGCGGACCTGTTTGTAATGCGGCAGCGCTGAGTTCACCAGATCGAGCGCCTGCTGCGCCTTTTCACAGCTCACTTTGCCTGTAATCAGCGCCGCCAAATATCCGCGCGCGTTGCCCATCAGCACGACCTGGCTCGCATCCGGCAACTGCTCCAACACTTTATCCTCAATCGGCTCCGGCGCAATATTGTGTCCCGATCCCAGAATAACCAGATTTTTGATGCGCCCGACAATTTTCCAATTGCCGTTCGCATCCACTTCTCCCTGATCGCCGGTGTGAAACCAGCCGTCACGTAACACTTTCGCCGTTTCGGCAGAGCGCTGCCAATATCCCGGAAAAATGTTTGGCCCGCGCACAACAATCTCTTCATTTTCCGCGAGCTGCATTTCAATGCCAGAGATCGCGGGCCCCGCACGGCCCGGAATTACTTTTCCATCGGGATCGTCCATGGTGCAGATGGCCGTCGTCTCCGTCAGCCCATACACTTGCAACACAGGGATGCCGAGCATCATAAAAAACAGCTGCGTGTCTATATTCAGCGGAGCCGATCCGCAAATCAGCGCACGGAGCTGATCTCCAATCATCTTCTTGCGAATCGTGGGGAACACCAACCGGCTGGCCAAACTCAGCCAAACTTGGTCGCCGACGCGCTTTTTCCCTTCATGGCTGCGCGCCCATGCACCCTTTGCCTTGCTGTAAATCTTCAATGCCACGCCACCCGTCTTCCAAAGCTGTTCGTCGACGGCCTTGCGCATGCGCTCGAGCAGGGCCGGAACATTCAGAAAGTAATCGGGCGCCGCCGATCGCATATCGGCGGAAATTCTGGCAAGATCGGTATTCAAACTTAGCTTCGATCCGCGCAGCAGACACGTCAGCAACAGAATCCACGATCCGGCAAAACAAAATGGCAGATAGTGAAAAACCGCATCCTGCGCGGCTTGCGGCTTCATCGCCCTTCCCTTCATGAGCTGAGTCAGCCGGCCCGAAGTGCAGCCCAGCATGTGGCTAATATTCGCGGCGTTCAGCATTACGCCCTTCGCCTCGCCGGACGTACCCGATGTGTAAATGACGGCAACGACGTCCTGATCGGCGACAACCGGCGCACCATTGTCGACCGGCCCACGTTCTTTGGTGAAAACGTTGTCGAACAGGAAGCACGGCGGCGCTTCCGGCCATTCCTGCATGATCGCCTCGGCAAGCGACTGCTCTCCGCAGGCAATCACCGATGGCCAGCAATCTTTCATCATGGCGACCAGTTCCGCCGGCGACTGCCGTGCATACAGAGGCACAGCAATTAGCCCTTCCGCCATAATCGCAAGATCCATGGCTACCCAGCGGATGGAGTTGTGCGCCAGCAGCGCGCAGCGGTCGCCCTTCTTCAACCGCAACCGACGCAGGTATGCACGCGCCGCCTGCATGTGCGCCAGCAACTGATGGGCTGTAACGGCCGCCGGGCCGCCTTCGTGGAACTCCCGCAGCACAACGGCATCACGGTTCTTTTCCAGGCTGAGAAATATTTCTTCGAGAAATGACATGAAATTCGATCCCGGAGTCTCGCGCACGAATAAGCGCAACTGGCCGCCCGCGCCCTCTTCTACCCGTACGCCTTCACCAAGGCCCGCAGTCCTTCGCTCATCGGCGGCAGGTAGTCTTCCCAACCCCACTCGCCTCGCCGCGTCGGAAACTCCGGGTACCGCCGCTGCACTTCCTCTTCAAAATACACACCCATGCGCGCCATCAGTTTCAGATTGCGCACAACCGTGCGCCCAATTCCATCGGCGATCCGCTCACCCTCGCGGTCCAGGATTTCCAGCGCCGCCAGCGTCCGAGCCTCCAAATCCGGATCGTCCACGTGCATGAGCAATTCCTTGTGCCCGCGTTCGTTCATTAGATTGCGAATGCGCTCGTCCATCGTGATTCCCGCCGATGTCACCAGGGCCGGCATCGACGTCACAATTCCGTGATAGCGAGAGGAAACCATCATCCGGCAAGCGCGCAGAATACTTACTAATTGGTACATATTGTATTCTTCCGACGTCAGCACCGGAACGCCGCCGAGCTTCTCCGAAATACGCTTGCACGGACGTGCATCCAGCCGCTCGGTCGCAACCATGATCACAAAGACATTTCTTTTCTGTCGGAAGGCAGCCACCGCCTTCGCAATCGAACTGAGGTAATGTTCGTAAGCCCTGTCGGCCTCTGGCCCGGCATTATGGAAGTACGGCCCGCGGTAGTGGCTCTCTTTGTAGGCTCCAGTAAGGCTATGCAGCGCGGCCTTGCCAATGGACGCCTTCACGGGCCATTCAAACGGATTGATGGGGCACACCACCAGCACCGGCGTGGCTCCATCCCAACCAACATCGCGCAACGCCTTCTGTCCGTACTCGGCGCCTAGTGGCTCGAATGTCCAAGCGGTATCGGTCCCAAGCTCGGTGGGCACACCAAGCTCCCGCAAAATGGTGCGCGATTCCTCATTGCGCGTAATTACCAACGAGTTCTTACAAAAACGTGCACACATTTTTGCGACCAGCGGATCCATTTGCCCGGCTTCGGCGCCATAGCCGACAGAGAGCTTGTTCTCCGCCGCCGCAATCCCAAGAGATCCAATCATCATCGTGGCCAGCGCGTTGGCGAATTTCGACTTGAACATCGATCCTTCGCATGCCACCACGCCGTGATGCTTCGGCACTTCGCTCGCCAGAAAAGGAGGGAAAATATCTGGCAATCGCACCTGCGATGTTCCTTCAAAATAGCCGCGCGAGCGATCGAAGTTGAACGTCATCATCGTTAGATCGACGCGGTCTGGCCCGAGAATCCGCCGCACTTGGCGCAGCATCTCTTCCACACGCACATCGGAACCGGTGTTGCGCGTGCCGTTGTAGCCGGCAAAAAGCAGCTTGAGTTTTTCACCCGCCTTCCAGGGTTCGCCGCGGCCGAGCATCCATTGCAGCTTTTTGGTTTCGACAATTCCAGAAACCCAAGCTTCCAGCATCAGGTCCATCATGCGGCCGAACCTCCCGCCGATCCGCCCGACGCGCCCCCCGCTTTCGTCGACACGGGCCACTCCTGATATGGATACATAAAATTATGCTCCCGGCTGAAGCGCAGCAGCGGAAGACTGTAATTGGAAAATGGCGCTGGCTTGCGTCCCAGTTCGGTTGTAACTCGCGTGTTGTCAAACACGGTGTTCCAGGTTAAGTAGGGCAGAAACACTTTCATCAGCGCCGCGCCATGTCCAATAGACCCCTTGCGTTCGGCCAGCAGACGCACCGCCGAGCTGAATGGCCCAACCAGAATCGGCATAAACAGCGGCCCGCGCTTGTTCTGCTCTTTCGCCAGCGCACGTGTCAACTCGCGGAATGTCTGCGAATCGTTGCCCGAAGAAAGATGATAAGTGTCGTACGCCGGGCTCTCCTTCATGTGCAAGTCCGCAATCGCGCTGGCCACAAAATCCACGTTCACGATATCGATCTTGTCGTGCGGACGAAACGGCAGCACCGTCAATCCCGCCAGAAACACAAACGACCGCACCATGTCGAACTGCGTGGTCTGCGCATACCGGCTGTCGCCCAGCACAATGCTGGGGCGGAAAATCGTCAACGGGACATCCGGCAGCAACTCGCGCACCATGTGCTCGCAAAACTTTTTCGTGCGCGCGTAAGGATCGTAATCCGACCGCTCCCACTCTATCGAGCGGTCCTCGGTCACAATCTCATGCGAACGCTTGCCGGCAACCGCCACCGTACTCACATTCGAGAAACGCCGCAGGCCGTGGTAATACTGCGACTGCCGCGCCATCTGGACCACTTCCAGCGTCCCGCGCAGGTTTACATTCATGCAGGACTTTTCCGACTTGCGATTCAACGACGCCGCGCAATGAATCACCGAATCCGTCGTGTGTACCAGCCGGTCGTAATCCGCGCGCTCCAGCCCGAATTGCGGGGCTGTGAGATCACCGCGAAAAATCCGTATCTTCGCCTGCACATATTCGTAGAACTCGGGAAAGGACAGATGCAGTTGGAGCGCCTCCCAAAGCCGCACCTCCGTTTCGCGGGCGTCGCGCCCCCGCACCAGCAGATTCAAAGTCGCATCGTGCTGGCTCAGCAGATTGGCCGCGACGTGCGCGCCGATGTAGCCGGTCGATCCGGTCAGGAATATCGCCACGTGACTCCGTTCGTCCCCGTATTAACGCGGTTTACGTTTCCGTCGCCAGCACCGGGTTGCAGATCGTGCCGGACGTCGGGCATTGTTAGCACGCGCGGCTCGCGCGCTTCGAGCGGCCGGCCTTCGATCAGCGGATAGGTCCACCGCCGCAGCGCCGGAATGTGAATGTTGATCCAATACTCCCACCAATCGAGCCCTGCTGTGTCATAGCCGAACGCTTCGCGCTCCTCCGTCACCAGCGCCTGCGAAAGCCTCTCGACATTATCGGCCACGAAGTCATGCTCATTGAGCAGAATGAACGGCTCGAACAGCTGGATCAGCTTTTCCACGCGCTGCAAACTGCGTTCCGCTTTTGCCAACGGCTTTGCGATGGGCAACGGAGACATGATCGCTTGAATCCTTTGCACAATCATCCGCTGCGCCGGCGCCGACATCCGGTTATACCGCGCCTTCGATACCGGAATCGCATCCATCCGCAGCCGCAGCCAATATTCCAGACCCTCCTGGGCGCGATAGTGCCGCCGGTGCGCCAACGCGGTCAGCTCAATCGAACGGCCCATGTCACACGGATTCGTCACCGATGTGGCCAGCTGATACATCGGATCGTGCCGCCGTTCCACCAGCGCCGCTGCAATCAGAGTCATGCCCGCGCAAACTGCGTCCACTGGAATAATGTCAAGCCGCTTGCGTTCGTTCGAAGGCAACTGCCGGAACGAAGTGCCCAGCAGATACGACAGCGCCGCCGAAGTGTTGATGCCTTCATTCCATCCGCGGAACGGCTTCGCCACCGAGGTCTCGACAATCGCCGGGCGCACAATCGCAATCGGCAGGCCATCGCCGTACTTCGCGATCAGCGACTCGGCCAGACTCTTGGTGTAGGTATAGGTATTCGGCCAGCCCAGGCGAGTAGCCCGCTTCTTGCCTTCTTCCGTCAAATAATTCTTGAGCCAGCGAACGCGGTTTTTGTAGATCTGGTTTTCAAGCGCCTGCCCGCTCAGTTCTTTCGACGCATGCTCTTTTTCGAGGGCCTGCCTCTTGAGTTCCTCCGTAACTTCCGGGCTTTCCGCGCGCGCCTCGGCCGATTCCAGCAGATTGTGCAGCTCGCGCCACTCTCTCTCCGCGTCAAAGGCCGGCACACCGGCGGGCGTGTAATTGGGACGCACGCGCTCGCTCACCCGCCCATCGCGCTGCCCCGCGACATAACAAGTCGAAAGATGCAGCAACGCAGCGTGGTCCGATCCGCGAATGAATTTCACCAAGTGGTATGCCGAATCGACATTTACCGCGACTGCATCCCGCAGATCGGGATTGAAATCCGTCAGCCCTGAACTGTTTACGATCAGGTCGAGTTCTCGGCCGAGCCGCGCCGCCACCTCGGGCTCCAAGCCAATCGCGGGTTGCGATACATCGCCCTCTACCACCTCAACCTTCTCCGCCAGCAGCGCTGGCAGCCGGTCTCCGTACTTGTCAAAGACGGGATCGAAAACGGGCGATTCTTCCAGCATCTTCTCGAAGCGTTTCTGCCCCGGATTCGCCTTTTGCCCGCGAATCAGGAGAAACAGCTTCCCAATCTCGGGCAAGTCAAGCAGTGTATTCGCCAGCCAGACCTTGCCGATGAAGCCAGTTACGCCGATCAGCAATACGCGCTTTCCGCCAAGAGCCTTGCGCACCGAGAACCGCTCTGGATGCCGCGTTTCGTCGAAGTAGACAATCGGCCGCACCCGCGGCGCTTCCACTCGCACCGCCGGAACGATCGCGGCAGCCAGTTCCTTCGGCCCGCGAAACCCGAGCGCGCGAACCCAGCGCGCCGTGCTCTGTTGCCCATCCGGGCCCGTCTCGCGAATGCGGGCGAAGATTCCACGCGGACGAATCACCGGACTTAACATCCGGCCGGTAGCGACTCCGTCGCGAAAATCCAGCCGGTTAGCGACGATCCACCGCACGCCTAAGTGCCGCGCCAGTGGCCGCATGATGTGATCCAGCCCCTGGCTCACCAGAACCACGTTGGCGCCGGTCGCCTGCAAAGCCTTCAGCTGCCGAACTCCTTCTTCTTTGAGCAGCGGTTTGAGTTTGTATTCAAACTCTTCCTCGCCCAGCAAATCCAGCCGGTCGCGCGTTACACCGCTCAGCACTGCGTGCACAATTCGCGTCGCCGCCACTCGATTCGTCGCATAGAGAAACGGCCGCAGCAGCGCCATCAAAAGCACCAGGCTGCGCCGCACCACACGGGCAATAAACGTCTGGCTATTCCAGGTAAAGAATGCAATGGGCCGGATCGTCGTCAGCTCAAGCAAACTGCCTTCCACACGCCAATACACGGGATTCGCAGGCCTCGGCCGCAGTGAAGACGACGGCAAGGATTCCACGATCAACTTCTGGTTCGCGGACCGCCACGAAGATGCGCCCGTGGCAGGCGCGCGGGGATCACCCGGTGGCTTAAAGCCAGGTTGCGGCGAATTGGCGATAGGTTCCAAGAATCAGTTGTCCTTGCTGCGATCCGCTCCGCGCCAGCCCCTCGGGTAGCCCAGCGGGCATAGGCTGCATAATGGAATCCCCTATTTTAACCTCTCCCTCGCCAACCGAGAAATATAACCCTGAGCGGCCAATTCGCGCGTAGTGTCCTTAATTTTGACTTCTACCACGGAGGCACGGAGACACCGAGAAGACTAAGCGTTGGCAAGGCCTTCCCCACCGTTTCTTGCAGTTTGAGGGTTTCTCCGTGACTCTGTGCCTCCGTGGTGAAGAAAATGCGAATCAGGACACTACCCCGTCGCCTACTCCGGACTCATTTGCCCTGACTGCTGGTAAAATTGCGGCGTCAGAGATCAGTGAGTTGCGATCTGTAGTTTGTAATTGGACTTTTGGATTTGCGCAATCCAAAAACTCCCGGCTTGCTTTTGTAAACTACAGACCGATTGCCCCCATAGGAGAACGAATCACAATGCCCGTCAAAGATACCCTGCTTCCCGAGTTCGATATGGAAATGGACAGCACGCGTCGCACCCTCGAGCGCGTCCCCGACGACAAATTTTCCTGGAAACCGGATGAAAAATCGGGCACGCTCGGCTGGATGGCCACCCACATCGCCACCTTGCCACATTGGGCCAAGATCACCATGGAGCAGGAATCGCTCGACCTTTCTCCGGCTGGCGGCGGCGCCTATGTGCCGCCCGAACCCGCCAATCGTAAGGAACTGCTCGAAGTCTTCGACAAGAATCGCGCCGAAGCCCGTGCCGCTCTAGCCGCTGCTGATGATGCCGCTTACGCTAAACCATGGGCTTTGTTGATGGGTGAACAGGAACTATTCCGCGAGCCGCGCGCCAACGTGCTTCGCCGCATGGTGTTCAACCACCTGATTCACCATCGCGGACAGCTCACCATGTATTTCCGCCTGCTCAAAGTGCCCGTCCCGGCCCTGTACGGCCCATCGGCCGACGAGCAGAAATTCTAGTTTCGGTTGGATTGGCTGCGGCGCAGATCTCGAAAATGATCGGGATCTTCGCCCAGCATGCCTCATCGCATCACTAGCCCCACCAACGCGGCCGCCGCAATCAGCCACGCTGAGTTCACCCGAAATCGCAGCAGAGCAATCAAGCTGACTCCGAAGATCGCCAGCGTCGGCCAGTCCACAATCGATGCCTTCCCCAGTTGCCAGGCCACAACCGCGATCAAAGCCAGCGATCCCGCGACCACGCCGTCTAGCGCAGCCGAAAATGCAGGCGACCGCCGCAGCCGCGGAATCACCGGCCCGCTGATCGCCACCAGAATGAATCCGGGAAGAAAAATTCCCACCGTCGCCACCGCCGCGCCCCGCCAGCCTGCAACGATGTATCCGATAAATGTGGCGGTCGTGAACAAAGGTCCCGGCGTAAACTGTCCCACCGCGATCGCATCGAGCAGCTGTTGGTCGGTCAGCCAGTGCAGATGCTCGACGAACTCAGTTTGCAGGAAAGCCAGCAAAACATATCCGCTGCCAAACACCACCGACCCAACTTTTAGAAACGAAAGAAATAGCCGCAACAATCCGGCTGGGACTGCAGCCACAGTCGTTACCGCAACGAGTCCGGCCGCCAGAAGCTTTGGGGTTCCGAGCGTCCCCGCGCTCAGCAGCCGGTCTTTCATCCCGAGCGCCGCCGCCGAAATCGCTCCTGCAAAGAGCAGCACGATTACCGGACTCACTCCAATCAAGCTCAGTACAGCCGCCAGTACCGCGACCACTGCCAGCAGCGGCGTCCGCACGCCCGTACGCGTCAGCTTTCCCAGCGCCTGTATCACAATCGCGACCACTACTGGCTTGATCGCGTGGAGCACGCCATGCGCGCGGGGCAACGAACCGAACCGCACGTATGCCCACGCGATCGCCGAGACAATCAAAACCGCTGGAATAATGAAACACGAGCCCGCCACGATCAGCCCGCGCCAGCCACGCTTCAGATGTCCAACAAAGATCGCAACCTCGGTCGAACTCGGCCCTGGAATCAGGTTCGCGGCTGCCAACCGGTCGAGGAACTCGACGTGCGTAATCCACTGCCGCCGGCGAACAAACTCTTCTTCCATCATCGCCAGATGCGCCGCCGGCCCGCCAAAGGCAATGGTTCCGAGTTTCAGAAACACGAACGCAATCTCGCGTAGCGATGCCTCGCGGATTTGCTTGATCTCGGCCATAATCGAGCAAGGATAGCTCTTACGGCGGCTCAACACCTCCGAAACGTAAGAGCCGCTCGATGAAGCTGCGCTTCATCGGTTTCATCTGCTCTGTTGCAGGGGTCAGTCCTGGATTTCAATGTGTAACGAGAGTTTATTTGGCTGCGTACTGTTCCGCACTAAGAAAGTGAAGCGAAACGTACGGCTCGTCGCCCACCACCCAGCTATCGTGCCCCGGCGGTCCGGACGGAATATGAAACAACATGCCGGCGTGCAGTTCGTGAATCGTGCCATCTTCCATGGCTGCCGTCGCACAGCCGGAAACCACAAGCCCAACGTGCTCGACGTTACATCGGGACGCTCCAACACCCGGTCCGACGTGAAGAGACCACTTCCACCCCGGCTCATAGATAGCCCGGCCGATGGTCATCCCGCCGAGGCGGACAATCTCGAATTTACCTTTCTCGAAGGTCCGCACCTTATCGGGTTGTTCGAACCGCTTCAGAACAACGTCAAGCATTGCTCGACCTCTCACGCAGGTCTGATGGGCCGTCAGGAGTCCTAACAAAAAGGCCGCTCGGAAGAGCGGCCCCTAATGTTAAAACTGTCTCCTTAGTCTCCCGCGACCGGCTCCGCCATCTCTTCGGTTTGCTTCGCCGGTTGAATCTCGTGCAGGCCGTTCCCGTTATGTCCGTTACCTTTGCCATTCGCTGCGCCAATCGCGCCCAGAGGAATGAATCCTGCTTCATTCGACGTCGCCGGCTTCTCTTTCAGCACCACTTCGCGATAAAGCTGCGCCATGCGCGCGTCGTAAGCGGCATCATTTTTTTCCGCACCCCGCTTTTCAGCGTTCTGTGACGCGACCAGCTTCGCATCGCGTGCCCGCGTCTTTTCTTCGCGCGCCGTCTTGGCAATGCCCAGCTTGTCGAGATCGTGCTGCACTTCGTTAGTCACAATTTCTTCTCGGAGATAAAGAGCGTGCTCCTTATCTTCCATGTTGACCTTCTTGCCGCCCGCGAAGATCTCGTGCCGCCCGTGCTCTTCGTACCACTTCGTGAGCGTGGCCGTCATGTGCATCTTCTCGATAATGTTCCGCCAGCCCACGCCCGTGTTGTAGGCGCAGAAGCTGATCTCGCCTTCCTGCGTCGCATACGGAATAATGCACTGCTCCGTCCGCCGGAAGTCGTAGTTGAACAGGTCCTGGAACCACATGCCCGCAATGAACAGGAAGTTCCACCGATCCTGACGGCGCTTCATCACGTCGTCAATCGTCCGGTCCGGTCCAACCTTGCCATAGTTCTTGCCCGTGGCATTGAAGTTCTTGTCGAACTTCTTGAGCAGGTCCGTCATCTTGAAATGCGTCGGCGACTTGAACGGATCGTAGTTCTTCATCAGCACCAGCGCCATGCCAACAACCGTCCAGAACTTGCTGCGCGCCGCGTCATTCACTTTGGCAATATCTTTGCCCAGTTGGTCGCCCTTCAGGAATGCCGTCACCGGCACAGCTTCTTTCGTTTCCTTGTCGATCATCACTGCCATGCCCGTGCCGCAGTTCGGATGGCAGCCACAAGAGAGTTGTCCCCAGTTGTTGTTCGCGTCTTCGGAGTGCATCAAATCGGCCCAGTCGCTGAACGTCGACATGAAGCTGATCGGGAACCAGTCGCGGGCAGGTTCGCCCATGCCATCTGGTTCTTAACATCGTGCGCCAGATGCGCCAGCGTATAGCGCTGCGCCGTGCGGCGATCATCCGTGATCGCTTCGTCGCGGCCGGTAAACGATACCGGCTGGAACGACAGGAAGCCAATCTTCTTCGGATTGTCGAGCGCGAACTGAACGATTCGTCCCACTTGTTCATTGTTAATGCCGTTGATGACCGTGGTGACCGGAACGATCTCACAGCCCGCCTTGTGCAGATTCTCGATCGCCCTCAGTTTCACATCGAACAGGTTGCCGACGGAGCGATGTGAATTAGCCGCGTTGCCGACGCCGTCGAACTGCAGGTAGGCGTATCGCATCCCGGCTTCCATCGCCTGCCGCGCGAACCCCGGGCTCTTCGCGAATTCGATGCCGTTGGTCGCGGCCTGCACACTGTTGTAACCCAGCTCGCGAGCGTAGCGGACGGCATCCAGGAAGTAGGGCGATATGGTCGGCTCGCCTCCCGAGAATTGCACCGACATCTGCCGCCTCGGTTTAATGGAAATCGCATTGTCCAGCAGCGTCTTGATATCGTCCCAGGTAAGTTCATGGACGAATCCAACCTGGTTGGCATCCATGAAGCATGGATCGCACATCATGTTACAGCGATTAGTCAGGTCGATCGTGAGGACCGACCCTCGTCCGTGCCGGATAGTGCTGGTACCGTGATTGTGCAGCTTCTCATCGTTGTGAGCGCGTATATCCCTGCCGGGGAACATTTGCTCCAGATGCTGGAAGAAGCCCGGATCGATAGACATCACGTCTTCGAAGTGCCCGTGAATCGGGCAGTCTTTCACCATCAGGATTTGGCCGTCCCGCTCGATCACCCGGGCTTTGATCTCGCCCGGTTTTTCCCGCAACAGGATACGGTAATCCTTCTTGCCCTCGATAATCTGCCGGCGAATCTCCGGCACGCAACGCGGGCACAGCGAATCGGTCTCCCGGGGCCAACCGAGAGGGGGCTTGGACTTTTGATAAGACTTTAGCAGCGGCTTGTCGGACCACTGCGGAGTCGGCGATGTATTGGGAGCAATGCGGTTCAGGCGTTCGAAGACGGCCCATGCGCCAGTGGCAGCCACTGTAACGGCCTTCTCTACATATTTAATCGGCTTGTGCATTCTGCTCTCGCTTTCTCAACTCTCAGTTAGAACTTTCCCCGTTGCTGTCTCTCCGGTCAATGCCGCGGAACCCGACACTAAAAGGAATTCCACGAAGAAACCTGGAAGCTTCGATGCGTGGAATGGCTCACGGTTATCCTATTGAAACATTGATTGTTTAGGCACGTAGAAGGCAGGGAAAGGATGAAAAATCATGGTCAATGGCGAAATGTGGCAGTGAATGGTTGTAAGTCATTGAAAAATATGGGAGTGATGATTCGTTCACAGCCCGAATGTGCTGGCTGATCTCCCCGTTTTCGTCGGGCGACTATCTATCCGACACCCATAATATTGCTGTGGCTCAATCTGATTGTCATCCCGAAGCAGCGATTTGCGCAGCGAGGAGCTTGCCCTGAGCGAAGTCGAAGGGATCTGGCGAGCCGCCCTAACCGGGGCCCCCATCATGCCCGGTTTTGGCATCATGGGGTGGGCGTCGCGTCGCGGTTTTTGCGACGCATTAGTCGCGCGTTTGGCTCGCTTCCTTTTCAAACTTGACCACTGCCAATATGCGCGATTCCGGGCACGGCCCATGATTTTCATAGTATAATTGCGCGTTTCAGCGGGGGATGAGCGACCAGGAAGTATGACCTTCGCTCGCAACGGCCCCTCTGCATGGTCCAGCGACAGTCCGAGCCCAGGAAGTTTTCCCAGCTATCGGCCCAATTCAAACGGTAACCCGCTAGCGACGCTAGTGGATAAATCCACAGGCAGCCGCCCTCGATCTTATGCGGGTGCGAATCGCGCTTGAGCAATTGTGCAGGTATTGAGTCATGACGTTTCAATCTCGGGAGAACAAGTCCGCCTCTCTTCCAGCACCCCCCCAGTCGCGTCCGGCTCAGCTAGAGCTTGTCTCAAGCGCAAACCGCAATCCCGATTTCCTCGGACACATTCGTCAGCTGCGTTGCATGCACGACCTTGATGGCCTCCTTCTGTCGGTTGATCCGGCGGCGGCCAGCCTCCTGGGTTTCACGACGGAGGAAATTCTTCAAACTCCCTTCCGGGAGCTGGTCTCCCCCAGGTTCCGCTCGCGGTGCGAAGAATACCTGCGTGAGGTCCAGTCCAACGGCGAATCGCGGGGCATTGTCGCCCTGCTCACACGCGCCGGAGAACGGCGCTACTGGGAATACCACAGCTCCTTACGGACTAAGGCAGGGGACAAGCCAGTCGTGCGCTGCATCGCCCACGACGTTACCGGCCGTGTGCATGCCAGAGAAGCCCTACACGAAGAAAATGCAAGGCTGGAACATGCCGATCGCGAAAAAGAGTCGATGCTCCGCGAATTAAAGCTCTTTCGCACGCTGCTCGACCAATCGAACGATGCGATCGAAGTCACGGACCCCCAAACTCTGCGTTTTCTAGATGTAAACGAAAGGGCCTGTGTTGAGCTTGGCTATACGCGGGAAGAACTCCTGACCATGACGGTTTTCGACATTGATCCGGGAGTTACGCCCACTTTAGTTGCGCGGGTAGGCGAGGAGTTGCGGAAGTCGGGATCCGTGTCCGTTGAGGGCGTCCACCGGCGCAAAGACGGAACTACTTTCCCGGTCGAAGTGAGCCTGAAGTGCGTACTGCTGGATCGCGAATACGTGGTGGCCATTTCGCGTGACATCAGCGCACGCAAGGTGGCCGAGGATGCGCTGCGTCAGAGCCAGGAGCGGTTCCGGCTCTTCGTCGAGCACGCGCCAGCGGCGTTGGCGATGTTCGACCGCGAGATGCGCTACCTCGTCGTGAGTCCACGTTTTCGGACCGACTATGGACTGGGCGATCGCGATCTGCGTGGGGTCTCCCATTACGACGTCTTCCCTGAAATCCCTGAGCGTTGGAAAGAAGCCCACCGCCGCGGACTGGCAGGTAAGAAGGTCCGGGATGAAAATGACTGCTTTATCCGCGCCGACGGTTCCGTGCAATGGTTACGGTGGGAAATTGACCCGTGGCACGACTCCGATGGCCAGATCGGCGGCATTGTGATCTTCGCGGAAGACTTCACCGATCGCAAACGCACCGAGGAGGCGCTGCGGCAGAACGAAGCCGAACTCCGCGAAGCGCAGCGGCTGGGCCGCATCGGAAGCTGGTATCGAGATCTCAAGACGGACACATTCACTTGGTCCGAGCAAATGTATCGCCTCCTCGGTGTCGACCCCAGGGAAGAGCTCGGGACCTTTAGCCGAATGGAGCGCTTCTTCGCACCCGAAAGCTGGGAGAGGCTTACCCGCGCGAACGAAAAACTCCTCGCCACCGGAGAAAACGACAAATTCGAGGTGGAGTTTCGTTCCGCGATTGGAAGCAGGGTGTGCGCCCTTATACAGCGCGAAGCCGTTCGCGACTCCGGCGGCAAGATCGCCGGCATACGCGGGATTGCCCTCGACATCACCGAGCGCAAGCAAGCGGAGGAGGCGTTGCGTGAGAGCGAGGAGCGGATGCGCCTCGCCCAAGAGGCAGCCAAGATCGGCAGCTTCGCAGCGCAACATGCAGACTGGCGAGGGTTACTGGTCACCCGAGACGGAGAAAATGCTTGGGTTATTGCCGGGAGCCGGACCGAAGTCCATTCCGGAGTTTCTCAGCCTGATTCACCCCGAAGACCGGCAGCACGTTGAGCATATGATCGCAGAATCCGCCGAGTCTGGGAGCGTAGCGGGAGAATGGCGCATCATTTGGCCCGATGGTTCCGTGCACTGGATTGACGGCCGGTGGAAGGTATTCAAAGACGAACAGGGAAGGCCATTGCGAGCCATCGGCATCGACTCCGACATCACCGACCGCAAGCGCACCGAAGCGGAACTGCGCCAAAGCGAGGAGCGCTTCCGGTCGGCGCTGAAGAACTCCCCGACCACGATGTTCAACCTGGACCGCGATTTGCGCTTCACATGGATCTACAACTCCAAGCTTCCGTTGCCCATGAGCGAGAAGCTGGGAAGGACGCCCTATGAACTCTTCGGCTCGCCGGCTGGCGTCAGCATGATGGAAACCGCAGCGCGAGTTCTGGAACGGGAGTAGCGATCCGGGATGAAATAGAGGTGATGATCGGTGGCCGGCGCCTCTACCTCGATACCAGGATCGAGCCGGCAACGGACTCGGACGGAGCCGTCACTGGCCTCGTCGGCATTAGCACAGACGTGACCGCTTTGCACGAGGTCAGCGAAGCGTTACGCGAAGCCAAGGAAAAACTCACCGAGGAAAAACTCTATCTCGAGCAGGAAATCGATAGCGAACTGGGCTTCGAGGAGATCGTCGGCCGCAGCGCGGCTCTCCGGTCCGTCATGGAAAGCGCCGGCCGCGTTGCCAGCTGCGACGCCACCGTCCTCCTGCTCGGCGAAACCGGAACCGGCAAGGAACTGGTGGCACGCGCCATCCATCGCCTGAGTCAGCGCCAGAACAACAGCTTCATCAAAATGAATTGTGCCGCCATTCCATCCGGGCTTCTGGAAAGCGAATTATTCGGCGCCGAGAAGGGCGCATACACCGGCTCCGTGCGCCGCAAGATCGGACGCCTCGAACTGGCCGACAAAGGCACAATCTTCCTCGACGAAATCGGCGAGATCGCACTCGATCTCCAGCCCAAACTCCTCCGCGTCCTCCAGGACCAGGAATTCGAGCGGCTTGGAGGAACCCAGACGTTGAAAATTAATTTCCGCCTGATCGCGGCCACCAACCGCGATCTCGCCGAGGAGGTGAGCGCAATCAGTTCCGCCGCGACCTCTACTATCGTCTCAACGTCTTCCCCATTTTCATTCCGCCACTGCGTGAGCGGCGCGAAGACATTCCCTTGCTCGTCGAACACTTCGTTCGCAAATTCGCCCGCCGCATGAACAAGCCGATCGCCAGCGTGCCCTGTTAAACCATGGCCGCTCTTGTCGCTTGGGATTGGCACGGCAACGTACGCGAAC
>CAWDPB010000034.1:0-5512 GCA_963804075.1 uncultured Acidobacteriaceae bacterium | reverse complement strand
CCGGAGAAGATTTATGAGCTGTGGCTGTTCCCTGCCAACGGCGGCCCACCGATCGCCGCGGGACTGTTCAAGCCGGACGTGCATGGAAGCGCAATGGTAGTGAATCCTCCGCTGCCGGAGGGAGTGGATGCCAAGAATTTTGCGGTGACTCTGGAGCCTGAAAGCGGCTCGCACGAAGCGCCGCGCGGGACGGTCACGATTGTGGGCGTGGGCGAATAGGCAAGATCTGCGCCGAGACGCAGAGAACGCAGAGTGTGACAGGCTCTGAAACTTGGCCGGCAAAAAGGGTATGAACGATCCCGAGCCTCTGTCAGAATGTCTTGCCTCTGCGCTCTCCGCGTCTCGGCGGTTACTTAACCCTCCATCGTGGAAACGTCGCCCGCATCGATACCCATTTCTTTTGCTTTCAGGAAACGGCGCAGAATTTTCCCTGAGCGCGTCTTGGGGAGGCCAGCGACAAATTCAATTGACGATGGCGTCGCGATGGGGCCGAGTTCGCGCCGGACGTGCTCAATCAGCGTCGCCGCAAGTGCCTCCGATGGATTATGTCCCGCGCGACATTGCACGAAACACTTGATGGTTTCACCTTTCAGTTTGTCGGGAACTCCGATGGCTGCCGCTTCGGCGACTGCAGGATGCGAAACCAGCGCGCTTTCCACCTCGGCGGTTCCGATGCGATGCCCTGCAACGTTGAGCACATCGTCGGCGCGGCCCAACACCGTGATGTAGCCGTCTTTGTCTTTCAAGGCCACGTCGCCGGTGATGTAGCAGCCGGGAATCACCTGCCAGTCGCGTTCATAGCGCTCCGGCATTGCCCCAAACCGTGCGCAGCATGTGCGGGAAGGGACGTTTCAGAACGAGGCGCCCGCCAACGTTGGGAGGCGTGGACTTGCCCTGCTCGTCAACGACGTCGGCCACCGACCCCGGCACCGAGACGCCGCACTTGCCGGGGCGCATGGGATAGGTCGGCGGGGTTCCGATGGCGGGACCACCGAGTTCGGTTTGCCACCAATTGTCGATCACGTATCCCCACTTGCCGTCGCCGCACAGATAGGTTTGCGCCCAGCGCCAGGCCTCGGGATTTAGAGGCTCGCCGGCGCAGGCCAGAACGCGGAGCGAGGTCAGGTCGTATTTCTGCGGATACTGCTCGCCGAAGCGCATGAACATGCGCAGGGCGGTCGGCGCTGTGAAAATCTTGCTGACGGCATAACGCTCGACGATCTCCCACGCGATGCCCGGGTTCGGATAGTCGATGGCGCCTTCGCGGAATAGTGTTGTTACGCCCGCGCATAACGGCGCATAGACAATGTAGGAATGTCCGACCACCCAGCCGATGTCCGAAGTGCACCAGAAGATGTCGCGCTCGCCCACGTCGAAGTAGCTCTTCAGGTGATACGTGGTGCCGACCATATAGCCGCCATGCACATGCAGCACGCCCTTCGGCTTGCCGGTTGAACCAGACGTGTAGAGCAGGAAGAGCGGGTCTTCGGAATCCATCTCCTCGGCCGGACACTCGGGCGGGAACTTCATCAGGCTGGCGAAGTCGATCTCGCGCCCGCGCAGCTCGATCGGCTGGCGCGAGAAGACGACCACTTTCTGCACCGACTCGACGCCGTCAAGCGCTTCGTCAACAATCGGCTTAAGAGGCACGACCTTGCCGCGGCGGTATCCCACATCGCCGGCAATCACGACCTTGGCTTCGGCATCCGTGATGCGATCGCGAAGCGCCGTATGGCCCAGACCAGCATAGACAACCGAGTGGATTGCGCCGATGCGAGCGCACGCGAGCATGGCAATTACGCCCTCGAGCGTCAGGGGATATAGATGACACGCGGTCGCCCTTGACCAGGCCCAGCGACTTCAGGCCGTTGGCAAAGCGGCAAACCTGGCGATAAAGCTGCCCATAGGTGACAACACGCTCCGTCCCGTCTTCGCCGAGCCAGATGAAGGCAGCGCGATTGCAGCGGTCGGATTTGGCGTGGCGGTCGAGGGCATTGATGGTGATATTGGTTTTGGCTCCGACGAACCATTTGTGGTGCACGCCGTCCCAGTCAAGCACCTTCGACCACGGTTTTGTCCAGGTGAACTGGCTTGCCTGCTCCGCCCAGAAACCATCGGGATCCTGAATGGAACGATCGAATTCGGCCTTCCAGTTCTTGGTGAGAACCTGGTCGGTCACAATTTTCGGCGCGGGATATTCTTCTTCAGTGGAAAGCAGATTGGAGATGTTGTTCGGGGTGGTGGTCGCAGCCATGCGGAGCTCCTTGGCACTTCCATGTGCCGGATTGAATCCGGCAGAATGCGGCGATTCTCGTCCGCGTTAACACCTCCCGCAGTGATCTCCGTCACAGGTGGTTGTGTCGTAAGAAAAGACGGCTTCGCCAGGCGGCGATCGCTCTCCGGTTGTGTTCTATTGAGCCGTGTCGCGCGCACGACAGATGAGGTTCTACAGCTTCTTCCGTATGGCTCGGTTTTCAGCCCCTTGTTACGATGCAAAAACATCCGGGTGAAACAATGCAAGGCGAACCTGTTTCCACGCTCGTCACTGGGGATGTATGGCGAGATCTCTATCGTGCCGCTCTTATTGAGACGGATACCGCCCGGCTATCCGAGCGAATTGCAGCGGCGGAGTGGGCACTCGTTCTGCGGGCGCGCGAACTGTTTCATACTCCCGGGGGACCACATCGAGGAACAATCCGCCATCGACGACGCTATGTACGCTTTGCAAGCGTTAAGAAACACGCGCCGCGAAGGCTTCGAGGCAAACTCGCGGCCGGAAGCAGCATAGGCTGCGGATCCCACGAACATTCCTTTCCATCATAAGTTTTCAGGCTGGGTTGTATGCCGTGTTCAGCGCGGTGTTAACCGGGCTGTCAGCGTGCTACAGAGCAGATTCGAGGCGAGACCGCGCCGGTATTTCCTGTCGCGCTGTAGGATAGCTGGTAACGTTTAATCCTACGGAGCGTGTCATGATACCTGCACTTGCGAACCTGGAACCCGAAGCGTTGTGGAAGCACTTTGACAAATTGGCGGCCACTCCTCGCGCCTCTACCAAGGAAGCGGCGGTGCGAGACTACATCCGCACGCTGGCCGCAACACTGGGCTTGGAATCCGTGCAGGACGATGCCGGCAATCTCGTGGTCCGGAAGCCTGCGCGGCCGGGACGCGAGGGGGCACCCATGGCGCTGCTGCAAGGCCACCTCGACATGGTGTGTGAAAAGAACGAGGGAACGGCGCACAACTTCGATACCGATCCGATCAAAGTGGTAAGAGATGGGGACTGGCTGAAGGCGGATGGCACGACCCTAGGCGCCGACAACGGAGTCGGCGTGGCCGCGTCGCTGGCCGTGATGGAGAGCAATGACATTGCCCACGGTCCACTGGAATTCGCCTTCACCATTGACGAGGAGACTGGGCTTACGGGCGCTTCGGAGTTCCCCGGTGGCGTGCTGAAGTCCAAGTATTTCCTCAACCTTGACAACGAAGATAAGGGAACGCTCTGTATCGGCTGCTCGGGCGGCATCAAAACGACGGCTCGGCGCAAGGTCGGGCTTCGTCCTGCTAGCCCGGGATCGGCCTGGCGCATCAAGGTGTCTGGACTGAAGGGTGGCCACTCCGGTGTCGATATCCATCAAGGCCGCGGCAATGCCCTGCGGATCCTCGGCGGTGTCCTTCAGTTCCTGCTGGATCGCCTGCCGATCGAAATCGCCGCGATCAACGGTGGAAGCGCGCAGAATGCGATTCCGCGCGAAGCGGCGGCCCTGGTGCTTGCCGACTCTTCTCGCGAAAGTGAATTGAAATCGCTCGTAGCCACAGCCGAAGCTGGATACCAGAGCTGACTTGGGAGGATTCGATTCCGGACTGCGAATCACGGTTGAGAAAGCCGAACGTCCGGAGAAGGTGCTGGACGCGGCAGATGCGAAACAAGCAGTTGCGCTGCTCGCAAGCTTGCATCATGGAGTCATCGCGATGAGCCCGGATGTCCCTGGCCTGGTTCAAACGTCCACCAACCTGGCGACGGTGACCACGAAGGGCGATGTTGTGGAGATTGTTACCAGTCAGCGGAGCCCGATCGAAAGCAGCATGATGAGTGCCGCGCGCATGGTTGCGACGGTGAGCCGCTTGGCCGGGTTCGAAGTGGAGCATACAGGTAAATATCCGGGGTGGAAACCGGAGCCGAATAGCGAAATTGTGCGCAAGCTTCAGGCGGTGCACCAGAAACTTTTCGGCGAACCGGCCAAGCTGATTGCCATGCACGCTGGCTTGGAATGCGGCGTGATTGGCGAGAAGTATCCCGGCATGGAGATGATTTCGTTCGGGCCGACGATCGTCGATCCGCACAGCCCGAATGAGCGCGTGGAGATTTCCTCTGTGCAGAGTTTCTGGGACTACCTCAAGCTGGTGCTCGAGAGCGTGTGAGCTTTTGAGTTTGGACAGAATCCGGCTGTAATTCCATCAAAGACGGGAAGTGAGCAAACGGTGCCGTCGCTGGCACCTTTGCCTCACGAACCATCCTTCAAGGGGTTGAGTGGTGCCCGGAGTCGGAATTGAACCGACACGTCCCGTTAAGGACCCGGGATTTTAAGTCCCGTGCGTCTGCCAGTTTCGCCATCCGGGCAATCGCAAACAACATCTGCATTCTATAGCACTCACGCGCTTGGTTTTCAGATGCGGGTGGAACCTCGCTGTGCGGGCAAGAGGGATGATGCGACTGCGTCTTGCCGATGTGGCTTGTCGCGCCAAACACTCGGCAATGGTAAAAGCAGAGTCCCTCGTCACGTGCCTGGATCAACCTCTTCCCTGCCCCATTTTCGTGGTAGGCTGCCTAAACTATGCGCCTAAACCAGATTTTGTTGTTCGTGGCTGTCGTATGCGGTTCGATCTGTGCACAGACATGAAGCCACTTGCCGACCGGATCTCCTCCAGAACGCTCTCTTCGAAGAGCAGTACGAATCGGATCTCCGGAACTTTCCTGAGCGGGCCACCGCCTTTGGCGACTACCGCTATAACGACAAGCTCGCCGAATATTCGCTGGAAGCTATTGCTCGGCGAGAGAAGACGAACGAGGAGTTTCTTTCCCGGCTGGAGGGGATCCCGACGGATGGGTTCTCCGACCAGAACCAACTGTCGCACGACCTGCTGGTTCGAGTTCTGAAGCAGCGCATCGCCGATTTCAATCTGAAAGAGTATGAGATGCCGGTCAATCAGCAGAATGGCATCCATACCAGCCTCGCCGACCTGCCGCTTTCCGCGCCGTTCGATACGGTGAAACAGTATGAGGACTACATTTCCCGTTTGCACCAGATTCCGCGCGTTCTCAGCCAGACCACTGAAGTGCTGCGCGCCGGCATGAAGGACAAGCTGATGCCGGTTCGATTCCTGATTGAGAAGCTGCCGGGGCAGTGCGAAGGCATTATCGAGTCCGATCCGTTTCTGCGCCCCACGAAAAAGTATCCGGCGAGCATCTCTGCCGAAGGCCAGAAACGCCTGACCCAGCAGATCACCGATGCCA